>NZ_JBHWYX010000009.1:0-129575 GCF_042728795.1 Streptomyces sp. NPDC060184
GTACGTACGTGGTGGGCCCCGCGGGTCGGGGGGCCCCTCCTCGTACGTCTGCGGCTCAGTCCAGCGGTACGGAGGTACGCAGCGGGTCCCGCAGGTCCGTACCGTGCGAGAGCCAGCGCTCCTGGAGCTCCTGGCCGCCCCGGACACGCTTCCAGGCGGCCTCGTTCGCGGTCATCGGGAGCAGCGGCAGGAAGCGCACCGGGTCCATCGGCGCGTCCAGCTCCAGGTCCTCCACCAGCCCGCCGGACTCGGCGACCAGCACCGAGGAGAAGGGGGCGGACGGCCAGAGCGGGTCGCCCAGGTCGAGGGAGGCGCCGGGGGCCACGATCACGCCTTCGACCTGCGGGGACGCCGCCAGTACGGCGAGCGGGCGGAGCACCTGGTCGGTGGCGGCGAGCCCGGCGCGCACGGAGAGGACCAGCTCGGCGCGGGGGCCCTTCACCGGATCGGCGAGCGGTGCGGTGGGGTCCGCCATGGGCTGGGCGGACATGCCGAGGGTGGCGTAGCGGACCACGTCGCCGTCGAGGAAGCGCAGCACTTCGATGCGGTCCGTGCCCAGGAAGGTCACGGCGGCACGGGCGTCCGGCTCCCCGAGGGCGGTGCACAGCCGGGCTTCGACGAGCGCGAGAATTTCTTCCATGTCGCGAGCATAGAACGCGTATCGAACGGGCAAAGTAAGGGATTGACCCTTGGCCGGGCTGATAGCCTGGCCGCCGGTCGGGACAGCGCGCGACGCGGCGCCCCCTGAAGTCCCGACAGCACGTCGTCCCCCACGGGGGACCGGCCGGAGGAGGTGGGGACTGCCATGGATCCAAGTCGACCGTGCAGTACCAAGCGCTCTTCCGCCTCCACCGCGTCCCGGTGATTTCTTAAGCCCTCTCGGTCAGGGCTCGTGGCTTGTCGCACGACGGAAGAGCATCCCGTTTTCGCCTGTCTGTAGCGAACGCCGTCGCCACCGCTCCGCGGTGCCGCCCGCTTTGCGGACGTGGTGCACACGTCTCCATTCCGGGCTGTTCCGCCTGCGCGCACCGCACGGCCCTTTCGTGTAGGAGCCAGCCATGTCCATGATCCGTGACCTGCGCGCCGCCGTGCGCCCCTCCCTGCGGCCCAGCCTCCGCAAGAACCCCTCCCCGCACACCGGTTACGACACCACCCGCGACCCGTCCGCCTCCAGCGCCGTGGTGGACTGCGCGGTCTACCGCGACGGCCGCCGCATGGAGGCGTCCGCCTGCCAGACCCCGCACGAGGCGATGCTGCGGGTGCGCGAGGGCGGCGGCTTCGCCTGGATCGGGCTCCACGAGCCCACCGAAGCCGAATTCGCCGTCATCGCACGGGAGTTCGGGCTGCACCCGCTGGCGGTGGAGGACGCGGTCCACGCCCACCAGCGGCCGAAGCTGGAGCGGTACGACGACACGCTCTTCACGGTCTTCAAGACCATCCACTACGTCGAGCACGCCGAGCTCACCGCGACCAGCGAGGTCGTCGAGACCGGCGAGGTGATGTGCTTCACCGGCCGGGACTTCGTGATCACCGTCCGGCACGGCGGCCAGGGTTCGCTGCGCGCGCTGCGCCACCGCCTCCAGGACGATCCGGAGCTGCTGGCCAAGGGGCCGTCCGCCGTGCTGCACTCCATCGCCGACCACGTGGTGGACGGGTACATCGCGGTGGCGGGTGCGATGCAGGACGACATCGACGAGGTCGAGATCGACGTCTTCTCCACCCCGACGAAGGGCAGCGCACGCGGCACCGACGCCGGGCGCATCTACCAACTCAAGCGTGAGGTACTGGAGTTCAAGCGAGCCGTCTCGCCGCTCCAGCGGCCGATGCAGCTCCTGAGCGAGCGGCCGATGCGGCTGATCGACCCGGACATCCAGAAGTACTTCCGCGACGTGGCCGACCACCTCGCGCGGGTGCAGGAGGAAGTCCTCGGCTTCGACGAGCTGCTGAACTCGATCCTCCAGGCCAATCTGGCGCAGGCGACCGTCACCCAGAACGAGGACATGCGCAAGATCACGTCCTGGGCCGCCATCGTCGCCGTACCCACGATGATCTGCGGGGTCTACGGCATGAACTTCGACCACATGCCGGAGCTGCGCTGGACGTACGGCTACCCGATGGTGCTGGGCGTCATCGCGGTGGTCTGTTTCTCCATCCACCGGACGCTGAAGCGCAACGGCTGGCTGTAGGCCGTGTCCGGCCCGCGTCCCACCGGCCCACCAGGGCCCGGACGGCGGGCCGTTAGGCTCTTCGCCATGACTGCTGACTCGTTGCTCGGGCAGGCCCTCGTCGAGGAGGCCACCAAGAAGTCCGGCCTGATCTGGGTGCGCGCCTCCGGCGCCGCCCGGGCGCTCTGGCACGTCTGGCACGAGGGCGCGGCGCTGCTCGTCGGCGGCCCCGGTGAGCAGCCGCTCCCCGACGGCCTGGCGGACGGCGCGCGGGCCGGGGTGACGGTGCGCAGCAAGGACAAGGGCGGCCGGATCGTCGCGTGGACCGCCGAGGTGGCCGAACTCGCCCCGCACTCCGAGGCGTGGGAGGCGGCGGTCGCGGAGCTCAAGGGAAAGCGGCTGAACGCGCCGGACGCCGAGCGGCTGACGGAGCGCTGGGCCGCCGACTGCCGGGTGGTGCGGCTGACGCCGGTGACGCACACCACCGACCTGCCGGACGACTCGCTCGCCGCCCGCCCGCTCGACACCCCGGCGATCACCCGGGAGCCGGTACCGGCCGGCCTCCCCCGCCTGCTGCTGAGGAAGAAGCGCCGCCGCGCGGGCTGAGCACGGCAACCGCAGCGATGCCCCGCCCGGTCGGTGGCCGGGGGCGGCTCAGCGGGCCGGCCGCCCGGACGCGGCGCCGACCAGACCGTCCAGCCACGCCTGGTGCCCGTTGAGCATCGGGTTCGGCCGCTCCCCGGCGAGCGCCGCCGCAGGCTGTCCGATCTGCGACTCCTGGGTCAGGATGCGGACCCGGCCCCCCGGCAGGTCCTCCACGAGCCAGGCGTGCAGCACGTCGAGCTGTTCCTCGGGCGTGCCGTGCTGCACCGCGGTCCACGACAGGCGTCCGGGCACGTCCGGAGCGGGGGCCTGGAACTCGACGACGAGGGCGTCCAGGGGCGGGAAGCCGAAGGTGCCGAAGCTGAAGGAGAGATCCTTCCTCAGCTCGGGCCCGCCGCCCCGGGGGAAGGAGATGTCGGCGACGTTGTCGTAGTACGACTCCCAGGTCGAGGTGTCCACGAGGAGGCTCCACACCCGGGTGGCACTCACGCCGTGGACGACCACCTCGTTGGAGACGAAGTTGTCGGTGGTGCCGGGCAGGTACTTCTCCGGCCAGTCGATCGCGTTCTGTGTGGTCATGCGGGGCCCTTCCTCGGATGCGGGCGGGTTTCGGACCGCGGTGCCCCGCCTCACGTCATCCTCACGGCCCCCGACGCACGCCGCCACCGGACCGGCCCCCGGTACCCGCCGCCACCCGAACGGGTCCCGTCGCGCACGCACCGGCCGGAAGTCCGCCGACCGGTGCGCGGCCCGACCGTACGAACGGGTCAGCCGGAGGTCTTCGGCAGCTGGCCGCCGTAGTCGACGGTGTCGTCCTCGGGCGGGGCCGCCAGTTCGAAGGAGCGCCCCCAGTCCGCGAGGGTGACCGTGCCGCCTCCGCCGCCGCGCGCCACCCTGACGGGGTAGGGCGTGCCCTTGAGCGCGACGTCGAGCGCGCCGCCCTCGCCCTTCCCGCCCAGGATCTGGATGGTGGGGACCCCGCTGATCCTGTCGCGGTCGCCCTTGTTGACGGTGCCGTGCAGGGACAGCACTCCGTCGAGCAGGGTGTCCTTCTCGGTGAAGCCGCGCAGCCGCTTGTACGTGGGGTCGTCCGCGGGGACCTTGACGTACTTGCCGTCGAGCTTCTCGGCGGCCTCCGCGTCGCCGTCCTCGCCCGTGCCCGCCGCGCCCTTGCCGTCCTGCTCGGCGCTCCAGAAGGCGGCGTCCGCCTTGAGGTAGAGGTCGTCGCCGACCCGGAGCACGGCGAAGGTGTTCTCCTTCGAGGTGACGGAGCCGGTGCCGCCGTCGGCGTTGAGCCGCATGTCGAGGGTGTAGCTGCCGTCCTTGCTGATGAGGGTGCCCGCGAGGTGCACAGCCGTGGCGGCGTCGGCGGCGGCTCTGGCCCGGGTGTCGATCTCCTCGGCGGAGAGCTTGCCGATTCCGTTCGTGCCCGCGTCGGGGTCGTCGCCCGCGCAGCCGGTGAGGCCCAGGGCGAGCTGCGCCCCGAGCACCACGGCGAGCGCGGTCCGGCGGGCCCGTACGGCGGGAGCGTAGGAGGTCACGCGTACTTGCCTCTCGTCATGCGTGTGGGATGGCAAGCGGCAGCGTACCCGGGGTTCGGGCGCCGTCCGGAAGGGAGCCGTCCGGGCGTGCTCCGGGGCCGGTACGGAGCGGTACGCAGGGGGACGGGCTAGCCTGAATCCGGCATACCGGCGTCACCGACGCCCCTGACGGGCCGTGAAGGGGCCGCGTCGGGCACTGCTCGCGGCAACCGGCACGGAAGGGGTGCGCAATGGCATCGGGCGCGCCCAGGGTCTTCGTCTCGCACCTCTCCGGGGTGCCGGTCTTCGACCCCACCGGCGACCAGGTCGGCCGGGTCCGCGACCTGGTGGCGATGCTGCGCGTCGGCGGCCGGCCGCCGCGGCTGCTCGGCATGGTGGTGGAGGTGGTGAGCCGGCGGCGCATCTTCCTGCCGATGACCCGGGTGACGGGCGTGGAGTCCGGCCAGGTCATCACCACCGGCGTGGTCAACATGCGCCGCTTCGAGCAGCGCCCCACCGAGCGTCTGGTGCTCGGTGAGTTCCTGGACAGGCGGGTGACGCTCGCCGAGACCGGCGAGGAGGTCACCATCCTCGACGTCGCCATCCACCAGCTGCCGGCCCGCCGCGACTGGGAGATCGACAAGTACTTCGTCCGCAAGGGGCGCGGCGGGGCGCTGCGCCGCAAGGGCGAGACCCTGACCGTCGACTGGTCGGCGGTCAGCGGCTTCGCCCTGGAGGAGCACGGGCAGGGGGCGGAGAACCTGGTCGCCACCTTCGAGCGGCTGCGTCCCGCCGACGTCGCCAACGCGTTGCACCATCTGACGCCCAAGCGCCGGGCGGAGGTGGCCGCCGCCCTCGACGACGACCGGCTCGCCGACGTGCTGGAGGAGCTGCCCGAGGACGACCAGGTGGAGATCCTCGGCAAGCTCAAGGAGGAGCGCGCGGCGGACGTGCTGGAGGCGATGGACCCGGACGACGCGGCGGACCTCCTTTCCGAGCTGCCCGAGGAGGACAAGGAGCGGCTGCTGACGCTGATGCGCCCGGACGACGCGGCCGACGTGCGGCGGCTGATGAGTTACGAGGACCGGACGGCGGGCGGTCTGATGACGACCGAGCCGATCGTGCTGCGCCCGGACGCCACCGTCGCGGACGCGCTCGCCCGGGTGCGGCAGTCGGACCTCTCCCCCGCGCTCGCCGCCCAGGTGTACGTCTGCCGGTCGCCCGACGAGACGCCCACCGGCAAGTACCTCGGCACCGTCCACTTCCAGCGGCTGCTGCGGGACCCGCCGTTCGCGCTGGTCAGTTCGATCGTGGACAGCGACCTCGTACCGCTGCCGCCGCACACCCCGCTGGCGGTGGTCACCAGCTACCTGGCCGCGTACAACCTGGTCTCGGTGCCCGTGGTGGACGAGAGCGGTTCGCTGCTGGGCGCGGTGACCGTCGACGACGTGCTGGACCACCTGCTGCCGGAGGACTGGCGGGAGACCGACTTCCACGGCGAGGAGGGGATCGCCCGTGGCAGCCGATGAGCGCGCGAAGGCGGCGTCCACCGGTTCGTCCGGGATGGTGCGCCCGCCCAGGTTCCGGCTGGACCAGCCCAGGGCGCCGCGCCGCCGGCTCCTTCCGGAGTACGACCCCGAGGCGTTCGGCCGGTTCTCGGAACGGATCGCCCGCTTCCTGGGCACCGGGCGGTTCATCGTCTGGATGACGCTGATCATCGTCGTCTGGGTGCTCTGGAACATCTTCGCGCCGACCGCCCTGCGGTTCGACGAGTACCCGTTCATCTTCCTGACGCTGATGCTCTCGCTCCAGGCCTCGTACGCGGCGCCGCTGATCCTGCTCGCGCAGAACCGGCAGGACGACCGGGACCGGGTCACCCACGAGCAGGACCGCAAGCAGAACGAGCGGTCCATCGCCGACACCGAGTTCCTCACCCGGGAGATCGCGGCGCTGCGGATGGGGCTCGGCGAGGTCGCCACCCGCGACTGGATCCGCTCGGAGCTGGAGGACCTCATGAGGGATCTGGAGGACCGGCGCGTCCTCCTTCCGCACGAGAGTGACGAAGGCGACCGCTGAGGGGCTACCCGCGCGTAGCGTCGCGCGCCGTAACATCGTCGTATGGCTACGGAAGACGCGGTGCGCGAAGCACTGGCGACAGTGAACGACCCGGAGATCCACCGCCCGATCACCGAACTCGGCATGGTGAAATCGGTCGAGATCGATCCTGACGGTGTGGTGGCTGTCACGGTGTACCTCACGGTCTCCGGCTGCCCGATGCGCGAGACCATCACCAGGAACGTGACCGACGCGGTCGCCGCGGTGGAGGGCGTCTCGCGGGTCGAGGTCACCCTCGACGTGATGAGCGACGAGCAGCGCAAGGAGCTGGCGGGCGCGCTGCGCGGCGGTACCGCCGAGCGCGAGGTGCCGTTCGCCAAGCCGGGCTCGCTCACCCGTGTCTACGCGGTCGCGTCCGGCAAGGGCGGCGTCGGCAAGTCCTCGGTGACGGTCAACCTCGCGGCGGCGATGGCGGCCGACGGGCTGAAGGTCGGCGTGGTGGACGCGGACATCTACGGCCACAGCGTGCCCCGCATGCTCGGTGCGGACGGCAGGCCCACCCAGGTCGAGAACATGATCATGCCGCCGTCCTCGCACGGCGTGAAGGTCATCTCCATCGGCATGTTCACCCCGGGCAACGCCCCGGTGGTCTGGCGCGGCCCGATGCTGCACCGCGCGCTCCAGCAGTTCCTCGCCGACGTCTACTGGGGCGACCTCGACGTCCTGCTGCTCGACCTGCCGCCGGGCACCGGTGACATCGCGATCTCGGTGGCGCAGCTCGTGCCGAACGCCGAGATCCTGGTCGTCACCACCCCGCAGCAGGCGGCGGCCGAGGTCGCCGAGCGGGCCGGTTCGATCGCGGTGCAGACGCACCAGAAGATCGCCGGTGTCGTGGAGAACATGTCGGGCATGCCGTGCCCGCACTGCGACGAGATGGTCGACGTGTTCGGCAGCGGCGGTGGGCAGCGGGTGGCCGACGGTCTGACGAAGACGGTCGGCGCCGAGGTGCCGGTGCTCGGCTCGATCCCGATCGACGTACGGCTCCGCGAGGGCGGCGACGAGGGCAAGCCGGTCGTGCTCTCCGACCCGGACTCCCCCGCCGGGCGCGCGCTGCGCTCGATCGCCGAGAAGCTGGGTGGCCGTCAGCGCGGCCTGTCCGGCATGTCGCTGGGCATCACCCCGCGCAACAAGTTCTGAGACGCCCGAGGAGCCGGGCGGTCCGTTCCGCACGGACCGCCCGGCTCCTCCGTCGTGACGCGTACGGCTCAGGCAGCGTAGGCGGCGACGTCCTCGACGGCCGAGAAGCCCAGCCCGTACGCGCTCATCCCCCGCCCGTACGCGCCGAGGTGCACGCCCTTCGCTGACCCGGCCAGCACCCAGCCGAACTCGGACTCGCGGTAGTGGAACTCGACCGGTACGCCGTCCACCGGCAGCGAGAGCGTCGACCAGGGCGCCTCGTCCAGCTCGTCGGCGAGCTCGAACGCGATCTCCGTCTGCTGGTCGAGCCAGTCGTCGCGCAGGCCGTGGTCGAGCTGCTGCGGCCAGGTGCAGGCGAGCAGCCCGGAGCCGGCCAGCCAGGCCGCCGTGGACACCGTGGTGGCCTCCAGGGTCCCGGTGCCGTCGCCGCTGCCGCGTACGGGGCTGCTGGCCACGGTCACCACGACGGCGAACCGCTCCTTCTCGGGGCCCGCGTCGGGGCGTGCCAGCGGCTCGTCGCCGTGGCCGATCGCGCCGTGCTGGACGGTGCCGTCCGCCGCGCGGCCGACCGGGGTCAGCCGGCGCGGACCGGTGAACGCCTCGTCCAGCGCGTACCAGGGGAAGGACGCCTGCAGATAGCCGTCGACGACCGCAGGCCGGGCCGAGGGCACCCCCTCCGCCTCCGCGGTGTCCGTGCTGGGCGTGCCATCCGTGTCAACCCGACTCGTGGTCTCCATCTGCCCGGCCGCCTCCTCGATCTCAGATCCGGAGCGGCCCGCCCCCCGCGGGCTCGGGCATCCTCGCAACCGGACAGATGGAGAATAGCCATACCGTCCGGACGAGCCGGGAATGACGGGTCTCAGGTGGCGTCGGCGTCGAACGGCGGACGGTCGTCCTGAGCGGCCGGAGCGGCCTTCTTCAGGGGGTCCGCCTTCGCCAGGGGGTCCGTCTTCGCCAGGGGGTCGGCGGCCGGGGACTTCGTCAGCGCACCCACGTCGGAACCGGCCGAGGCCACCGTCGCGGCTGCCGCGGAGGCCACGCTCTCGCGGCCGTGCACGGCGTCCGTCATGTCGGTGATCTCCTTGCGGAGGTCGAAGCTCTCGCGGATCTCCTTGAGACCGAGATCGTCTTCGCCGTCCATCAGCTGCTTGCGGATGAACGTCTTCGGGTTCAGGTCCTCGAACTCGAAGTCCTTGAACTGCGGGCCCAGCTCGGAGCGGATGTCTTCCTTGGCGCTGTCCGAGAACTCGCGGATCTTGCGGATCGTGCGCGTGATGTCCTGGATGACCTTCGGCAGCTTGTCCGGGCCGAAGACCAGGACGGCGAGAATCCCGAGAGTAAGCAGCTCAAGTGCGCCTATGTCGTTGAACACTTTGCCGCTCCTCGTGTGCTCCGCGTGTTCGTCGCGTGGTCTCCCACCGGCACGGCCGGAAAGTCCGGCCGTGCAAACGGTACCTGGCCAAGCTGTACGGACGGTACCTCGCGTGGACGTTCAGGTGCCGGTCACGGACCCCAGGGTCAAAGTCATGGACAGCTCTTTACCCCCGCGTGTGAGCTTGAGGCCGAGCCGGTCTCCGGGGCGGTGGGCGCGGATCTTCACGATCAGCTCCTCGCCGTTGTGGACGCGTACGCCGTCCACCGCCGTGATGACGTCGCCCGGCCGGATGCCCGCCAGGTCGCCGGGGCCGCCCTCGGTGACGGCGGCGGAACCGCCCTCGCCCCGGGTGTTCACCTTCGCGCCGTCGCCCAGGTACTCCATGTCGAGGGTGACGCCGATGACCGGGTGGGTGGCCTTGCCGGTGTTGATGAGCTCCTCGGCGACGCGCTTGCCCTGGTTGATCGGTATGGCGAAGCCGAGGCCGATCGACCCGGCCTGGGCGCCGGACCCGGAGGAGCCGGTGTCGGCGGCACGGATGGCGCTGTTGATGCCGATCACCTGCGCCCGGGCGTCGAGGAGCGGGCCGCCGGAGTTGCCGGGGTTGATGGGCGCGTCGGTCTGGAGGGCGTCGACGTAGCTGACGTCGGTGGCGCCGGCCTCCTCGCCGCCCGAGGTGATCGGGCGCTGCTTGGCGCTGATGATCCCGGAGGTGACGGTGTTCGACAGGTCGTACGGGGCGCCGATCGCCACCACCGGGTCGCCGACCTCGACGTCGTCGGAGTTGCCGAGTGTTAGCGGCGTCAGCCCGGAGACCCCGCTGACCTTGACCACGGCCAGGTCGTAGCCGCTGTCCTTGCCGACCACCTCGGCGACGGCGCTCTCGCCGCCGCTGAACGTCACGGTGATGTCGCCGGACGGACCGGCGGGCGCGACGACGTGGTTGTTGGTGAGGATGTGGCCCTGGTCGTCGAGGACGAACCCGGTGCCCGTGCCGGACTCCTCGGCGCCGCTGACGTGCAGGGTGACCACGCCCGGCAGGGCGCTCGCGGCGATCCCGGCGACGCTGTCCGGTGCCCGTCCGGCGGGGACGCCGTCGGCCTGCGGGAGGTGCACGGTGGTGAGGCCGCCGTTCCGTTCGACGTAGGCGCCGACCCCGCCCCCGACGGCGCCCGCGACCAGCGCGAGGAGTACGGCTCCGACGAGCAGCGACCCGCGCCGCCCGCCCGGTCGTCCCGCCGCCGGGACGATCCCGGAGGTCCCCGGGACGGTCCGGATCAGCGGCTGCCCGGCGGAGCCCGCGGCCCACGGGTCGTAGGTCTGCCAGGGCGGCGGTGTGCCGGGGGCCGCCGCATGGGTCGTGGGGGCCGGGTGCGCCGTGTGCGTCGCGTACGCCGGTGGTGCGGGGGTGCCGTGCGCGGGGGTCGCGGCGGGGTGCTGGACCGGCGGGGCGGGCGCCCAGGGGCCGGGGCCGCCGTAGGGCGGGGTGCCGTACTCGTCGGGCTCGTGCAAGGGGCGCGCGGCTCCCGGGGTACGGGGCCCGGGGACCTCCGGGACGGTCGGCGCGGGTGCGCCGGTCGTCGGAGCGGCGGGTGCGTCGGCCACCGGTGCGGGGCCGTCGGCGGCCGGTGCGGGTTCCGGTGCGAGGGGCGCGGGGCCCGTGGCGGGGCGGCTCCACCACTTCGGCTTCGGTCCGGTGGGCTTTCCCTCGTCCATACTCTCCCCGCACGTGGCCTCCGCGCGCCCTCCCCGGAGCGCTCCGACCGGAATTCAACCAGGTTTGGGGAGCCGGTGACGGGCCCGTCGGTGCGGGCCCCCGGGGACGCCGGTCCCGCGCCGGGCAGGACCGGCGCGGGGGAGGTCAGCGCAGCGTCTGCTGCGGTGACGACAGGGCCGACAGCGGCGTGGCGGAGGGGGACGGGGACGGGGCGGCGGAGGACGCGGCGGACGGCGCCGGGGCCGAGGGGGACGGGGCGGCTGCGCCGGTGGCGGACGCGGTGACCCTCGGCTGCGCGGCCTCGGCGGGGAAGAGCGGCGCGAGGAGCGGGGACGCCGTGCGGGGGCATATCAGCGCGGCCAGCGAGACGTTCCGCGTCGGCTGCGCGGAGGCCCGCCCGGCCCCGAGGAGGGTGTCGGTACCGGTGCCGGACAGGACCGGCGCGGTGGCGGCGGTGAGCCCCACCGGTGCGGAGGACGCCGCGAAGGTGGAGGCGATGCCGGAACGGTCCTCCACGGAGAGGGCGCCGCCCTGGGAACTGCCCCGGCTGGCCGAGGCGATTCCGCTCGCCGCGCGCTCGTCGGCGTCGAGCGGGGTCGCCGCGGCGCCGGCGCCCTCGGCGCGCAGCGGAGCGTCGAACGCGTCGTCCACCGGGACGGCTCCGCCCAGGGCGATCGCCGCCAGCGAGACGGCGCTGGCCGCCGCGAACGCGAACCGGCGGGCGCGCCAGGGGGAGCGGTCGGCCTCACGGGCCACCCCGTGCAGGGGGAAGGCGGAACCGGCGGCACCGCCGGGCAGCACGGAACCCGCTCCGTGCGTGGTGGGGAGGTAGCCGAAGCCGTCCAGCGGCGAGGGGCCCTGCTCCGTCCGCCGTCCGCCGGGGCCACCGGGGAGGCGGTAGTCGTCGACCGGCCGGCCGTCGGGACCGAAGGGCCCGCTCCCGAACCCGTTGTCGGCGCCGGTGCCCCCGGGGAGGCCCTGGAGGCGGGCGAGGAAGCCCTCGCTGGGTGCGGGGGGAGCCGTCTGCGCGAACACGGACTTGACCCGCCGTTGGGCGTCGGCTTCCGCCTTGCAGCGGGCGCAGGTGGCGAGGTGGGCCAGGACGCGTTCGCGGGCGTCGTGTTTGAGCTCGCCGTCGACCAGGGCGGCGAGCCGGTCCCCCAAGTGCTGCTCGGCAGGGGTGGGGCCTGTGGGGGTCACGCCGTTCCGCCCTCCCCCACGAGGACCGCGCCCGCCAGGGAGCGCTGCTCGGCACGGGCTTCGGGGGACCGGTGCTTGAGCGCCTTGCGCAGATGCGAACGGCCCCGGTGGATGCGGCTGCGCACGGTGCCCAGCTTGACGCCGAGGGTCGCCGCGATCTCCTCGTAGCTCAGTCCCTCGATGTCGCAGAGCACCACGGCGGCACGGAACTCGGGCGCGAGGGTGTCCAGCGCCTGCTGCACGTCCGCGTCGAAGTGGGTGTCGTTGAACGCCTGCTGCGGCGACGGCTCACGGCTGGGCAGCCGCTCGGCCGCGTCGTCCCCCAGGGAGTCGAAACGGATGCGCTGCTTGCGGCGGACCATGTCGAGGAAGAGGTTGGTGGTGATGCGGTGCAGCCACCCCTCGAAGGTGCCGGGGGTGTAGGTCGACAGCGACCGGAAGACGCGGACGAACACCTCTTGGGTGAGGTCCTCCGCGTCGTGCTGGTTGCCCGTCAGCCGGTACGCGAGTCGGTACACGCGACCGCTGTGGGTGCTGACGATCTCTTCCCATGAGGGCGGGGTCCACGCCGGGGATTCCGTGTCGGAGGCGAAGGTCGCGGTCGTTGCGGAATCGTTGGAAGAACGGTCAGCGGTGTTGGTCACGGATTTCGGCTCACCCGCCGACCTGAGAAAGCGCCGCAGCGCTCCTCCCCGATCCCCAGGCGCAGCCGCACCTCCCCTGTCGGCTCTGGTGGTGTCCAGTGGAGCCCCTACCATAGCCACCTCGCCCGTTAGCTCCGTATAAGCCTTTTTCGGAGGGGCCGGGCCATGCCCGGGGCCTGCTCTCGCCGGTCCGGCGGGCCCGATCCGCGGGCCCCCTTCGGGCGCTTTCCCCTCTCCCTCCCCAACGTCCGGTCCCATCTGCGGGTTCCCCTGCGCAGCGGATACAGTCACCGTTGCGCCAACTACGGGGACAGGAGAGGGTCATTACCGCCAACCGGCAGACGAGCTGGGCGTTCGCCGACGCCTTTGTCCCCGAGGACGAGGCTCTGTACCTGGCCCGCGAGCGGTCCAGGTCGTTCGGGATCCGCTCCGTCTCCCCCGGCACGGGGGCCGCGCTGCGGCTGCTCGCCGCCGCGGCGGACGCCAAAGCGGTGGCGGAAATCGGCACGGGTACGGGCGTGTCCGGCATCTACCTGTTGAACGGGATGCGCCCGGACGGGGTGCTGACCACGGTCGATCCCGAGCCGGAGCGCCAGCAGTTCGCCCGCGAGGCGTTCCGCTCCGCTGGCTTCGCCACCAACCGGTCCCGCTTCATCCCCGGCCGCGCGCTCGACGTCCTGCCGCGCCTCGCGGACGGCGGGTACGACCTCGTCTTCTGCGACGGCGACCGGCTGGAGAGCCTGGAGTACCTGGCCGAATCGTTGCGGCTGCTCCGCCGGGGCGGGGTCGTCTGCTTCGAGGGGGTCTTCGCCGACGGCCGTACGGTCGACGCGGCGGCGCAGCCCGCGGAGGTCCAGCGCATCCGGGAGCTGCTGCGGGCGGTGCGGGAGAGCCAGGAGCTGATGTCCACGCTGCTGCCGGTCGGCGACGGGCTGCTCTGCGCGGTCCGCCGCGGCTGAGCCGTACGCCCCGGACCGGATCGGGGGCCGCTCACCGCCGCGGGCCGCGCGCCCCTTTCGTATACGGCCCCGGACACGCTTCTGCCCCGGCACGGGTGTCCGTGCCGGGGCAGAAGTGAAGTGTGGGCACGCAGGAGGGTCAGCCGACAACCTTCTTGAGCGCGTCGCCGAGCGCGTCTGCCTCGTCCGGAGTCAGCTCGACAACAAGCCGACCGCCGCCTTCGAGCGGAACGCGCATGACGATGCCCCGCCCCTCCTTTGTCACCTCGAGCGGGCCGTCGCCCGTCCGCGGCTTCATGGCCGCCATGCTCGTTCCCCTTCCTGAAACCAGCTCAATCGCAACCGGCGGCCCCATGACAGGCGCTGCCTCACCGGCATCGAACACATTGCTTCCAGGTCATTATCCCGCATGCGACACCCCGATGACCAACATCGATCGGCATCGCTTGCGCAACGCACACCACCAAAACCACCCAATTCGGCGATCCGGCTGCGATACTTCGCCCCCTCGCGGCCCGAGGTGAGAGCCAATCGTTAGACGCAGGTCACATGTCGGCCCGGCGGGGCGTCGGCCATGCTTGCCTGGCGAAGCACCGAACCAGGACAGCGAGGGGACACCACCATGGCCGAGGAACTGGCGAGCACCGTGCTCTACGAGGTGAGCGACGGGCTGGCGACGATCACCCTCAACCGGCCGGACGCGATGAACGCCATGAACACGGCGGCCAAGGTCGCGCTGCGGGACGCGCTGCGCGCCGCCGCCGGCGACTCCTCGGTGCGCGCCGTCCTCCTCACGGCCACCGGGCGCGCCTTCTGCGTCGGCCAGGACCTGAAGGAGCACATCGCCTCGCTGGCGACCGCGCAGGAGACGGGCGGCGGCAACGCGCTGAGCACGGTGAGCGAGCACTACAACCCGATCGTGCGCGCCCTCACCGAGATGGAGAAGCCGGTCGTGGCGGGGGTGAACGGGGTCGCCGCCGGGGCGGGCTTCGGCTTCGCGCTCGCGGCCGACTACCGGGTGGTCGCCGACACCGCCTCCTTCAACACCTCGTTCGCGGGGGTCGCGCTGACCGCCGACTCCGGGATGTCGTGGACGCTGCCCCGGCTGATCGGGCCGAGCCGCGCCGCGGACCTGCTGCTCTTCCCGCGGTCGATCACGGCGGCGGAGGCGTACGAGCTGGGCCTGGTCAACCGGGTCGTCCCGGCGGCGGACCTCGCGGCCGAGGCCGCGTCGGTGGCGCGCGCGCTGGCGGACGGGCCGACCGTGGCCTACGCGGCGCTGAAGGCGTCGATGGCGTACGGCGCGGGGCACACCCTGGCCGAGACGCTGGAGAAGGAGGACGAGCTCCAGACGAAGGCGGGCGCCTCGCAGGACCACACCATCGCGGTGAAGGCCTTCCTGGCGAAGGAGAAGCCGCGGTACCTCGGGAAGTGAGGCCGGTCCGGGCCGCCCGCCGGGCGGCCCGGAGCCCCGGAGACCGGGAGACCGGTGTCGGCCGGTGGCAGCGCGCGGGGGGCGGCCGGGAGACCGGTCTCAGCCGTTGGCGCCCCGCGCCACGCAGTCGGCGAGGTGGTCGTCCACCAGACCGCACGCCTGCATCAGGGCGTGCGCGGTGGTCGGGCCGACGAAGCGCACGGACCGCTTCTTCAGCGCCTTCGCGAGCGCGGTGGACTCCGGGGTGACGGCCGCCACGTCCCCGAGCTTCCGGGGGGCGGGGCGGGTGGCCGGGTCGGGGGCGTAGGACCAGATCAGCGCGTCCAGCTCGCCGGGGGCCCACTCGGCGAGCACCCGGGCGTTGGCGAGGGTGGCGTCGATCTTGGCGCGGTTGCGGATGATGCCCGCGTCGGCGAGGAGCCGTTCCTTGTCGGCGTCGGTGAACCGGGCGACCTCGGCGATCTCGAACCCGGCGAAGGCGGCGCGGAAGCCCTCCCGGCGGCGCAGGATCGTCAGCCAGGAGAGGCCGGACTGGAACGCCTCCAGGCAGAGGCGTTCGAAGAGCGCGTCGTCGCCGTGGACCGGCCGTCCCCACTCGGTGTCGTGGTAGGCGAGGTAGTCCTCGGTGCTGAGGCCCCAGGGGCAGCGCAGCCTGCCGTCCGGGCCCGGTTCGGCTCCGCCGCTCATCGGGTCTCTCCGTCCTCGTCGCCGGGCTTGTTGTCGGTGGGCCGCTTGTGGAGGTCGGGGCCGGGCGCGCCCTGTGTGAGGGCTCCGGCGAGCGCCGACTCCAGGTCGGCGATCCGGGCGTCGCGCTCGGCGAGCTCGGCGGCGACCCGGTCGAGCGCCTCGTCGACGTCGGCCATGCGGTAGCCGCGTACGGCCATCGGCAGCCGGAGGTGCTCTATGTCGGCGGTGACCAGGGGCCGGGTCACCGGCAGCGGGTCGGTGGGGAACTCGGGCGCGGTGTCCTGGAGCACCGTGCGGTCGCCCCCGCCGACCACGGCAAGGGTGACCGCGGCGACGACCACGACCATCGCGAGCAGCAGGAAGAAGAACACGTGCGCCTCCCCAGAGGGCGGGAATCGGTCCGGGTCCGATCGTGCCATGCGGCAGTGACGGTCAAGGCCGGCGGTTAGGGTCTCTCGTCTGGATCATGCCGCATCGGGGCGGCCGGGGTGCAAGGTCCGGTGCGAGCGACCAACGAGGAGGAACACGGGATGCGAAGCGGTCCACTCAGGCTGGGACGGCGGGAATTCGGTCCGCGCGAACCGGTGGTCATGGCCATCGTGAACCGGACCCCCGACTCCTTCTACGACCAGGGCGCCACGTTCCGGGACGAGCCGGCGCTCGCCCGGGTCGAGCAGGCGGTCGCGGAGGGTGCCGCGATCATCGACATCGGCGGCGTGAAGGCGGGACCGGGCGAGGAGGTGTCCGCCGAGGAGGAGGCGCGGCGCACGGTCGGGTTCGTCGCGGAGGTCCGCCGCCGCCACCCGGACGTGGTGATCAGCGTGGACACCTGGCGGCACGACGTGGGCGAGGCGGTCTGCGAGGCGGGCGCCGACGTGCTGAACGACGCGTGGGGCGGGGTGGACCCGAAGCTGGCGGAGGTCGCCGCCCGGTACGGCGCGGGGCTGGTGTGCACCCACGCCGGGGGCGCGGAGCCGCGTACCCGCCCGCACCGGGTGGAGTACGAGGACGTGATGGCGGACATCCTGCGGGTCACCCTGGGGCTGGCCGAGCGGGCGGTCGCGCTGGGAGTGCGGCGGGACGGGATCATGATCGATCCCGGTCACGACTTCGGGAAGAACACCCGGCACTCGCTGGAGGCCACCCGCCGCCTCGACGAGATGACGGCGACCGGCTGGCCGGTGCTGGTCTCGCTCTCCAACAAGGACTTCGTGGGCGAGACCCTGGACCGCCCGGTGAAGGAGCGGGTGATCGGGACGCTGGCGACGACGGCGGTGTCGGCGTGGCTGGGGGCCCAGGTGTACCGGGTGCACGAGGTCGCGGAGACGCGTCAGGTGCTGGACATGGTCGCGTCGATCGCCGGTCACCGGCCGCCCGCGGTGGCGCGGCGCGGGCTGGCGTGAGGCGTGCGCCGCGCTCGGGCTTCCCGGGCCCCGGCCGTCCGGCCCGGGAGGGGCCGGACGGCCGGGGCTCACCGGGAAAACCCCGGGGAGGGGCCCAGGTGGTGTCCGACCTTGATCCGCCGGACACCACCTAACGGCCGACCTCCTTCGTCACCAGGGCCACCGCCTCGTCCACGTCGTCGGTGACGTGGAACAGCAGCAGGTCCCTCTCGGACGCCTTGCCCTGGGCGACCACGGTGTTCCGGAGCCAGTCGACGAGACCGCTCCAGTAGGCGGAGCCGAAGAGCACGATCGGGAACCGGGTGACCTTGCCGGTCTGCACGAGGGTCAGCGCCTCGAAGAGTTCGTCCAGGGTGCCGAGGCCGCCGGGGAGGACGACGAACCCCTGGGCGTACTTCACGAACATCGTCTTTCTGACGAAGAAGTAGCGGAAGTTGACGCCGATGTCGACGTGCGGGTTCAGCCCGGACTCGAAGGGCAGCTCGATGCCGAGTCCGACCGAGATCCCCTTCGCCTCCCTGGCGCCCTTGTTGGCGGCCTCCATCGCGCCGGGGCCGCCGCCGGTGATGACGGCGAAGCCCGCGTCGACGAGTGCCCGGCCGATGCGTACCCCGGCGTCGTACTCCGGGGTGTCCGCCGCGGTGCGGGCGGAGCCGAAGACGCTGATGGCGCTGGGCAGCTCGGCGAGCGCCCCGAACCCTTCGACGAACTCGGACTGGATCCGCATGACCCGCCAGGGGTCGGTGTGCACCCATTCCGAGTCGTCCTCGGAGTCCAGCAGCCGCTGATCGGTCGTGCCGGGCTGTACCTGCTCCCTGCGGCGCAGCACCGGGCCGAGCCGCTGTTCCTCGGGCTTGACCGCGCCCTCGGGAATTTCGGCGTGCTCGGGAATCCGCGCGTCCTCCGGGTTGCCCATGACTGCTCCCTCCACCGACCTGCGTTGTGGCTGTTCCCCGTCAGCCTAGATCGGTCGAGGTTACGAGCGGGGTAATGCCGTGGGTCAGCTGGTGAGCCAGGAGCGCAGGCGTTCCTCGCAGTGGGTGATCCGTGCGGTGGCCACGTGTTCGTCGCGCTTGTGGGCGTAGAGCGCGTCTCCGGGACCGTAGTTGACGGCGGGGACGCCGAGGTCGCCGAAGCGGGAGACGTCGGTCCAGCCGAACTTGGGCTGGGCGGTGCCGCCGACGGCCGCCATGAACGCCTTCGCCGCCGGGTGCGAGAGGCCCGGCATGGCGGCGGTGGAGTGGTCGTCCACGGTGAACTCGGTGACGGGGCAGTCGGCGAAGACCTCGCGGACGTGCGCGAGGGCTTCCTCGGCGGTGCGGTCGGGGGCGTAGCGGTAGTTGACGGTGACGGTGCAGGCGTCCGGGATCACGTTGGTGGCGACCCCGCCTTCGATCTTCACCGCGTTGAGGCCCTCGCGGTATTCGAGGCCGTCGATGACCGGGCGGCGCGGTTCGTACGCGGCGAGCGCCGCGAGGATCGGGGTGGCGGCGTGGATGGCGTTGGACCCCATCCAGCTGCGGGCGGAGTGGGCGCGTTCGCCCTCGGTGTGCAGGATGACGCGCAGGGTGCCCTGGCAGCCGCCCTCGACCTGGGCGTCGGAGGGCTCCAGGAGGACGGCGAAGTCGCCTTCCAGCCAGTCGGGGTGGGCGGCGGCGACGTGGCCGAGGCCGTTGAGGTGGGCGGCGACCTCTTCGTTGTCGTAGAAGACGAAGGTGAGGTCGCGGTTGGGTTCGGGGACGGTCGCGGCGATCCGCAGCTGGACGGCGACCCCGGACTTCATGTCGGAGGTGCCGCAGCCCCAGAGGACGCCGTTCTCGTCGAGCCGGGAGGGCACGTTGTCGGCGATGGGCACGGTGTCGATGTGACCGGCGAGGACGACGCGTTCGGGGCGGCCGAGGTGGGTGCGGGCGACCACGTTGTTGCCGTGCCGGTCGACCGTCAGGTGCGGCAGGGCGCGCAGCGCCGCCTCGATGGCGTCCGCCAGGTCCTTCTCCTGACCGCTCACCGACGGGAAGTCGACGAGCCGGGCGGTGAGTGCGGGTGCGTCCAGAGCGAGGTCAAGCGTGCGTTCGGCCATGGCTCCGACCCTATTACTCCGGAGGGCGCGGCCTCGCCGGGGGCGTTCCGGGCGGGCGTTCCGGTGGCGGCACGGATCTCGGCCCCGGCCGTACCCTCCAGTACGGTATGCCCGTGCCTCGGACGACACTCTCCTCCCCCTCCGGCCGCCGCTCCGGCCGCCGCCGCGTCTACCAAGTGCTGGCGGCGTTCGTCGTGCTCGCGGCGCTGGCCGGTTATCTCGCCGTGCAGTACCTCTCCGGCAGCAAGGACCTGCTGACCGGCTGCGAGGTGCGCTACGACGACGGCACGAAGGACGCCGGGGTACGCACGTACGAGATGGGCGCCGACCAGGCCGCCAGCGCGGCGACGATCGCCGCGGTGGGGGCCGCGCACGGGATGCCGGAGCGGGCCGTGGCCATCGCGCTGGCGACCGCGATCCAGGAGTCGCAGCTGCGCAACATCGACTACGGCGACCGGGATTCCCTCGGCCTCTTCCAGCAGCGCCCCTCGCAGGGCTGGGGCAGTGCGGAGCAGATCCAGGACCCGGTGTACGCGTCGGGGAAGTTCTACGAGCACCTCGCGAAGATCAGCGGCTACCAGGACCTGCCGCTGACGGAGGCGGCGCAGCGCGTGCAGCGCAGCGGTTTCCCGGAGGCGTACGCGCAGCACGAGCCGGACGCGATACTCCTGGCGTCCGCGCTGACCGGGCGGATGCCCGCCGCGCTCAACTGCGCGGCGCCGGTCACCGCGACGGCCGCGGCGCCGGGCGATCCGGACCGGCTCCGCACCGAGTTGGTACGGGACTTCGGCAAGGGGGTCCTGCCGGCCGAGGAGTCCGCGGCTCCTGCGGCGCGGACGGTGGCGGTTCCGGTCGCGGAGCGCGCGACGGGCGGGGCGGAGCCGGCGGACGCCGGTGGGACCGACGGCGGCGACGCGTCCAGCACCGGAGCGACCGACTCCACCGACTCCACCGGCTCCACCGACGCGGCGACGGGGGCGCGGCGGGGCTGGTCGGTGGCGCTCTGGGCGGTCGCCCGCTCCGGCGAACTCGGCATCGACGAGATCCGCTACGCGGGCCGGGTGTGGACCCCGGGCACGGGGTGGCGCGCGGACGAGGCGGGATCGAAGGAAGCGACGAAAGCGGCGGATGCGGCAGATTCAGACAGCGGCGAGGTCCGGATGCGCCTCGCACAGTAGCGCGGCCGATCCCCCGCAGGGGCCATCCCGGGCGTCTGCCGCCGGAGCGCCCGCACGCCGGCCCGGAGCACCGGGCGGGCGCACCGTTTCCCTTGCGGCAGCAGGGAAGTGACGGTACTCCGGGCGGCCCGGACGGGTGCGTCCCGCCCCTGCGTCCGGGGTGCGGATAATCCGACGCATTGCCGACTCTTTACCTCGGGCCACCGCAACCTCCCCCGCCCCCGGCGCAGTTGATCAGTCCGTCCGGAACGCCGGACGAGCACTGCCGAACTTCCCGCCGAAGGAGCATCATGTCCCTCCCCCTGACCCGCCGCATCGCCCGCGCCGCCCTGCTGATCGCCGCCGCCGCTCCGGTGATCGGCGCGGCCGGTGCCGCGAACGCCGCGGGTCTCCCGCAGACGCCGGACCTGGGCGGCCTGACCAAGCTGGACAGCACGCACCTGAGCAGCACCCTCGACAGCACCGCCCAGCAGGGCGCGAAGACGCTGAACGAGACGGGCGGCAAGCTGGTCGGCACGGCCGTCCCGGTCGCCGCGAAGACGGTGAACC
This sequence comes from Streptomyces sp. NPDC060184, assembly GCF_042728795.1. Classification (NCBI taxonomy): domain Bacteria; kingdom Bacillati; phylum Actinomycetota; class Actinomycetes; order Kitasatosporales; family Streptomycetaceae; genus Streptomyces; species Streptomyces sp. NPDC060184. The sequence goes on from NZ_JBHWYX010000009.1 coordinate 20,768, forward strand.
AGGCGGGCGAGCTGGTCGCCCCCGAGGCCAAGGACAAGGCCGGCAAGACCACCGGCCAGACGGCCGAGGTCCTCGGTGGCGCCGCCAACAAGGCGACCGGCGGTTCGCTGCCCGTGGAGAAGATCGCCGGCGCCCTGCCGCTCGGCGGCTGAACCGGCCGCGTACCCGCAGGACACCAGTGACGCCGAGGGGCCACGGGACTCGGTCCCGTGGCCCCTCGGCGTGATCAGGCCCCCCGGCGTGGTCGGGCCCTGTGGTTCAGGCGGTCAGCCGCTTCACGGCCGCCACGATCCGCTCGTCGGTCGCGGTGAACGCGACCCGCACGAAGCGGTCTCCGGCCGGGCCGTAGAACTCGCCGGGCGCCACGAGGATGCCGAGTCCGGCCAGGTACGCCACGGTGTCCCAGCAGGGTTCGTCGCGGGTCACCCAGAGGTAGAGGCTCGCCTCGCTGTGCTCGACGCGGAAGCCGTGGCCCTCCAGGGCCGAACGCAGCGCCGCGCGCCGGTCGGCGTAGCGGGCGCGCTGTTCGTTGACGTGGGTGTCGTCGGCGAGGGCCGCCGCGGTGGCCGCCTGCACCGGGGCGGGGGTCATCATGCCGCCGTGCTTGCGGATCTGGAGCAGTTCGCCGAGGACGGCCGGGTCGCCCGCGATGAACGCCGAGCGGTATCCGGCCAGGTTGGACCGCTTGGAGAGCGAGTGGACGGCGACGAGGCCGTCGAACGAGCCGCCGCTGACGTCCGGGTGGAGCACCGAGACCGGTTCGGCCTCCCAGCCGAGTTCCAGGTAGCACTCGTCGCTGACGACCAGGATGTCGTGGGCGCGGGCCCAGGCGACGATCCGGGTGAGTTCCTCGCCGGAGAGCACGCGGCCGGTCGGGTTGGACGGGGAGTTCAGCCAGAGGAGCTTGAGTCCGGCCGGGTCGAGCGTGGTCGGGTCGTCGTAGGTGACGGCCTCCGCGCCGCAGAGCCGGGCGCCGATCTCGTACGTCGGGTAGGCGAGCTCCGGGAAGGCGACCTTGTCGCCGGGGCCCAGGCCGAGCTGGGTCGGCAGCCAGGCCACGAGTTCCTTGGAGCCGACGACCGGCAGGACGTGGTGGTGGGTGACGCCCGTCGCGCCGAGGCGCCGCTCCACCCAGCCGCTGAGCGCGTCCCGCAGCTCTCCCGTACCCCAGACCGTCGGATAGCCGGGGCTGTCGGCCGCCGCGGCGAGCGCCTTCTGGATCACCTCGGGCACCGGGTCGACGGGGGTGCCGATGGACAGGTCCACGATGCCGTCGGGGTGGGCTTCGGCGGTGGCCTTGTGGGGCGCGAGGCGGTCCCAGGGAAATTCCGGGAGGCGGGAGGAGAGTGCTGAGGACACGGAACTCTGCTTTCTCGTACGGGGGAAAACACCTCGGTCCCGCACGGTGACGAGCCGTACGGGACCGGGCGCCACATCTGCTGCCGCGTGGTTCTGGCTGCGGCGCGGCTGCGGCGGTTTGTTACTGGTTCTGGGGCGGCAGCGCGGCCACGAAGGCGTGGTCGCGCTCGATGAGCCCCAGCTTGGAAGCGCCACCGGGCGAGCCGAGGTCGTCGAAGAACTCGACGTTCGCCTTGTAGTAGTCCTTCCACTCCTCGGGGGTGTCGTCCTCGTAGAAGATGGCCTCGACCGGACAGACCGGCTCACAGGCACCGCAGTCGACACACTCGTCCGGGTGGATGTACAAGGACCGCTGGCCCTCGTAGATGCAGTCGACGGGGCACTCTTCGATGCAGGCCTTGTCCTTTACGTCGACACAAGGCTGCGCGATGACGTAGGTCACGCTGTCGTTCCTCCTCGGTAGGGCGTTGGCTCTCGCGCGGGAGCGCGGCGTCGATGATGCCCTCACCTAGTATCTCCGTAGTTCAGCACGATCCGAACAGGAGGGGCGGTAGGAGCCGTGGAATTCACCGTCGGCGGACGCCTTGAGGTCCGTATTACCCAGGCTGATGTGGGAAAACGCGTGTCCGTCCGCCGTCGTTGCGAGGGTGGCGCCGAAGGCGCCGGGTTCACGGACACCGTCGGGGTTCTCACATCCTGGGACGCGGGCGTGCTCCGGATCACACCCAGGAGCGGACAGGGCGTCCACATCGCGGAATCCACGCTCGTCGCCGGCAAGGTCGTTCCCCCCGCCCCGGCCCGCCGCCCCGGTCCCGCGGCCACGTTCGCGGAACTCACCCGGGTGACGGCCCGCGCCTGGCAGCCGGTGGAGAGCGAGGCGTTGGGCGAGTGGGAGCTGCGCGCCGCGAGCGGCTTCACCCGTCGCGCCAACTCGGTCCTTCCGCTGGGCGATCCGGGGATGCCGGTCGCCGACGCGCTGGCGCACGCGACGCGGTGGTACGCGGAGCGCGGCCTGCCCGCCTACGTCCAGGCCGGAACGGGGGCCGCCGACACCCAGGAGGTGCTCTGCGCCGAGCTGGAGGAGCACGGCTGGCGGCGCGAGGTCTCCGCCGAGGTGCGGATCGCCGCGCTGGCCCCGGTCGGTGACCTGGACGCGGACGTCTCCCGGGTGCTGCTGGAGCGGACGGCCGACGCCCGGTGGCTGGAGCGCTACCACCGCGCCGGAGCGGACTCGGCTCCGATGCTCCGGGTGCTGTCCCAGGGCCCGTCGGTCTGGTTCGCGACGGTGCCGGGCGACGACCCGGCGGGCGCGCCCGCGGCGATCGGCCGGTGCGTGGTGGACGGCCGGTGGGCAGGCTTCGGGGCGATAGAGGTGAACCCGGACTACCGGCGCCGGGGCCTCGCCACCACGGTGATGACCGCGCTGGCGCGTACCGCGCTGGCGGAGGGCGCTTCGGCGGCCTGGCTCCAGGTGGAGGAGGACAACGCCGGGGCGATCGCCCTGTACGACCGGATGGGCTTCGCGACCCACCACCGGTACCACCACTTCCGTTCCGCGTAGGGCGGGTTTCGGCAGGGGCCGCCGTCCGCACGGCGGGCGGGACAGGCGGGACTTCAGCAACACGCCCTGACGGCACGGGCGTTCGGAGTGGCGGAGCAGGTGTCAGACGTGGAACCCGTGGACGACGGATCGGCTTCCGAGGACTTCTCCACCGCCGGGCGGCGGGCGCTGTTCGCCGAGGAGGCCCGCTCGGAGCGCCCCGATCTCGCGTTGCTCTGCCTGCTGGTGGGCGCGGAGGCGATGCCGGAGCCGCCGCCGGGTTCCCCCGATCCGTACGGCATCGACGCGGCGCAGATCGAACTGGACCGGCTGGCCGGTCTCCTCCCGCACGGCCTGGCCACCCCGCTGGAGTGGGCGACGGCGCTGGGCGAACTCCTCGGCGGGCGCTACGGCTTCTGCGGCGCGTCCCCCGACTACCAGCGGCTGGAGTCGTCGCTCCTCCAGCAGGTGCTGGACCGCCGCCGGGGGCTGCCGATCCTGCTCTCCGTGGTGTGGATGGAGGTGGCGCGGCGGGCGGGCGCCCCGGTGCACGGGGTCGCACTGCCGGGCCACTTCGTGGTCGGTTTCGGCGATCCGGCGGAGCACGTGCTGGCCGATCCGTTCGCCGGGGGCGTGGTCCTGACCGGCGAGGACGCCGAGTTGATGGTGGCGGGCTCGACCGGGGTGCCGCTGCGCGGGTCGCTGCCGACGCCCGCCCGGCCGCAGGCGATCGTGCTGCGCATCCTCAACAACATCCGCGCCTGGGCCTCGGCCCGTCCCGAACGCTCCGACGTGGCGCTGTGGGCGGTCGAACTCTCGCTCCTGCTTCCCTCGCATCCGGCGCGCCTGAGGTACGAGCGCGCTCAACTCCTCGTCCAGCGGGGCGAGTTCCTGCGCGGCGCGTCGGAGATGGAGGAGTACGCGGAGGTCATCGGCGGCATCGAGCCGGCGGCGGCGGAGTCGATACGGAACGCGGCACGGGCGGCCCGGGCCCGGCTGAACTGATCCGCCCGGCGGCCCGCCGCGCGGCGGCGCCCGGCTGACCCCCGAGCCCCTCCGGCCGTCCCGTGCGCGTCGGCTCCGGGCGGGACCGGGTCACCTGCCGGACCGCACCCCGGCCCGATCCGGCCCCCGGCCGCGCCCCGCGCGGCGACCGGCCACAGGGAACCAGTTGGTGAGATGGAGCACATTGACAGCTCCCAGGATTCTAGATCCTATAGGAAATAGAGAAAGGGAGCCGATGATGACTCACACCGCAGAAACCTGGCCGATCGCCGCCGCCCTGCTGCAGTTCCCGAACGTCGGACCCGACGGTGTCTCCACCCAGGAGCAGACCGCCGAGCAGTGGGCCACGAGCCTGCGGGACGTCGCGGACGCCGGGTTCACCGAGGTCGACCTCACGGACGGCTGGCTGCGCCCCGGCGATCTGGCCCCCGCCCGCCTGGAGGAGCTGCGGGCCACGCTCACGGAGGTCGGCCTGACCGCCCCGGCCATCTCCGCGATCCGGCGCAGCGTCATCGACCCCGTCGACGGCGACGACAACCTCGCCTACTCGCACCGCACCATCGACGCGGCTGCCGCCCTCGGCGTCCCGCTCGTCTCGGTCGGTCTGCACCGGCCGCTCACCCCCGAGCAGCAGGCCGTGCTCTGGTTCTGGACGGTGCCGGGCCCCAAGGACCCGGTCGGTGACCAGGAGACCTGGAACAAGGCCGTCACCCGGCTGCGCGAACTCGCCGACCACGCCGCCTCGGTGGGCGTCGAGCTGTCGCTGGAGATGTACGAGGACACCTACCTCGGCACCGCGGACTCCTCCGTCGCCCTGCTCACCGACATCGACCGCTCCAACGTCGGCCTCAACCCGGACCTGGGCAACCTCATCCGGATGCAGCGCCCCATCGAGTCCTGGGAGTCGATGGTCACCAAGACGCTGCCGCACGCCAACTACTGGCACGTGAAGAGCTATTACCGCGTCGAGGACCCGGCCACGGGCACGGTTCTGACCTCCCCGGCGCCGATGGAGTCCGGCTTCGTCAGCTACCGCCAGGCGATCAGGATCGCCCTCGCGCACGGCTACACCGGCGCGTTCTGCGTCGAGCACTACGGCGGCGACGGCCTGAGCGTGGCGGCCTCCAACCGCGAGTACATCCGGCGCATCCTGCCGCGCGGCACCGGGGCCTGACCTCCCCGTCCGCCGCACCCGCCGCCCCACCGGGCCGTACCCGGCCCCCCTGGCGGCGGGCGGTGGGGCCCGCCCGCCCGACCAGCGGGCCCCACCGCCCGCGTACCTCTCTGCGTGCGGCCCCACGCCCGCGCGCACGAGCCCCGCGGGCGTCCCCCGGCGCGCGGGGCGATCCCCCGCGCCCGCACCCATCCGTACCTCTCCGACTGGGAGTTCACCCGCCATGACCCGGCTCTTCGACGACCCCGACCGCTTCAGCGAGGACCAGCTGCGAGGTTTCGCCGCGGTCTACCCGGAGCACGTCACCGTGGTGCCCGGCGGTGTCGTCCGCTCCCGGCCGCAGGAGGCGGGCCGGGTGGCGGTGGTCGTCGGCGGTGGTTCGGGGCACTACCCCGCGTTCAGCGGGCTGGTGGGCGAAGGGCTCGCGGCGGGTGCCGTGGTCGGCAACATCTTCACCTCGCCGTCCGCCCGGCAGGCCGAGTCGGTGGCACGGGCCGCCGACACCGGCGCGGGCGTCCTCTTCTCCTTCGGCAACTACGCGGGCGACCGCATGAACTTCGGCATGGCCCAGGCCAGGCTGCGGGACGCCGGGATCGACACGCGTACGGTCATGGTCACCGACGACGTGGCCAGCGCCCCCGCCGAGCGCCGCCACGAACGCCGGGGCATAGCGGGCGACTTCACCGTCTTCAAGGTCGCCGGCGCCGCCGCCGAGGAGGGCCTGGACCTGGACGGCGTGGAGGCCGCGGCCCGCCGTGCCAACGACCGTACGTTCTCGTTCGGCATCGCCTTCGACGGCTGCACCATGCCGGGCGCCGACACCCCGCTCTTCACGGTCCCCGAGGGCAAGATGGCCATCGGCCTCGGCATCCACGGCGAACCGGGCGTGCGCGACGCCGACATGGCCGACGCCCCGACGATCGCCCGCACGCTCGTCGACCGCCTCCTCGAAGAGCGCCCGGAAGGGGCCGGGCCGCGCGTCGCCGCCATCCTCAACGGGCTGGGCGCCACCAAGTACGAGGAGCTGTTCCTGGTCTGGGGCCATGTCTCCGACGCCCTGGCCGAGGCCGGTCTCACGGTGGTCCGCCCCGAGGTCGGCGAGCTCGTGACCAGCCTCGACATGGCCGCCTGCTCCCTCACCCTGATGTGGCTCGACGAGGACCTGGAGCGCCGTTGGTGCGCCTCGGCCGACGCCCCCGGCTTCCGCCGCCTGCCGCTGCCGAAGGTCCCGGACGCGCCGCGCGTCGTCTCCGGCGAGCAGGCGAAGGCCCCGGTCGTGGTGGGCGACGCCGCGTCCCGTGCCGCCGCGGCCGATGTCCTCGCCGCGCTGCGGGCACTGCGCACCGCGCTGCACGAGGCCGCCGAGGAGCTGGGCCGGATCGACGCGGTCGCCGGTGACGGTGACCACGGGCGCGGCATGACCAAGGGCGTCGACGCGGCCGTCCGGGCCGCCGAGGAGGCCGACGCGGCCGGGGCCGGGGCGCGTTCGCTGCTGAGCGCCGCCGCCGACGCCTGGGCCGACCAGGCCGGTGGCACCTCCGGTGTGCTGTGGGGTGTCGCGCTGCGCGCCCTGGCCCAGGAGCTCGGTGACGCGGGCCGGGCCGACGGGGTGCGCGCCGCCGGGGGCGCCCGGGCCGCGCTGGACGCCGTCACCTCGCTCGGCGGGGCGAAGCCCGGCGACAAGACGCTCGTGGACGCGCTCGTCCCGCTGGTCGACACCTTCACCGCGGGCGTCGCGCGCGGTACGGCCCCCCGGTCCGCCTTCGCCGAGGCCGCGACCGCGGCCACCGAGGCCGCCGACGCCACCGCCGCGCTCACCCCGCGCCTGGGCCGCGCCCGGCCGCTCGCCGAGCGCAGCGTCGGCACCCCCGACGCCGGTGCCCTCTCGCTGGCCCTGTGCGCCCGGACCGTCGCCGCGCTGCTCGGCGACGGCACCGGCACCGGCACCGGCACCACGACCGGCTGACCCGCGCCCAAGACCGGCTGCCCCGCGCCCCCGCCCGCGCCCGCGCCGCGAACGTCCCCGACCACCCCATCACCCCCGGGAACCCCGACATGACGCAGAACCAGACCCTCGCTCCGCTCCGCATCGTCATCGGCTGCGACGACGCCGGATACGCGTACAAGGAAGCCCTCAAGGCCGATCTGGAAGCCGATCCGCGCGTGGCGTCCGTCGTCGACGTCGGCGTCAAGGCCGACGAGCACACCGCCTACCCGCACATCGGGGTGGCCGCCGCACGTGTGGTGGCCGACGGGGACGCGGACCGCGCCCTGCTGTTCTGCGGCACCGGGCTCGGCGTCGCGATCAGCGCCAACAAGGTGAAGGGCATCCGCGCGGTGACCGCCCACGACAGCTTCTCCGTGGAGCGGGCGGTCCTCAGCAACAACGCCCAGGTCCTCACCATGGGCCAGCGTGTCATCGGCCTCGAACTCGCCCGCCGTCTGGTCCGCGAGTGGGTCGGCTACCGCTTCGACGAGTCCTCCCCGTCGGGCGAGAAGGTCGCCGTCCTCGACGCGTACGACACCGCCGCGCCCGCCGGTGCCGAGGACGGTTCCGCCGGCTGCTGAGCCGGCCCCTCCCGCCACCCCGCGTTCCCACCCCCGCCACCGCTTACAACGACGTAAGGTGCACCCCGCATGTCCATATCCGCCCTGGCCAGACCCGAGACACTGGCGGCGGCGACCGCGCCGTGGACCGGACACGACACCCGGCTCATCGTCATGGTCGCCCTCGCGATCGGCGTGATCGTCTCGCTGATCGCGATCCTCGACTTCCACCCGTTCGTCGCCCTCATCGGCGGATCGGTTCTGCTCGGCATCGGCTCGGGGACCGGACTCTCCGAGGTCGTCGACTCGTTCAGCGCCGGGATGGGCTCCACCCTCGGCTCGACCGGCGCCCTGATCGCGCTCGGCGCGATCCTCGGCAAACTCCTCGCCGACTCCGGGGGTGTGGACCGCATCGTCGACACCATCGGTTCGCGGTCGGGTCCGCGTCTGCTGCCGTGGTCGATGGCGCTGATCGCCGCGGTCATCGGGCTGCCGATGTTCTTCGAGGTCGGTCTCGTCCTGCTGGTGCCGATCATCGTGGTCATGGCCAAGCGGACGAAGACGCCGCTGGTGCTGCTCGCCGTGCCCGCCCTCGCGGGCCTGGGCACCATGCACGCGTTCGTGCCGCCGCACCCCGGCCCGCTGGTCGCGGTCAGCGCGCTCAAGGCCGATGTGGGCACCACCCTCGGCCTGGGCCTCCTCGCGGCGATCCCGACGGTGATCCTCGCGGGACCGCTGTACGGGAAGTTCATCGCCCGCCACGTGCGCACCGAGGCGCCCGCCGCGCTCATCGCCTCGCTGGTCAAGGAGGCCGACCAGGCGCGGGAGCCGGGCACGGACCGCCGGACGCCGAGCTTCGCCGTCTCCGTCGGTGCGATCGCGCTGCCGGTCGTGCTGATGCTCGCCAAGTCGATCGCCGACATCGCGTTCCCGGGCGACGCCTGGTTCAACCACCTGCTGGACTTCCTCGGCACTCCGCTGATCGCGATGTTCATCGCGGTGCTCTTCGCCATGGTCGTCTTCGGGTTCCGGCTCGGCCGCGACCGCGCCGAGGTCCGTGCGACCGTGAGCGCGGGCCTGCCCGCGGTGGCCGGGATCCTGCTGATCGTCGGTGCGGGCGGCGGCTTCAAGCAGCTCATCGTCGACACCGGGGTCGCGGACGCCATCGGCAAGTTCGCCGCGGAGGCGCATCTGCCGCTGCTGGTCCTCGGCTGGCTGCTGGCCGTCCTGATCCGGCTGGCGACCGGTTCGGCGACCGTCGCCACGACCGCCGCCGCCGGGATCATGGCGCCGCTCGCGGCGGGCGTCCCGCCGGTGGAGGCCTCGTTGATCGCGCTCGCCGTGGGCGCGGGTTCGCTCTTCTTCTCGCACGTCAACGACGCCGGTTTCTGGCTGGCGAAGGAGTACTTCGGGATGAGCGTCTCCCAGAACATCAAGACCTGGTCGGCCCTGTCGACGATCGTCGCGGTGATGGGCCTGGCCATGTCCCTGCTGCTGTACGCGGTCTTCGTCTGACCCGCCCGCCCGTCGACCCGCCCCGCCCGTCGACCCGCCCCGCCCGTGGGGCCGCCCCGGAGAGGCGTCACGCCCGGGGCGGCCCCGGAGAGGCGTCACGCCCGGGGCGGCCCCGTAAGAGAACCTGACCCTGCGGCCCTCACGACCGCATCCCGCAAGGAAGAAGCACCCCATGTCCGCTGAGAACCCCACCCCCACCACCGCCGTCCTCGGTCTCGGCGCGATGGGCCTGCCGATGGCCACCCGTCTCGCCGGTGCCTTCCCGGTCCGCGCCTTCGACGTCTTCGAGGAGCGCCGTACGCTCGCCGCCGAGGCCGGTGCCGTACCCGCCGCCACGCCGGCCGAGGCCGCCGAGGGCGCCGATGTGGTCGTCATCGCCGTCCGCGACCAGGAGCAGCTGGAGTCCTGCCTGTTCGGCGGCGGGATCGTCGAGCGCGGGGCCGCCGAGTCGCTGAGTGCGGGTGCGGTCGTCGTGGTCACCTCGACGGTCGGCGTCGACGGCGTGCAGTCCGTCGCGGCGCGCCTGGCCGAGCAGGGGGTGCGGCTGGTCGACGCTCCGGTGAGCGGTGGGGCGGTGCGGGCCGGTACCGGCGACCTGCTGATCATGGTCGGCGCGGACGACGAGGCGCGCGCCGCCGCCGAGCCGGTCCTCGCCCGGCTGGGCTCGACGCTGCACGTCGTCGGGCCCCGGGTGGGCGACGGCCAGATCATGAAGACCGTCAACCAGCTGCTGTGCGGCATCCACACGGCGGCGGCGGCCGAGTCCCTCGCGCTGGCCCGCGCCCTCGGCATCGACCTGGACCGCGCCGTCGACGTGCTCGGCCAGGGCGCCGCCGCCTCCTTCATGCTGGCCGACCGCGGTCCGCGGATGGTCCAGCAGTACGAGGTGAAGGAGGACGGCACCGGTGGCCCCGAGCTGCGCTCCCGCCTCGACATCATCCGCAAGGACATGAACATCGTGGTGTCCCTCGCGAAGAAGGCCGGGGTCGCGACCTCGGTGGCCGCCGCGGCCGACCAGCTCTACCAGCTCGCCATCAGCCAGGGCCTGGCCGCCGAGGACGACTCGGCGCTGGTCACCCTCCTCTCCCCGCGCACCGCGCGCTGAGTGCTGCCCCGTGGGGGGAGGGACGGCGGCGCCGGTTAGGCTGAAAACCCGGCTGGAATCCAGGCTGACCGCCGGGCTGAACGCCGGGCCGACACCCGGTCCGCCGGACGGGTCCGGCACATCACAGGGAGAGTCGACGATGGGACCAGCCGGCAGGCAGGTACGTCCGGCGGGGCTCGGCAGGACCGTGCTCATGGACGAGGCGTACGACGCGCTGCTCGCGCTGATCCTCGACGAGGGCCTGGAGCCGGGGACGCCGCTGCGCATCGACACCATCGCCAAGGACTGGGGCGTCTCGCCGACGCCGTTGCGGGAAGCGCTCGCCAAGCTGGAGAACACCGGCCTGGTCGTGCGCGTCCCGCACCGCGGCTACACGGTCGCCCCGCTTCTGGACGACGGCGGGTTCCGTGAGCTGATGGGTGCCCGGCTGCTCATCGAGCCGTTCAGCGCGCGTCAGGCGTGCGAGCGGGACGCGGCGGGGACGGCGCGTGCGCTGGCCGAGAGCCACCGGCTGATGGAGGCGGCGGCGGGGCAGCGGGTGGCGGACGACTTCCGGGCGTACCTCCAGGCCGACTCCGCCTTCCACGCGACGATCGCCCGCGCGGCGGGCAACCGGTTCCTGTCGGCGGCCATCGATCCGCTGGGCGCGCACATCCAGCGCTTCCGGCGTTTCACCGGCGGCCGGGTCACCGACACGCGGGAGGCGCTCGCCGAGCACGCGGCCGTCCTCGACGCGTTCGAGGCGGCGGACGTGGACGCCTGCGAGGCGGCGATGCGTGCGCACCTCGAAGGTGTGGCGCACCGGTCGTTCGGCCACTGACACCGGCGAAGCCTGTCGTCTCCGGGTCCACCGACACCGGCGGGCCCTGTCGTCCGAGAGCCCGCTGACACCGGCTGGCTTGTTGTCTCCGGGTCCACCGACACCGGCGTGCCCCGTCTCGGGGCCCACTGAATCCGGGCTGTCCGAGGTCTCCCGGGCAGCTCTCCGAAAGGCGTCACGGCTCTGCGTCCCTGAAGGCCGGCCGAAGGCCGAAGAGCGGCTGCGCGCTGCCCCCGACCGGGGCCGCAGCCGCTCTTCGGCATGCCCGGAATCAGTTCTTCCACTTACCTCAGAATCTCCTTCGCAACCCATTGACCTCGGCGTTTATCCCTGCGCATGCTGACGGCACCTTTTTGTCAATGACGTGAATTTATCTATCCGGTCCGCCCTCCCGACGACGTGGCGGCGCAGGCGTACGGGCCGGAAGCGGGAGCCCCGATGAACCAGTGGAACGACACCTCGCTCGGTGACGACGAGCGGGTCGAAGCCCTCATGTCCGCGATGACGCGGGCCGAGAAGCTCGCCCAGTTGGGCAGCTACTGGGGCAAGGCCAACGTCGGCAGCGGTGACGCCCGGGTCGCGCCGATCGAGGAAGCGCTCGCCGCCGGTTCCACCGAGTCCGCGGCCCTCGCGCAGGGCATCGGCCAGCTCACCCGCCCGTACGGCACCCGGCCCCTCACCCCCGAGGAGGGCCGCGCCGAACTGATCCGGCTCCAGCGGATGCTGACCGACCACACCCGCCTCGGCATCCCCGCCATCGCCCACGAGGAATGCCTCACCGGCTTCGCCGCCTTCGGCGCCACGGTCTACCCCACTCCGCTGGCCTGGGCCGCGACCTTCGACACCGGGCTGGTCGAGGAGATGGGCGCCGCGATCGGCCGGGACATGGCGTCCGTCGGCGTGCACCAGGGTCTCGCCCCGGTCCTGGACGTCGTACGCGACTACCGCTGGGGGCGCGTGGAGGAGACCCTCGGCGAGGACCCGTACCTGACCGGTCTGGTGGGCACCGCCTATGTGCGCGGGGTGCAGTCCGAGGGCGTCATCGCCACGCTCAAGCACTTCGCCGGGCACGCCGCCTCGCGGGGCGCCCGCAACCACGCGCCCGTCTCCGTCGGCGCCCGCGAGATGGCCGACGTGATTCTGCCGCCGTTCGAGATGGCGGTGCGCGAGGGTGCCGTCGGTTCGGTGATGAACACCTACACCGACCAGGACGGTGTCCCCGCCTGCGCCGACGAGCACCTGCTGACGGAGGTGTTGCGCGAGCAGTGGGGCTTCGACGGCACGGTCGTCTCCGACTACGGGTCGATCGCGTTCCTGCGGACCATGCACCGGGTCGCCGCCACCGAGGGGGACGCGGCCCGTGTCGCGCTGACCGCAGGCATGGACGTCGAGCTCCCCAACACCCGCTGCTACGGCGACCCGCTGGCCGAGCAGCTCGATGACGGCCGGGTCGACCCCGCGCTGCTGGACCGTGCCGTCGAGCGCGTCCTGCGCCACAAGCTGCGGCTCGGTCTGCTGGACGCCGGCTGGACCCCGGAGGCGGACGCGGGCCTGGGTGTCCCCGTCGACCTGGACTCCCCGGCCAACCGCGCCCTCGCCCGTACCCTCGCCGAGCGCTCCGTCGTGCTGCTCGCCAACGAGGGCGCCGCTCTCCCCCTGGATGCGGCGCGCACGCCCCGGATCGCGCTGATCGGGCCGGGCGCCGACGACTCGGGCACCTTCCTGGGCTGCTACTCCTTCCCGAACCACGTGCTGCCGAAGCACCCCGGCCACCCGGCGGGTCTCGCACTGCCGAGCCTGCGCGAGGCGCTGACCGCCGAGCTGAGGGACGTCGACTTCGCCTACGAGCGGGGCTGCGCGGTCAGCGGCACCGACCGCTCCGGGCTGCCCGCCGCCGTCCGTACCGCCGCCTCGGCGGATCTGGCGCTGGTCGTCGTCGGCGACCGTTCCGGCATGTTCGGCAACGGCACCTCGGGCGAGGGGTGCGACGCGCCCGACCTCCGGCTGCCGGGCGTCCAGGTGGAGCTGGTCGAGGAGGTGCTGGCCACCGGCGTCCCGGTGGTGCTGCTCGTCGTCTCGGGCCGCCCGTACGCGCTCGGCGGTCTCGCGGAGCGCTGCGCGGCCGTGGTGCAGGCGTTCATGCCCGGCGAGGAGGGCGGCCCCGCGCTGGCCCGCGTGCTCTCCGGCCGGGTGAACCCCGGCGGCAAGCTGCCCGTGCAGATCCCGGCCCTCCCGGGGAGCGGCCCCGGCACCTACCTCAACCCGCCGCTCGGCCGTTTCAGCCAGGGCATCAGCGTCCTGGACAACACGCCGCTGTACCCGTTCGGGCACGGCATCTCCTACACCTCCTTCGGCTACGAGGACCTGCGGGTCGCCGGGGAGGGCCGGGTGCCCACCGACGGGTTCGTCGAGGTCTCCTGCCTGGTCCGGAACACGGGCGAGCGGGCCGGCCGCGAGACGGTCCAGCTGTACTACGACGACCCGGTCGCCCAGGTCGCCCGGCCCACCCAGCAGTTGGCCGCCTTCGACGTCGTGGAGCTGGCCCCCGGTGAGGCGAAGCGGGTCGCGTTCAAGGTCCACGCCGACCAGACCTCGTACACCAAGGACGCCTCGGGCGACGGGCGGCGCGTCGTCGAACCCGGCACCATCCGCCTGATGCTCGGCTCGTCCAGCGGTGACGTCCGGCTGAGTGCCGACGTCGAACTCACCGGCCCGCAGCGCGTGGTGGGCGCGGACCGCCACCTCGTCCACGCGTAGCGCCTCTCCCGCCCGGCCGCCGCGCGCGCAGACGTCCCGCGGGGCGGCGGCCCCCTCTCCCCGTCCCCCTCGTCCGCCCCCGTTCCCCGTCCCCCGTCCCCCGTCCCCCGCACAGGTCCACGGCGTACGCGCCCGGGCCCTCCCCTCTCTCCCCTCCCTCTGCCTGCGCGATGTCCTGCCCGCTCAACAGGAAGCAGCCCTCACCGTGACCACGGACACGCTCCGCCCGCCAACCGGCACCTCCCCCGCCACCGCCAAGGTCCCCCGTCCCCGGCTGGTCGTCGGCATGGCGGCGGGCCAACTCGGCCTGTTCCTCGCCCTCTTGACCCCGATCCTGGTGAGCCTCCAGCTCAAGGTGCAGTCGTTCGTCCCGGAGGACGACCAGGTCGCCTCGCTCGGCGTCATCACCACCACCGGTTCGGTGGCGGCGATGCTGGCGAACCCGTTCTTCGGGCGGCTCAGCGACCGCACCACCAGCCGGTTCGGCCGCCGTCGTCCCTGGCTGATCCTCGGCATGCTGGGCCTGCTGGCCGGTCTGCTGATCATCGCGACGGCGAACAGCGTCGCCGTGGTCACCGTCGGCTTCGTCATCTCCTCGGCGTCCGCCAACGCGGCCCTCGCCGCCTTCGTCGCGACCGTCGCGGACAACGTCCCCGAGCACAAGCGCGGCAAGATCAGCGGGCTGCTCGGCATCATGCAGAACCTGGCCCCCACCGCGGGCACCTGGATCGCGAAGTGCTTCACCGACCAGATGCTGCTGCTCTTCCTGGTCCCCAGCGTCATCGGCATCCTGCTGGTGATCGGCTACGTCCTGGTCCTGCCGGACAAGCCGCTGGAGACGAAGCCCCCTCGGGAGGGGTTCAAGGCAGTTCTGCGCACCTACTGGGTCAGCCCCAAGCAGCACCCGGACTTCGCCTGGGCCTGGCTGTCGCGCTTCCTGCTGACGCTGGCCAACTGGATGTTCACCACCTTCCGCCTCATCTACCTCCAGCACGAGATGCGGCTCACCAGCGCCGAGGCGACCGAGACGCTCGCCACCGGCGTCCTCATGTACGGCTTCTGCGTGATGGGTTCCGCGCAGGCCGCGGGCTGGCTCTCGGACCGCTTCGGGCGCCGCAAGCCGTTCATCGCCGCCGCCGCGGTCCTCTTCGGCATCGGCATGGTGATCCTCAGCCAGGCCGACACGATCGGCGTGTTCTACTGCGCGGAACTCGTCCTGGGCCTGGGCTTCGGCACCTACCTCGGCGTCGACCTCGCCCTGGTCATCGACGTACTGCCGGATCCGGAGAACCCCTCCAAGGACCTCGGCATCTTCAACATCGCGATGTCGGCCCCGCAGATCTTCGCCCCCGCGCTCGGCGCGCTGCTGATCTCCCTGGGCGGCGGCCACAACTATTCGATCCTGCTGATCACCGCCTCGGCGGTCTGCCTCTGCGGGGCGCTGGCGATCCTGCCGGTGCGCAAGGTGCGCTGACCGCCGCTCCCGGCGGTTACCCCGGGCAACGGCTGGTCGGCCGCGCGGTTGGGCCTCGCGGGCATCGAGGTGTGCCCGTGAGGAGGGCCGTGCGGTCCTTGTGGTGGGGCGAGCCGTTGTCCAGGGTGTCCCGGTGAGGACTGCCTCGGCCCGGGCGTCCGGCATGAGACCAGGGAGATCTTTTGACGCACGAGCACGTGGCGACAGGCACGTCCACGCAGCGGGAGTCGAAGCCCAAGCCGGTGTCCCGGTCGGTCGCCGCCAAGGGCTGGACTCCCGGGACGCCCCTGGGCCACGCCGACATGACCTCCCTCCAGCGGTCGGCGGGCAACGCGGCGGTCGCCCGGCTGGTCGACGAGCAGCGGCACGCGCACGGCCCCGACTGCGGGCACGGGGACACGGCCGTACAGCGGTCGGCCGTCCACGAGGTGCTGCGCGGTCCGGGTCAGCCAATGGGCGGTGAGCTGCGGCAGGAGATGGAGTCCCGGTTCGGCGGCGCGGACTTCTCCGACGTGCGTCTGCACACCGGGTCCCGGGCGCGCCACTCGGCCGCGGAGATCGGTGCGCGTGCCTACACGTCCGGCAGCAGCATCGTCATCGGTGACGGCGGCGGCGACAAGCACACCCTCGCCCACGAGCTCGGGCATGTCCTTCAACAGCGGCAGGGGCCGGTGGGCGGTGAAGCCGACCCGCGCGGCCTGCGCATCTCCAAGCCCGACGATCCGCTGGAGGTGGCC
Source organism: Streptomyces sp. NPDC060184 (assembly GCF_042728795.1). Lineage (NCBI taxonomy): Bacteria > Bacillati > Actinomycetota > Actinomycetes > Kitasatosporales > Streptomycetaceae > Streptomyces > Streptomyces sp. NPDC060184. The sequence continues at coordinate 36,801 of NZ_JBHWYX010000009.1, forward strand.
GCCGAACGGCAGGCCCACGAGGTGATGCGCGCACCAGCGCCGGTGCAGCGGAAGGCGGACGGTGCCACGCCCGTTACGCCGGAAGCCGCCGCCTCCTCGGGAACCGGGCCGGCCGTGCAACGCGCTCCGCTCAACGTCACGCGCGCGGGAGAGGGGACCGCGGGCCGGGAGGCCGTGGACTCCGACAACGAGGAGGACGTCCGCCGCTTCGTCTTCGACGCGCTCGGCAAGGGCGACCACGAGGCGGTCTCGCTCGTCATGAAGCGGCTCGAAGCCCTCGATCCGCAGCCGGCCTATCTCGCCAACCTCCGCGAGGTGGTGTCCCAGTTCCCCGCCGAGGAACGCGTTCACATCCCGGCCCTGGTCCATTTCATCTGGATCGGCCGCGGTATCAGCCGGGAGGCGTTCAACAACGTCCTGGCGTGGGCTGCGAAGGCCCAGAACACCGACTGGCGCATCAACCTCTGGACGGACAAGCGTAGTTCCTGGTCGTTCTTGGACAAGGCCCAGGTGAGGGTGGCCAAGGCGATCGAGTTCAAGTACATCGAGGACGCCATCGACGAGCGGGTCGCGGCCACGTACGAGAGGGCCACCGCGGGTCCGGCCATGGCCTATCCCCTGGCTTCGGACATCGCCCGGTACAGCATCCTCAAGAAGCACGGAGGTGTGTACGCCGACGTGGACCTGGGGTCCGGAACGGTCGACCTGCGGCAGACGCGTCCGGCGCTCCGCGAGAAGGACATGCCCTTCTTCGGACCCCTCATCCGGGACAAGCAGGGCATCGACGCCCCACTGAGGGCCGCGGGGGCGGCGCCCGTCGAGGGGGCCGTGACCGCCGAGCAGGTCAGGACCGCGGCCCAGTACCTCCTCGACACGGGCGGGTACGGCAACCACTTCATCGGTGCGCAGCGGAACTCCGCCGTGATGGACAAGCTGATCGACATGGTCGCCGGCCCCATCGCGGACATGCCCGCCGATGAACTCCACGACAACGGGCCCGCGTTGACCGGGCCCTTCGCCCTCCTCAAGGTCATCGACCGGCACCTCAGCTCGGAGTTCGGGGTCCAGAGCCTCCAGAACGGGGAGCACCAGCTGTTCCAGCAGGCGGGGCAGCATTTCCAGGAGCACATGGAGTGGCTGACGGCGGAGAGCGAGAACCAGAACTACTGAGCCGACTCTCCGATCCGAGAAGTGGACACCCGGAGTGAAGCCGATCAGGGCTGGTCTTCTCGTTGTTCCGGCGGGCAGGCCCGGGCCATGCGGAGGTTCGGCAGCTTGTCCCGCCACAGGTGCCGCTCGCCGGTGTCCTCGAACCCGTAGCGCTGGTAGAAGTCGATGGCCCGATCGTTGTAGGCGGTAACCCACAAGCGGATGGGTGCGTCGTCGGCCCAGGTGAGGAATGCCGTCATCAAGTTGCGTCCGATGCTTCGGCCTTGCGCCTGGGGCAGCAGGTACATCGGTCCGAGACTGACCGCTTCGTCGCGGCGCCCACACAGGAAGCCGATGATCTCGTCTCCCTGGCGCACCACACGGCAGAAGAGATGTGCGGGCCTGCGCTCAGCCTCCTCGATGAACTCCCGCCACTGGGCGATGCCCTCGGTGGTGACCACGTCGCCACGCTGCGCCCGGATCCATGCCTCGTCGATCCCTGCGTCCTGGTTGGGGTAGGTCAGCAGCCACGCCGCCAGGAGGGTGTGGGCAAGGGCTGCGGCGTCCTCCACTCGGGGGGTGTCGATCACGAAGTCCACCTGGGCATTGTCCAACGTGGTCCTTCGGGTTGTCTTTCGGCATTCGTCGTTCCACACGCTTGCGGGGCCGCTTCCCGCTTCAGGCTGGTTCGAGATGCAGGGTGAGGACTGCCTGCACGAGCAGCCGGCCGAACGGGGCGGTCGGCTTCCCTTGTTCTCATGCAGAAGGGCTGTCGCCGGGGGTCAGACGGGGCCGAACTCTCCGGCCTTCACGCCCGCCACGAACGACGCGAAGGAGTCGACGGTGAAGCTCAGAACCGGCCCACCGGAGACCTTGGCGTCACGAACCGGCACCAGGTCGTGCGCCACGGCGAGGTTGATGGCGACCTCGACACACTGGCCACCGTTGTCGCTGTACGAGGACTTGAACCAGCGCGGGGATTCAGTCGCCACAGGATGCCCTTTCGTCGACGCTCACTCAGGAACGCGTATGCCGCACGCAACGAGGGCTCACCTCGCAGGGCGATCGTAGGACGCCAACTTCCGCCCCAACGAGGGGAAACCACGCCTACCTGGCCTCCGAACACGAGGAAGCCCCACCGCGCACGGTGGGGCTTCCTTCTGTCTGGTGCGGTTGGCCCGACGCCGGGGGTCAGACGGCGCCGAACTCTCCGGCCTTCACGCCCGCCACGAACGAGGTGAAGGAGTTGGTGGTGAAGCCCAGAACCGGCCCACCGAGGACCTTGGAGTCACGGACGGGGACGACGTTGTGCGCCACGGCAAGGTTGGCTGCGACCTCGACACACTGGCCACCGTTGTCACTGTACGAGGACTTGAACCAACGGGGGGATTCGGACGTCATGGGGTGCCCTTTCGTGCCTGTTCAATCATGGCCACCGAGGCCGCCTGAGACAGCGCTTCGGCCTGCAGTTGATGGTAGGCCACCAACTGAGGGAGCACGGAAGTCGTTTCGCGCTCCAGATGCCCGCGCATCTGCGACTCCGCATAGGCCATCACGGACAGGTCAGCCAGCGTGAGCAGGCTCATCGGGAGGTTGAACGGACGGCGCTCGCCCATGTCGTAGGGGGCGATGTGGAGCACGGTGTTCGGCAGCTCGGCGAACTCGACGAGGCGCGCGAGCTGCGCGTCCATCACCGTGGCCCCGCCGACCTGCCTGCGGATGCAGCTCTCGTCCATCACCACCATCATCATGGGCGGGCGGGGGCGAACCAGCACCGCTTGACGCTCCGCCAGCAGGTCCACTCGCTCGTCCGCCTGCTCGGGCGTGATGACGCCCCTCCGCACCGCACTGTACGCCAGCACCTGTGCGTACTCCGGCGTCTGCAACAGACCAGGGATGATCCCCACCTCGAAGAGCCGGATCTCCACCGCCCGCCCCTCGTACGCGACGAACTCCGGGAACCCCTCCAGCAGCACGCCGTGCCGGATCTCGCGCCACTCGTTCTCGAACGACTCGGCCGAACCGGCGATGCCGAATACGGCGTCGAGCTCACGTGAGAATCGGAGAGTTGGCGGTTTCCGAGCAGTTTCGACCGCTGAAATATGCTGGCTGGAATATGTCAGATGGGATGCCAGCTCCTCCTGGCTCCACCCACGCCTCTCCCGCATACGTCTGATACGCGCGCCGTATGCCGCACGCGGACTTGCTTCCGGGTTCAACTCCAGGCGGTTGACCATGCCGGGGCCTCCTCTTCCTTCCAATCTCGCTAGTTGAAGGGAAGTTGACTCTAGGACACCCTGAAGACCCCCCGTAGTGAAACCGCTACAGAGAGGAGCGAAAGGTGTCCGGAGAGAACGTCAGTCCGAATGCCATGGGTCGTCCCCCGGCCCCCGTCCTCGGCGCAGTCATGGTCGACACGAGCCGTCAGGACCGGGTCGGCGAATTCCGTGGGCGCTCCGGCCCTTACTGGGCCATACGCCCTCTCGGCGGCGGGATCGAATGGGAAGCCGCGCCCGAGCACGTACGCCCGGCGAGCCCGATGGAGCGGCTGCGGGCCGAGAACGCCCGCCGCAACGCGCGGAGTCGGGGCGAAGCGCTCTGACGTACCCGCGGACACCGCGGCACCGAAGGCGGGGCGCGTGGCCCTCTACGGAGGCGTACGCGCCCCGCCGGCACCCACGCGCTCAGCGTCGATCACGGATCGACGGAAATCACCCGAAGTACTTGAAGCGCCCGAAGTACTTGAAGCAGCAGCTGAAGCAACGGAAAGGCCGACCCATGGACTGGCAGACGCAAGCGGAGCAACTCGCCTCCGACATCGTGGACCCGGTGTCCCGCTGGCTCCCGCCGGTGGCGCGCGTACCCCGGCATCAGTTGGTGCCCCGCTGGTGGGAGCCGGACGGTACGGGGGCGTGGGCGCTGCGCGACGGGGCGGACGACCCGTCGGCATGGGCCGAAGCGGCGTACGCGGACCGGTCGTTGGTCACCCGGGTGGGTGGTTTACACGCGGATCACGCCACGCCCGAGGACCGGCCGGAGGGGCTGCCCACGTCGTCGGCGACGCCACCGAGCCTCGCCGTCCGGATGCTCCGGCACGCGCGGCTCGGGGACGGGCTTCCGCTGCTGGACCTGGGTACGGGGGCGGGCGGGCTCACCGCGTACGCGTCGTTCCGCATCGGGGACAAGCACGTGACGAGCCTGGACGTGGACTCCTACCTCTCCGTCGCTGCGGGCGAACGGCTCGCGGAGCTGGGGTACTTCCCGACGATGCTCACGGCGGACGCGACCGAGCACGTGCCGGGGACGTACGAGCGAATCGTGTCCACGGTCGGACTGCCGGCCGGGCCCGGTCTCCGCGCGGTGCTCGCCTCACTCGTGCCCGGCGGACGGCTCGCCATGACGCTGGCCCGTACGACCCTGATCGTCACCGGCTGGAAGCGTGCCGACGGGGACGTGGTGGGGCAGGTCGAGCGGGACATGGCCGGGTTCATGCCGGCCCGGTCCGGCGACGCCTACCCGGACGCCCGCGCCGACCTGTTCGCGCTCGCGCGCGTGGCGGAGGGGGACGACATCGGTACGGGCCGCTACCCGGTGGTGGACCTGGAGAACGCGTGGGAGCTGCGGTCCATGCTGGAGGTCACCGTGCCCGGGGTGGAGCTCGGTTTCGGTGCCCGGGGGAAGACGCGTACCGCCTACCTGGTGCATCCGGACGGCTCCTGGGCCCGCGCGTCCGCCGAGTGGACCGACCCTCCCGCCGTGCACCAGAGCGGCCCGCGACGCCTCTGGGACGTACTGGAACGCCTCCGGAACCGGCTCAACGCGGACGGCTCCCTCCCCCTGCTCGGGGCGCGGGTCCGCATCACCCCGGACGGGGTCGTCCACCTGTCCCGGGGCGAGTGGCACACCTCGGTCGGTGACCGATGAGCGCCGGGCGGCAGGGGCCGGAGGAGTCCGGCCACCCCCTGAACCGCTGTCCCGCCACCGCCCTGATGCCGCCTCCGGTCGCGGGAGCGGCCCCCACCGCCGGGGGAACCGGAGGGCGGGCCCGGCCGCTCCGCTGCGAGCTGGCGGAGCACCACCGTGCCGAGCACGCCGAATTGCTGTGGGAGGACGACCGGCTCGGCGGGGCGCTCTGGGTGCGGTGGACCGACACCCGGATGTACCGGGTGATGCTGTTCTGGTGCACCGCGTCCGACGAACTCGGCGATGCCTGCGGCCTCTTCGACAACCACCCGTCGGCGCACTCGTGGCGGATCGTCGACACCGCCGAGGACGGCCCTCCCGAACTGCCCGCCCAGCGCGGGGATTCGGCTCCGGGCGAGGATTCGCCTCCGGGCGGGGAGGCGTCGACCGGCTGAGTCCACGGGACCGGTTCACCGGCGGTTCCCACGGGCCCGACCCACGGGCCGAGTTCAGCGGCGGTCACTTCTCGGCCGCCGCCCCCGCCCCCGGGGTGGCCGCCGTCGGTACGCGACCGGCGGACCGGGTCCGCGCCGGGGTGCGTACCAGCAGGCAGGCGAGCGCCCCGGCCAGCACCACCGCGACCGGGAGGACCGTCGTGACGTGCAGCGTGGCGAGGAACGCGTCCTCGTACGTCCGGCCCGAGGCGAGTTCGGCGGCGAGCCTGCCTTGGAGCAGGGCGCCGACGGTGGCCGCGCCGACGACGGAACCGATCTGCCGGAACGTGTTGTTGACGCCCGAGGCGGCACCGGCCAGCCGGGGCGGCACGTTCCGCATCGCTTCGGCGGACATCGGGGCGACCACGCAGCCGACCCCCAGGCCGGTGACCACGGTCGCCGGGACGAACGCGTACCAGGGTGTGGCCGCCCCCGCGATCAGCGTGATCGCGGTCATCCCGGCCGCGTACAGCGTCAGTCCGGCCATCAGGAGGTACTTCCCGCCGATACGGTCCGAGAGCCGTCCGGCGAACGGACCGACGGTCATCGACACCAGCGAGGACGGGGCAAGCACCGCTCCGGCCTTGATCGCGCTCAGGTGCAGGACCGTCTGCAGGTAGAGGTTGAACGGCAGCACCAGTCCGATCATCGCGACGGACACCAGGGCGACCAGCACGGTCATCAGGGTGAAGCCCCGGTCCCGGAAGAGCGCGAAGGGCACCAGGGGCTCCCGGTCCTGCCTGCCGCGCTGGTGCAGCAGGAATCCCGCGACGAGCGCGAGACCGCAGGTCAGCAGGGTCAGGATGCCGGGACCCCAGTGGTAGCGCTCGCCCTCCTGGAGGCCGAAGGCCAGGCAGAAGAGGGCCGCTGTGGCGATCAGTACGCCCACCACGTCGAGGCGGTGCCTGCGGCCGGGGCGGAGGTCGGGGACCACCAGGAAGGTGAGGACGAGCGCGGCGAGGCCGACGGGCACGTTCACCAGGAAGATCCAGCGCCATCCCACCGTGGAGACCAGGACGCCGCCCACGGTGGGGCCGGACAGGGTGGCGAGACCGGCGACCATGCCCCAGACGCCCATGGCCGTACCGCGCCGGGCGGCGGGGAAGACCGAGACGATCAGGGTCGTCGTCTGGGGGACGAGCAGGGCGGCGCCGAGGCCCTGGACGGCTCGGGCGGCGATCAGTTGCGCGGGGTCCCGTGCCATCCCGCAGGCCACGCTGGCCAGCGTGAAGACCACCACGCCCGCGGCGAAGAGGTTGCGCGGCCCGAACAGGTCGCCGAGACGGCCGGCGGTGATCAGCAGCACCGCCAGGACCAGCGCGTAGCCGCTGACCACCCAGAGGGTCTGGTCGAGCGAGGCGCCGAGCCCGTCGATCATCTCGGGAATGGCGATGTTCACGATCGTCAGATCGAGCAGTGTCATGAAGAACCCGAGGGAGAGCGTCACGAGGACTGCCCACGGGTTCGCGTGCCGTGTCCGCACAGGGTCCACCCTTCGCCTGGGGGCCGCCCCGGCATCTCCGGTCCCGTGCCCCACCCCGAAGGTATTCCATCGTTTTGGATACATCAATACAGATACATCAACCTCGATGAATCTGGAGAGATGTATCGAGTGCGATGTACCGTGGCCCCATGAACGGAGTCGAGCTGTTCCTGCTGGGCCGGACCCTGATGAAGATCGGCGAGGAGGCCATGCCGGAGCCGGAGGGCGGCAACGGCCGCCACCCCGGTTCCGTACGGTCCGTACTGATCGCGGCGAGCGACATCGCCGCCCATCCGGACAGCGCCGTCGGCGAGATCGCCGCACGCACCGGCCTGCCGCAGAGTCAGGTGTCCACCGCCGTGGCCCGCCTCAAGGAGGCGGGCGCGATCAGGACGGCACCCGACCCGGCCGACCGCCGCCGCCTGCTGGTCCGCCAGTCCGCCGACCTCTCCGGCCGGGTGGCTGAGGTCCGGGCGACCACGGTCGACGACGCACTCGCCAAGGCGCTCGGCGCCGACGATCCGCAGCGGCTCCAGGAGGTCTCCGACGCCCTGGCCGTACTCGCCCGGCACCTGACCCCGCAGGCCCTGGCCAACCTGCGCCCGTAGAAGAGGGACCCGGCGGGGGCAGGGACCGGCCGGTTCGCCCGCAGGACGGAACTCCGGGAGCCGACACCCGCTCCCCCCGGAGGTTCCACGCCGCCCCCGCCGCAGCCGTTACCCCGGCCCTGTCGGCTCAGGGGGCCGGGCTGGACCGGCAACCACCCTCAGGAAGGGACGAGTTCGCCCCGCGCCCCAGGACCCGTCACGCCGACGCGGCCGGGAACAGGCGCTGCACGGCCGCGACGATGGCCGCCCGGCGCTCCGCGAGGAAGGCCGCCCGCTCGTCCGGGTCGACGGGCGTCAGATCCGGCTGGCCGACCCACGACATGGCGAGCTGGTTGACGAACATCAGGATGTCGGCGGGGTCCCACGCCGGATCGAGCAGGCCCGCCTCCTGCGCCTCGCGCACTTGCCCCGTCTTGTGGCGCACGGTCGCCTGCATGGGGTCGTCCGGGTCGGGCGGCGTACCGTCGGCCAGTTCGAGCCGACCCCAGTTCATGAGGCGCAGGCGCTCGGGGTGGGCCGCGAAGTAGTCGTGGACGCGTCCCGCGTAGCCGGGCAGGTCGGCGGGGTCCAGGCGGGTGGCCCCGGCGACCGCGGCGAGTTCGGCGGCGGCGATGGTCGCGTACAGCTCTTCCTTGCCGCGGAAGTGGGCGTAGAGGCGTTCCTTGCTGGTCCGCGCCGCTCGGGCGATGCGCTCGATCCGCGCCCCGGCGATCCCGTACCGGGAGAACTCCGCCGTCGCCGCGGCGACGATGCGGTCGCGGGTGGAGTCGGTGCCGGGGGGAGGGGCCATGGCCCCAATCTACCTGGCCACCCCTTGACCGAACCGTTCGGTTTGCCGCGCCCCCGGGACCGGCGTACGGTAAAACCGAACAGTTTGGTTTGGGTAGAGGCCAAGGACAGAGGAGAAACCCGTGGAGACGAGGAAGCTGGGCAGTCAGGGCCTGACCGCCGCCGCGATCGGTTACGGCGCGATGGGCACCGCGACCGGATACGGCCCCTCCGACGACACCGAGTCGATCGCCGCGATCCGCCGCGCGCACGAACTCGGCACCACCCATTTCGACACCGCGGAGATGTACGGCTGGGGCGAGGGCGAAAAGCTGCTCGGTCACGCACTCGCGCCGATCCGCGACGAGGTCACGATCGCGACCAAGTTCGGCCTCACCGAGTCGTTCGGCCAGGACTCGCGGCCCGACCACATCCGCGAGGTGGTCGACAACAGCCTGCGCAATCTCGCCGTCGACTCGATCGACCTGCTCTACCAGCACATGCCCGACCCCCGGGTGCCGATCGAGGAGGTCGTCGGCGTGATGAAGGAGCTGGTCGACGCCGGAAAGGTCGCCTACCTCGGGCTCTCCAACGCCGACGAGGACACCGTCCGCAGGGCCCACGCGGTGCACCCGATCTCCGTTCTGCAGAACGAGTACTCGATCTTCGCCCCGGGATCCGAGGCGCTCTTCCCCGTCCTGGAGGAGCTCGGCATCGGGTTCGTCGCCTACTCGCCGCTCGCGCGCGGCTTCCTCAGCGGCAACGCCAAGCCGCGCGAGCAGTACGACGCGAACGACTTCCGTCAGCGGCTGGCCTGGTGGGCACCGGAGAACTTCGGGGCGAACACGGCCCTCACCGACGAACTGGCCGCGTTCGCCCGGTCCAAGGGCGTCTCCCTCTCGCAGCTGGCCCTCGCGTGGCTGCTGGCGAAGAAGGAGTTCGTCGTCCCGATCCCCGGTTCACGCAACCCCGGGCGCGTCGAGCAGAACATCGCATCCGCCGAACTGACGCTGACGGCCGAGGACCTTGCCCGGATCGACGCCATCGCCCCCAGCGGCGGCATCGGGGGGCACTGGGGCTGAGCACTTGGGCTGACACCGCCCTGATTCCCGGTCGGCACCCCCTGAGCCGCGTCGGCCGGGCACGGGCGGGCCGATCGGCCGAAGTGGATCATTGACAAGCCGCAGCCTTCCCCGTCCGCGTTGGCAGTGGAGCCCAGGCATCGCGGCGGTCAGCGGGCGCCCGGACTTGGACTGACCAGATCACTCCGTCACGGGCAGGCACTCGGCGAGCAGGTCCACGACATCACGCCAGGCTCGCTGTGCGTGCCGTGGGTGGTAGCCGACGCCGGGGCGCACGGTGTGGTCGACCGTCGGGTGGTGGAAGGCGTGCAGGGCGCCGCCGTAGACCGTGAGGCGCCAGTCGACGCCTGCGGCCTGCATCTCGGCGGTGAACGCGTCCCGTTGCGCGGCATGCATGATCGGGTCTTCCGACCCGACCCCGGCCCACACCGGGCAACGGATGCGTGCCGCCTCGCCCGGTCGGCCCGTGGTCAGTGCGTTGACTGTCCCGATCGCGCGCAGGCCGACGCCGTCGCGCCCGAGTTCCAGCCCGACGGCGCCCCCGGTGCCGTAGCCGACGGCGGCGATCCGGTCGGGGTCGGTGCGCGGTTCGGCGTGCAACACGTCGAGCGCCGCATGGCCGATGCCCCGCATCCGGTCGGGATCAGCGAGCAAGGGCATGCACCGGGCCAGCATGTCCTCGGGGTCGCCCAGATAGCGTCCGCCGTGAAGGTCGAAGGCCAGCGCTACATATCCCAGCTCGGCCAGAGCATCGGCACGGCGGCGCTCGACGTCGCTGAGCCCCGTGCCCTCCGGTCCGAGCAGCACCGCGGGCCGACGGTCGACGCCGGCCGGGAGCGCGAGGTGCCCGATCATCGTCAGACCGTCGGCTGGGTACTCGACCGCATGCGTCGTGATCGTCGTCATGAGACTGGACGGTAGTGATCGTCGAGTCCGGTCCGACTACGGTTTTGCCGCTGGCAGAACAGCGCGGATATCCCTTGAAACGCAGCGATGTCTCACAAGAACCGTCACAACTCCCGTTCCCACGGCAACACGCACGACACAGTCTCCGGAGTCACCCCGAGGGATTTACAGAGCCGACCACTTGGAATGCTTCACAACAACTCTTTGAACAACTGTTGTAGGTCTACGCTCCGCGGCTGACCACACCCGACCGAAGCACGGCCCGATCAGGATTCGGCGGGCAGGAGCTGGACCAAGCCGACCCAGTTCTCCTCGTTTACCTTGGCCTGCGCGGCGCGAACCCTCCAGCGGCCGGCGGGCAGCAGGACCGGCGCCTCGGCAGGCATCCCCCCGTCGGGATACTCGACGCCCAGGTCGGAACCTGCTTCGGCAGAGTCCATGAGCACCGCCGGACCGTCCGAGGCCCAGATGCCGCACTCCTCCCACACCGTGGCCGGGTCTCCAAGGACAGTATTCGCCGCGGCTCTCAGTCCAGCCTCGGAGTCGGCGGCGCACCACCGCAGGAACGCTCGGTGTTGGGGCAGATAGCAGCTGGTCGCCGGCTCGTCCGCCAACACCAGTGCCTGCGCGCCGTTCTCGTCGGCGGGGATCACACCGGCCAGATCGTCCACCGCGCAGGCCCGGTCGTAGTCGTCTGGAGCAGAGGCGTCTCCCGCCACAAGACCACCCTCCGTGCACCCGCCCCAGGAAGCCAGGGCGGAGACGGGGACGACGATCAGAGGACCGCCCATCGACTCCACCCAGACAAGGGAGGGGCCGGAGGCATCGTCCGCGACAGATGAAGAGGTGATCATGCAGTCAGTGTGGCCTCGCCCACTGACACCGCCACCGACTTCACGGGGCAGTTACGGGACAGCCCTTAGTACGAGCTGTTGGGCGCTAGATTCTTGGGAGGGCTCTGTACGAGTTCCTGAACCCTGTCGCGCAGGAGATAACTGACGTTCCTATTGAATAGGCGATTAAGTGCGGATTTTGACATTCCGCACCGCTGCAGCAAGTAGGTTGTCAGGAGTAGATTACCGGATAGGGCGAGAGTCACGACATCTCGTGGGTCTGGATCGTAGCTTGCTTGATGCTTGATGCCGTTATAAACGCCCCAAAATAGTTTGGCCCACTCTTTTTCGTCGCCAACGAAATCACTGAATGGAGTTCCCAGACGCTTGGCTAGGGCGTAGCTCTGTGGCTTTTCCCTCGCCCACATGGGTCTCCCTTCCTGCTTGCGTGCCGCTAGCATCCTTTCTATTCCCACGGCCGTGTCTCGAAAGTAGCTGTTCCATGTCATCCCTCCGACCCGATAGGGTGTCGCCACGGCGTCAAACGCGCTAGGATACCGCTCGTATAGTCTCACCCAGCGGCTAATGCCTTGAGCGCCATCAATATCAGCGAGAGTGAACAAGGGGAACCCCTTCCCGGCCTTCCCGTTGGTGCGCACTTTTGGTTCTTCCATCAGTGCGTCATTCCAGAATCTCGGATACTGGGCCGGGCTGCCTTCCGCCCCCAGTACGGCCCTACCACCATCGACTGGAATGAAGGTGTCGTAGGCGACGTTCACGAGGTCCTGAACGCGTACCAAGATGCGGAGCATTTCGGAGATGTCGCGAGCTCTCTTGGCTTTCACGCCAATTGACACCGGGGAATAGATCGAGGATCTGTCGTCATTCCCTTTGACCTCCCAGTGGCCGCCAATGACCAGTGAGAGGGAGCCGAGATCCGCAACGACCTCTTCTGGCGATTTCAGGTGAACGGTGGCCGTCTTTACGCGACCGTCGCCTTTGCGCTCACTCTTCACTTCGGATACTTTCATTCCGGCCCATTCGGAAACTCCAGGGAAGTGGGCGGTCAGTTCTTTGACCTTAACGTTGACACGCCCCTTTTTGAGCTGTTCTACGGGGAAGCGCGAAACGGCGGTTCGTGCGCTGTACTCGTACGCAGATGCTTTCCTTCCTCCAATGTTCGCCATTCCTCCTCGCCGGGAGATATTGAGAACTACTGCACTGCCTTCCGGGAAGAGACATGCGATCGCGTGTGGCTTGGTCTCTTTGCTCGCCAAGAAGAGGGTGTCTTGGGCGTTCTCGTTAAGGGTACGGATTTCCAGTCTGCCCGATTTACTCTTCCCGATGTATCCTCGTTCGGGTTCACTATCGAAATTGCCGTCCACCGTGATCGGCCAGAAGAATCCAACCGTTCCCGACATGAGCGCCTGGATCTCTTCATCCATGATGATTTTCTCGCTTCCTGCACGGTTGCGACTCGGCCGATTTCCTGAGCGCCGAAATGGCTAAGTCTGAAGGTAGGACGGATATGGCATCCTGACACTCAGGGCATAAGGGCTTCGGATCTACCTTCGCAGAGGCTCGCCCTCTCTGGAACGTGTTCAGAACGTACCGGCCACAGCTGTCCAGTGGGGCGCTTTCTGCTGACCCTCCCCGTGACGCTTTTAACCTGCGAGTCCAAGGCGGTTGCGTCACCAAGGAACTTAAAGAGCGTTTTGTCCTGGCGGGAGTGTTTGGGAACGCCAAGCTGTCATGGATGATTGCGGGGTGTTGGTCCAGGTGGAAGCGGTGGGGCGGATCGCAGACGGGCGTGTGACGGTTCGGGTGCGCTCGGATGTGGGTGCCGCCGTGGCCTTCTGGTGCGGCGGTCCGACGGGAGTGGGCCGCGAACACCATGTGGAGTGGACGGTTGAAGAGGAAGTGACCTGGGGCGGCAACACCCGACCGGCCACTTCCTTCTGCGCTGGGGTGGATGATGAGAAGGAAGACGACCGGATCGTCTTCCGGGGGCGGCTGGGCCTGACGGGCGATGGTGGAGCCACGTTGGAAGTAGGCGGAGCCCACATCCTTTTCGACCTCGCCGACCCGCCGCCATCGACTGCTGTCGATGGAACGTGGGTCGAGATCAGCGTGGAGCGGAACAGCGTCAGCCTGTGGCCCTACCTGCTGTGATTCACGGGAGCCGGCTCTGTGCCCGTTCAGCTGTCGCGCCAGTTGTGGGTTGATTCGCGGGTAAGTCTGCGGCTCATGAGGTCGATCATCGCTATGTTGATCATGGCTTCGGAGCGGTGGGGGTGGGTTTCGTAGTCGCGGGCGAGGCGGCGGTGGTGCATGAGCCAGCCGAAGGTTCGCTCGACGACCCAGCGTCGCGGGATCACCTTGAAACCCTTCTGGGCAGGGTCCCGGCGGGTGACTTCGACGTCGATGCCGAGGGTGGCACCGTGGTCGATGGCCGTGGTGCGGTAGCCGCTGTCGGCCCACGCCTTCGTGATGCGAGGGTGGCCCTCGGCGATGTTCGAGAGCAGGCGGATTCCGCCGGCGTTGTCGGAGACGCTGGCGGCGGTGACCAGCACGGCCAGGAGGAGGCCGAGTGTGTCGACGCCGATGTGGCGTTTGCGGCCAGCGATCTTCTTGCCCGCGTCGATGCCCTGGCCGGTCGCGGGCACGTTGGCCGAGGTCTTGATGCTCTGGGCGTCGAGGATGCAGGCGCTGGGCTCGGCGTCCCGGCCCTCGGCCTTGCGGACCAGGTGCCGCAGGAGCCCGTTGAGCTGCTCGAAGACGCCGTCCTTCTGCCAGGCTGCGAAGTATCCGTAGACGGTTTCCCACGGGGCGAAGTCGTGTGGGAGGTAGCGCCAGGGGATGCCGGTGCGGTCGACGTAGAGGATGGCGTCCATGATCCGGCGCAGGTCGTGTTCGGGCGGCCGCCCGATGTCCAGGCCCTTCCCTCTGCGTTCTGCTCGCCAGGCTGTCAGGGTTGGTTCCAGCAGTTTCCAACGGGCATCGGACAGGTCGCTCGGGTACGGCCGCTCTCGGAGAGGCATGTTTCCGTAGTACCGATAACCGCCGTCCCGCCACAGGGCGCAAACAGGCGCGACTGGGGGCGTGTTGGGATCAGACAGGAGCGAAGGGGCCGAAACGGTCCCTCGAAGGCTGTCACCCGCCCCATCTTCCACAACAAGCGTCTAACGCCTCAAGTAACTCGAAGTGGTCTGCCATCTGAATGGCAACGAAGCACTCCCGTCGGGATGAAACGCTCTTTTAAAGAGCGTTTGATCCTCCAACGGGCGTTTCATTGCAGTTCGAGTGGCGGGTGATATCAAATCGACTTCATGGGGTCCGCATCAGGTTGCGGAGTCCGGCGACGAGGGCCGGGACGTCGCGTTCGACCTCGGCCGGGGCCGCACCCGGGTCGGCGGGTTCCGGGGCCTGATGGGCGGCACGGCAGGGGGCGCAGAGGCCGTCCGGGAGTGCTTCGGCGCGGGCGGGGCGCCCGCAGTCGGTGCACTCGACCAGGAGACGGTGTGCTGGGGAGCCGGGGGTGCCCGGTGCCGGGAGCGGCGGCGGGGTGGGGGTCGGGGACAGGCGGGGCGGCAGCTTGTCGGTGAGGCGGCGGCGCACCAGCCCGACGGGTGAGCCGACCTGCTCGGGAAGTCCGGCGGTGAGCGCCGACGTCAGGTACCCGGCACTGACACCCCGCGCGAACCAGGCGGCGGCAAGCGGCTCCAGCACCTCGCAGTCCGCCGCCGAGAGCGTCAAGCGCGGCTCGCGACGCCCGAGTTCGGCCAGGGCGACATAGGCGGGCGAGGGGCCCGCGACCGCCGGAGAGGCATCGGCAGCCGGAGGAGCGTCGGCAACCGGAGGGACGGATGCCCCCATGGTGCGCCCCGGCGCGGGAGGTGCGGCGAGGTGTCCCGGCATGTCCGGTCCCGTTGCGGCCGGGGCGCACTCCACCGACGGCCCCTCCGCGACCCCGGGTCGGCCCGGGATCTGAGGCCGGTCCGGGGACGCCTCCGCAGTGCGCTGCCGGGGAACCACGGGATCGGCGCACGACGGCTCGGGACACGGCTCGGCAAGGTGCGTCAGGGGCTGCTCCGGTGCGGCGGCGGCGCCCGCGTCGAGCCTGGCGGTCCACCACTCGTTGTCGTGGGCGGTACGCGACCAGAAGGTGAGCGTCACCCACCGGCATGGACCACCGCCCTCCGCCCGCCTGCGTACCCGCCGCAGGTGCCCGGCCACGCCGAGCGCGCGCAGCGCCGTACCGATGGCCATCTGGCCGTACAGGGGCAGGTCCTTGGCCAACGACTTGATGTCCATCGCCGCGCCGTCGGGCAAGTGGTCCACATAGGCGGCGACATACCGCTCACGCTCCGACAGGAACGCGAAGTCATCTGGCCCGGCTGCGACTTGGCCGGACACCGACTGCTTTCCGTAGCCGACGCTCGCCCGACGGTAGGGGCGGGAAGCTGCAAGCGCGGGCAGGGCAGGGCTAAAGTGCTGAGTAGCCACGAGATCGGACTTTCTGGGTTGTCGATCTTTGGTGAGACCCCGGCCTGGTGCTCCAACACCGCGTCGGGGTCGATTCATTGTGGGCACCGTAAACGTGGGTGACGGTTCGCCACAACTTCAGCACCATTAGTCATACTTGCTGGCCGTGACGGGGGTGGGAGGGGGGAAGGTTCCCTCAAACCCCCCTACCTACCTCCCGGATGAACAACACCGCTCGAATCCCGGACCTCGCGTCCCGGCCCCCGAATCCCGAAGCTCAAGCGTCGGTCCGCGCACCTCTCCGATTCCCTCGAACGAGTGAGAGACCCGACAGCGAAGCTCGGATACCGGACCCCGAGACCCAAGGCCCGAGGGCCGAGCTCCGGAACCGGCATCGCGCCACACCACGCCGCACCCGGAACCGGGACGGCCTACAGCCAGCCCTTGTCCGCCGCGATCCGTACCGCGTCCGCCCGGTTGCGGGCGGCGGTCTTCTGGATGGCGACGGAGAGGTAGTTGCGGACGGTGCCGTGCGAGAGGTGGAGTGCGGCGGCGATCTCGGCGTTGGTGGAGCCGTCCGCCGCGGCGCTCAGCACGTCCCGTTCGCGTTCGGTCAGCGGGTTGGCGCCCTCGGCGAGCGCGGCGGCGGCGAGTGCCGGGTCGATGACGCGCTCCCCGGCGACCACCTTCCGTACCGCCTCCGCGAGTTGGGCGGCGGGCGCGTCCTTCACCAGGAACGCGTCGGCGCCCGCCTCCATCGCGCGGCGGAGATAGCCGGGGCGGCCGAAGGTCGTGACCACCACGATCTTCACGGCCGGGAGTGCGCGCCGCAGCTCTCCGGCGGCCTCGATGCCGGTCATGCCCGGCATCTCGATGTCCAGCAGGGCCACGTCGACCCCGTGGTTACGGGCGGCGTCCAGGACCTCGTCACCGCGCGCCACCTGGGCGACCACCTCGATGTCGGGTTCCAGGCCGAGCAGCGCGGCAAGGGCCTCACGCACCATGGACTGGTCCTCGGCGAGGAGGAGTCTGATCACGCTCATTCCGGTGATTCTAGAGGGCGTTCACCGGCCGGATCCGGGTCCAGCGGGACGCTGAGGGTGAGCCGGAAGCCCCGGCCGGTGTCGGCGGGACCGGCGAGGAGGGTGCCGTCCACGGCGGCGAGGCGTTCCCGGAGGCCGGTGAGCCCGTTGCCGGGGGTGACAACGGCACCGCCCCGACCGTCGTCCACGACCGCCAGTTCGAGGAACCGGCCGGCCAGGGTCTGCCGGGAAGCGAGGGTGACCGTGCAGGTCTTGGCCCCGCTGTGGCGTACGACGTTGGTGACGGCTTCCCGCAGCCCCCAGGCGAGGGCCTCCTCGCGGGCTGCGGGCAGGCCGTCCGCGTCCGGGGCGTCGGCGGGGACGGCCGCGGTGATGCCCGCCGCCGCCAACGCGGTACGGGCTCCGGCCAGTTCGCCGGGGAGCGTGAGGCGGCGGTAGCCGGTGACGGCATCGCGTACGTCCGCCAGGGCCTGGCGGCTGACCCGTTCGATGTCGGCGACCTGGAGGGCCGCCTGCTCGGGGTGGCCGGGGAGCATCCGCCCGGCCAGCTCGCTCTTCAGCGTGATCAGCGAGAGCGAGTGGCCGAGCAGGTCGTGCAGATCACGGGCGAGCCGCAACCGCTCCTCGTTGGCCGCGAGTTGGGCGACGGTGGCGCGGGCCTCGCGCAGTTCGACCGTCGTGCGGATCAGTTCCCTTACGCCGGTCATGGCGAACCCGCCGAGCAGAGCGGGCACCAGCAGGCCGAGCACCAGATCCCCCGCGCTGTCGGCGCCGTCGGCCAGGCCGATCCCCGCCATCAGCGCCGTCACGGCGGGGATCAGCCGGACTGCGGCCCGCAGGGTGAGCGCGGTACCGGCCGAGACGTTGACGTAGACGAAGAGCACCAGCCACTGCGGCCCGAGCGTCAGGCTGAGGGCGGTGGCGAAGGCGATCAGGACGGCGATGGTCCAGGCGGCCAGGGTGAGGGCCGGGGACCGGGAGGTGTGGCGGAAGAACAGCCGGAGGTACACGGCGACGAAGGTGGCCAGCCCGAGGCAGCCGAGCGCCGTGGCCCACGGGCTGTGGTCTCCCCCGACGAGGTCGGAGACCGGCGCGCTCAGGAACGCGAGCCAGACGCAGATCCAGAGCAGCTTCACCGCGATCTGGCGGCGGGTGATCGGCGGGCGGCCGATGCCCATCGCCGTGACGTCGTCGCTCACGCCTTCAGAGTGTCCTTCCGGTAGAGCCAGGCCGCGCCGCCCGCGAAGACCACGAAGTACGCGAGGAGCAGGAGGACGTCCTTGGCATGCGGGGCGCCGCCCGTCTCGATGGCCTGGCCGAGAGCAGCGTACGCGTGGGTGGGCAGCCACTGGGCGATGTTCTGGAGCCACTGCGGGAAGGTGGAGGCGGGCATCCACAGCCCGCCGAGGATCGACAGCCCGAAGTAGATGATCATCGTGATCGGGCGGACCGCGTCACCGCTCGCCACGTAGCCGATGGCCACGCCGAGGGCGGCGAAGACCAGCGACCCGGCCCAGATGACCCCGGTCAGCGCGAACCACTGCCAGGTTTCGAGGCGTACGCCCTTGACCGCGGCGGCCACCACGAACACGACGACGATGCAGGGCAGGGTGACGATCGCGGCGCTGGCGATCTTCCCCAGCACGTAGGCGTGACCGGGCAGGGCGGTCAGGCGGAGCTGGCGCACCCAGCCCTTCTCCCGTTCCTTGGCGATGCGTTCGCTGTTGCCCATGAGGACGGCGGTCAGCGCGCCGAAGGAGCCCATGGCGACCATGAAGAAGGCCTGCAGGGTCAGATGGGTGCCGGGGACGAGGTCGGTGGTGTTCTGGGTGCTGGAGACCGCCAGGTAGATCACCGACGGGTAGAGGACCGAGAAGAACATGAACTTCTTGTTCCGCAGGGTGCGGGTCACTTCGAGCCGGATCAGCACCCCGGAGAAGAGGTTCGCCCGGTTCGCCCCGCTCTTCGCGCGCGCGGCGGCCTTCCCGTCCACGACGGTCGTCGCGCTGGTGGTGTTCGTCATGCGGTGCGGGCCTCCTCGGCCTCGGTGATGGCGACGAAGGCCTGTTCCAGGCCGAGTCCGGCTACTTCGAGTGCGCGCGGGTAGAGGCCGAGGCCGTAGAGCGCGTGGACGGTCGCGTCGGCGTTCCGCGACTGGATACGGACCCGGTCGCCGCTGATGTCGAGCGCGGAGAGGAACGGCAGGGCGCGCAGGGCCGTCTCGTCGACCGGCCCCTCCAGCTCGAACGAGATCCGGCGGACACCCGCCATGGCCTTGATCTCGGCGGCGGTGCCGTCGGCGAGCAGCCGGCCCTTGTGGAGGACGAGGACGCGGTCGGCGATGGCGTCGGCCTCTTCGAGGTAGTGGGTGGCGAACAGGACGGTACGGCCCTGGTCCGCCTGCTCGCGCATGGTCGCCCAGAACGCCTGGCGGGCCGTGACGTCCATACCGGTGGTCGGCTCGTCCAGCACGATCAGATCGTTGGCCCCGGCGGTGGCGAGCGCGAACCGCACCCGCTGCTCCTGGCCGCCCGAGAGCTTGTTGACCATGCGGCCGGAGATCGACGCGATCCCCGCGCGGGACAGCACCTCGCCGACCGGGTAGGCACGCGGGTGGAGGCTGCACGCGAGACGGACGATCTCCTCGACGGTGACGTCCTCCATCAGCCCGCCGCTCTGCAGCATCGCGCCGACCCGCCCGGCGGCGATGGCCTCCTGCGGGGTGGTGCCGAAGATCCGGACCGTACCGCTGTCCGCCTTGCGCAGACCGAGCAGCAGGTCGAGCGTGGAGGACTTCCCGGCACCGTTGGGGCCGAGCAGCGCCACGGTCTCTCCGGGGTGCAGGTCGAGGTGGAGCCCGTCGACCGCGCGCACGTCGCCGTACGCCTTGCTGACCTGGTCGAAGCTGACCACGGCCGTGGCTGCGGCGGTCGCTCCGGAGGCTGTCGTTGTCATGCGTACAGCCTCGCCGACGGGAGGCGGGCGCGGCAGGGACGGGGGGCTGTGATCGGGGATGACAGATGTCATACCGGGCGGGTGACAGGGCGGCCCGGGCGGACCCCTGCCCGTACGCACGCCGCCCCGCCTACGCACGCCCCCGCCCGCGAGAACCGCACGCGCGCCACCGCCCCGCCCGGAAGACCCGGGACGGGGCGGTGTGCGGTACGGCCTCGCCGGAGGAAGACGCTCCGGGCAGGAGCCGGTCAGCCCTGGCCGGTGAGGTCGATCGTGACCGTGCGCTCCGCGGGGGTCTTGCCGAGCAGCGCCGTCTGCATGGCCTTGGCCACGTCGTCGGGTCCGACCTGGTGCTGCTGGCCGTCGGCCTTGACCGCCATGACGCCGTCGAAGACGCCGTCGCACAGGGTCTCGATGGCCTGCTTGTCGTAGTACGGCACGAGCTTGCCGTCGATCGCCTTCATCGACAGGATCTGCGGCAGGGAGCGCGCCGGGCCGAACTGGATCTCCTTGCCGCCGGCCTGGATGGTGATCAGGCCGGACATGGCGGGCTCCGCGAACTCCTTCATCGCCCGGTCGAGTTCGGCCTGGGTGATGGTGGGCTGCTGGGTGACGACCGGCAGCTCCACGACGGCGGAGGTGCCCGTCTGGACCTGGGCGCGGTAGGCGTCCCGTACGGCGACGATCGACTGGTTGACGTCGATCCCCTTGCCCGGCTTGCCCGCCACCGGCTCGGCCTTGTTCGGCTCGAACCTGATGGTGCCGTCCGTCGCGGAACCGGACTGGCCGGACAGGGCGTTGAGCGCCGCGCCCAGCTTCTCCTCGTCGACCGGGATCACCGGGTCGGCCGGGCGTGCCCCGCCGAAGAGCGACGTGATCACGGAGACGGGGTTGTAGTCGCTGCCCGCCGCGCCGCGCACGGTCTCCTCGCTGTCCAGCCCCAGGCCGGCCTTCTCCGGGGAGAGTTCCGTCTGCTTGCCGTCGACCGAGAGCTTCAGCGGCGCCTGGGCGCGCTTGCCGAACTCGGCGTCGAGCTTGCTCACCGCCTCGGTCTTCGTGCCGCCGCCGATGTCCAGGCCGAGGACCGTGGTGCCCTTGGGGACCTCGGAGTGGTTCATCAGCAGACCCGCGCCGTACGCGACGCCCGCCAGGACGACGACCGCGACGCCGAGCAGGACCGTCTTGGACCGGCCCTTGCGGGCGGGCGCGGCAGCCTGCGGGGCGGGACGCGGAGTGCTGGGACCCGAGGGCCCCTGCGGTGCGGCCTTCGGCCCGTCCACCACCTCGTCGCGGGACGGGAACGGCCGGGGGCCACCGGGCACGACGGGGATGCCGCCGGTGAGGGTGTCACCGGAGACGTGTCCGCCGCCCGGGACGGGCGCGGGGGCCTGCGGGGTCAGGATCGCGGTGTCGTCGGAGAGCCGGGGCACGGAGACCGGACCACCGGGTCCGCCCGGACCACCCTGCGGACCCGGACCGCCCGGGGCGCCCGGGCCACCGGGGACCGTGAGGCCGGGACGGCCCTGGCCCGCGGGGTTCCCGGGGCCGGGGATTCCGAGCCCGGGGGTCCCGTGGCTGGGGGTCCCGGGGCCGGGAGTTCCGAGACCGGGAGTCCCGTGGCTGGGGGTCCCGGGGCCGGACCGTCCGGGGACGGGCGGCGGGAAGCCGGCGGTGCCGGTCGCCGGTCCGGTCGTGGAGCCGGCCGGGCCGGGCGGGCGTACCCCGGGGTGCGGCGTGGACCGGCCGGAGTCGGCCAGGTCCGCGTCGATGCTGTCCAGCGCGCTGCGGCCGGCCGGAGGAGCGGCCGGGAAGCCGCCCTGCGGGCCGTCGAAGTACGGCGACCCGTCGCGCGGACCGGACTCACGCGGGCCGGACTGCGGCTCCGCTCCGGCCGGGCCCGGCACGGTTCCCCCGGCAGGACCGGCGGGAGCACCACCGGCGGAAGTGCCCGGGGCGCCCAGCACGGAGTTGGCGGCCGGGGTCTTGCGCGGGGCGAACCAGTCGCTGGTGGGCTTCTCCTTGGCGGGCGGCTCGGCCGGCGTCCCCTCGGGGTCACCGCCCTCGCGCGCCTCCGCGCCGGACGCGGACTCGCCGGCCGGCTGCCCGGGGGCGGGGGCGCCCGCGCCGGGAAGCGGTGTGACGGCGGTGCGCTCGGGGTCGGAGGCGTTGTCGCCCTCCGCCATCGGCGTACGCATCACGACGGGCGGGATCGGCCGCGAACCGGGGATGTTGATCCGGATGCGCGTCGTCAGGGTCGTCTCGGTCCTGGGCTCGTCGGGCCGTGGCGACCGGGGGGATTCCTGGGCGGACTCCGGTGCGGGGTCCACGCCGTCCTGCGTCGGGTGCAACGACGGGTACTGGCGTGATCCGTACGGCGGCGTGCCCGAGGGGTAGGCGGCACCACCGCGCCCCTGGGGCCCGGAGGACGAACTGTCAGTTTCACGACTCAAAGCAGGTTCTCCCGATTGGCTCCGCCGCCCGTACTTCCCCCATGCCGCAGGCCAGGGGACGGCTCGGCGCGCGCACCACCATACTGGCCGCCGCGCACGGGCGTTTCACGCCCGGTGGAAACCTCCACCGGCGCCTCACACCCGTGGACGCCCACGAGCTGCCGCTCAAGGCGTGTCACCGGCCTGAACGCTCCTGGTCGTTGGCCGAAACCGGCCCCTTGGAGAGGGTGGCGCAGATCACAGCGATGACCATCCCTCCGAGGACGAAAAGCGCCAGATCGATCTCGTCGCCGCCACCGAAGAGGTAGTCCCCCTCGGGGCGTCCATTGAGCGCCACCACCACCGCGATCAGCCAGCCGACGGCGGGCGCGAAGGCGCCCAACTGGGTCCGGGTGAGGACCCGGCCGCCGTAGAAGACCCCCGCCGCACCGGCCAGCGCCAGCAGCAGACCACCGGGGAACCAGGCCCCCTGGACCAGCGAACCGGCCAGCGAGACCAGCGCGCCGAGGACCGCGAGGCCGAGGTACGCCCCGATCCGGCGGGGGTTGAGCGGCGCGGCGATCCCGGTGGGCTCGGACACCCGGGGCGGGGCGTTGGTGCGCGGGGCGCGGGCCTCGGCGCGGGCCCGGTCCTTCTTGCCGCTCATGCCCGCTCCCCCGTGCCGTCGGCGGCCTCGGGCAGCCCCGCGAAGAGGTCGCGCTCACGCGGACCGTCGCCACCCCTTACACCGTGGACGAGTTGGTAGTACTCGGTGGTGAAGAGGGGCTGGCCCTTGTCGTTGGAGAGGGTGAACCAGGGGTCGTGCACGGTGACCTGGGTGGCGTGGGCCCGCATGGCCGCCGCCTTCGCCGCCCCGTGCTCCGGGCCGCCGTCGATCTCCGTGGTGATCACGGACTCCTCGGTCACGCCGGGTACCTCGTCGATGTCGGCGATCTCGCCGAACACCGCGGGCGCCTCGGCCCGGAGCCGGGCGAACGCCTCCTCGGCGACCGGGCGGGGCATCCGGTTCCAGTAGATCTTCGCGATGGCGTGCGGCGCGTCCGGGGCGCCGGAGCCGGTGGTGTACCCGGGGTCGGCGGCGAGTTCGGCCGCGCGCATCGCCACCCGGTGCGCCTGGATGTGGTCGGGGTGGCCGTATCCGCCGTCGGGGTCGTACGTCACCAGGACCTGCGGGCGGACCTCACGGACGACGTCCACCAGCGCAGCCGCCGCGTCGTCCACGGCGGTGTCCCAGAACGCGCCGGGGCGGTGGTTCTGCTCGGTGCCCATCATCCCGGAGTCGCGGTACCGGCCCGGGGCGCCGAGGAAGCGGTGGTCGGTGACCCCCAGCTCCTTCATGGCGGCGGCGAGTTCACCCACGCGGTACGGGCCCAGCGTGTCGTCCCGGTCGGCCGCGAGATGCGCCAGCGGCTCCGGGATGACCTCGCCCTCCTCGCCCAGGGTGCAGGTCACCAGCGTGACGTGGGCGCCCTCGGAGGCGTACTTGGCCATGGTGGCGCCGTTGTTGATCGACTCGTCGTCGGGGTGCGCGTGCACCAGCAGCAGACGGCGGGCGGGAAGGTCCTTCATGAGGACCACCCTACGAGCCCGGCGCACCCTCCGGGCGTCGGCGTCCTCGGTTCACACGACCGGGGAGCCCGACGGCACGGTCCGAGGGCCCCAGGACACGTCCTGGAGCCCTCGGACACGGCCTGCCTCCGGGCGGAACCGTGCGGAGACGGACCGCCGTCAGAACTTGATGCTGCCGATCATGCCCGCGACGTTCGACGTGAGGTCCGCGATCGTCGGGGCGATGGAAGAACTCGCCAGATAGAACCCGAGCAGCATGCAGATCGCCGCGTGTCCGCCCTTGAGTCCGGATTTCCGGATCAGCAGGAAGACGACGATCGCCAGCAGCACTACCGCCGAAATCGAGAGTGCCACGGCGGTTCACCTCCATCAGTACGGTCGCGACGGAACATCGGACAGATCAAACACATCGGGTCTGAACGGACAGCAGTCGGGCAGCGACAAGGAGCCCAGCAGGTTCCTACCCACCGAGCGCTACGGATCATAACTATCCGTGCCAAGGCATTGTCCGGGTCACAGCAGCACAAGGGGGCGCACGGACGGCGGCCCTCCGGCTAGGTTTCGGGCCATGACCTCGCAGAAGCTGTCTTTTCCCCGCCAGCACGCACGGACGCAGCGATTCACCCGCGGAGCGCCCCGGGCCTTCTCCGTCTCACCTGACGGGACGCGGGTGATCTTCCTGCGCTCCTCCTCGGGCACGGATTCGGTCAACCGGCTCTGGGTGCTGGACCCTTCCACCGGCCAAGAACGCGTCGCCGCCGACCCCGGGGCCCTGCTGGGCGGTTCGACGGAGGAGCTGTCGCCGCAGGAGCGGGCGCGGCGCGAACGCACCCGTGAGGGCGGCGCGGGCATCGTCGGGTACGCGCTGGACGCCGAGGCGGAGTTGGCCGCCTTCGCGCTCTCCGGCACGGTGTACGTGGCCGAATTGCGCGCCGGTACGGCACGGGCGCTGCCGGTCCCCGGACCGGTGATCGACCCCCGCCCCTCCCCCGACGGGCGGCACGTCGCCTACGTCGTGCACGGCGCGCTGCGGGTGGTCGGCGCCGACGGGACCGGCGACCGGGCGGTGGCCGAACCGGAGGAGGAGCACCTCGCCTACGGGCTCGCGGAGTTCGTCGCGGCCGAGGAGATGGACCGGCACCGCGGCTTCTGGTGGTCGCCGGAGTCGGACCGGCTGCTGGTGGCCCGGGTGGACGACAGCCCGGTCCACCGCTGGTGGATCGCCGATCCGGCGCACCCCGAGCGCAAGCCGGCCGAGGTCGCCTACCCCGCGGCGGGCACCCCGAACGCCGGGGTACGGCTCTTCCTCATGGACCTGGCGGGCGGGCGCACCGAGGTGGAGTGGGACCGGGCGCGCTACCCGTATCTGGCTCGGGTCCACTGGTCGTCGGCGGGTGATCCGCTGCTCCTGGTGCAGGCCCGGGACCAGCGTGGCCAGCTGTATCTGACGGTGGCCCCGGAGACCGGGACGACCCGGACCGTGCACGCCGAGGGGGACCCGATCTGGCTCGATCTTTTCGGTGGGGTGCCCGCGTGGACGCCGGACGGGCGGCTCGTGCGGATCGCGGACGAGGGCGGGGCGCGGGTCCTCCAGGTCGGCGACCGGGCGCTGACCGGGGCGCGGCTGCACCTCCAGGCGGTCCTGGACGTCGGGGAGTCCGACATCCTGGTGCAGGCGGTCGCGGGCGAGGAGGCCGCCGCGCCGGAGACCGGCGAGAGCCATGTGTACCGGGTGAACGAACTGGGCGTCGAACGGATGTCGGAAGGGGTCGGCGTCCACTCGGCGGTCCGCTCCGGCTCCCTCACGGTGCTGCTCTCGACCTCGCCGGACCGCCCCGGCGCGACCGCACGCGTGCTGCGGGACGGCAAGCAGGTCGCGGAGGTGGCCAACCACGCCCAGGAACCCGTGCTGCGGGCCCGTCCGGTCCTCACCGAGGGGGGCGCGCGGCGCATCCCGTGCGCCGTGCTGCTGCCCACCGGCCATCAGGAGTCGGACGGTCCGCTTCCGGTGCTGATGGACCCGTACGGCGGCCCGCACGGCCGCCGCGTGGTCGCCGCGCACAACGCCCACCTCACCTCCCAGTGGTTCGCCGACCAGGGCTTCGCGGTGGTCGTGGCCGACGGCCGGGGCGCCCCGGGCCGCTCCCCCGCCTGGGAGAAGGCCGTACGGGACGATTTCGCGCTCACCCTGGACGACCAGATCGAGGCCCTGCACGCGCTGGCCGGGCGCTTCCCGCTGGACCTGTCGAAGGTGGCGATGCGCGGCTGGTCGTACGGCGGCTACCTCTCGGGCCTCGCGGTGCTGCGGCGCCCCGACGTCTTCCACGCGGCCGTCGTGGGCGCCCCGGTGACCGACTGGCGGCTCTACGACACCCACTACACCGAGCGGTACCTCGGCGACCCCGCCGAGCAGCCCGGGGTGTACGCGCGCAACTCGCTGGTGACCGACGACGGGCTGTCCGAACCGGCGGACACCGTACGGCCGATGATGATCGTGCACGGTCTGGCCGACGACAACGTGGTGGTCGCGCACGCCCTGCGGCTCTCCTCCGCACTGCTGGCGGCGGGACGCCCGCACGAGGTGCTGCCGCTGAGCGGGGTCACGCACATGACCCCGCAGGAACAGGTCGCGGAGAACCTGCTCCTGCTCCAGGTGGAGTTCCTGAAGCGGTCCCTGGGCCTGCCGACGAGCAACTGACCGGCGACAGGCCGCACGGACTCACCAGCCGGGCGGCGGGGACGCGGGCGGCGGCGGGGAGGACGGCGGCGGCCCGAAGCCGCCGCCCGGCGGGGGGCCGTACCCCGGACCACCGGAACCCTCCGCCGCCCCCTGCGCGGGGTCCTGCCCGGCGGGCGGGTAGCCGTACCCCGCCCCGCCCCCGTACGGAGAGCCCGGGGCCGACGACGGGTACGGGTAGCCGTAGCCGGGGGCCCGGCCGGGCGGCTCGAGGGGCGGGTAGCCGTACCCCGGGGCGCCCGGCCCCCAGCCCTGTCCCGGTCCGCCCTCGGTGGCGGGCTGCCCCGGGCGGGCGGTCGCCAGAAGCGCGACGATCCCGGCGAGGGCGAGGAACACCCAGGTGGCGATGGTCAGTTGCTCTTCGAGCCCCGCGTCGCCGAACGCCCCGAACAGGTGCAGCCGGACGCCGCGGGCGATGCCCAGGCCGCCGGAGAGCAGCAGGAAAGCCGCGGCGATCATGCCGAACGGCCGCGCGTGCACGGCGCGGGCGAGCCCCGAGATCCCCGCGAAGAGGGCGAGCAGCGCCACGGTCACGGTGGACCAGCCGCCCGGTGTGTCGACGAGGGTGGAGCCAATTACCCGCCCGCCGAGATACCAGTCGGGATAGGCCACGTCCGGGAAGACGAAGAACTGCCGGATCTCCCAGCCGATCAGCACCGCCCCGGAGGTGCCGAGCGCGAGGAAGGCGACGACCGCCGAGCCCGTGGTGGGCCGGGTCGGCGCGGGGAGCCCCGCGTCCTGGGCGGGCCGCCGGCCGGCCGCGGCGGTCACGATCATGGCGACCGAGACCGCGAGGGCGATGCCGGTGCAGATCATCGCGCGCAGGCGGAGCTCGTCGGAGTAGCCGCCCATCCAGTCGGCGCCGATGATCCAGACGCCGGGGAGCCGGAGCAGCAGCGTGGTCACGCCGGTGGCGACCAGCGCGGCGGCGGCGACCCGCGACCGGGGCACGACGAGGGCGGTGACCGCCTGGACGAGGAGGAGGACCAGCGTGCCGCCGGTCGTGGCGGGCACTCCGCCGGGGAAGCGCTCGGGCACCCCCGACCACATGTCCCAGAGCGGGCCAGGACCGTGCATGACCCGTAGGTCCCGGACGATCCAGCCTGCGGTGATCAGCGCGAGCACGGCGCTGAGGACCGTACCGGTGATGCGGGCGCCCCGTGTGAGTGTCACGCGAGCGATCCTCCACCGCCCGGGACCACCCGACAAGGGGGCCGACGGAGGCCGGAAAACGGGTAACCGGCCGGGACGACGTGAAGTCCTCCCGGCCGGTCCACGGCACCCGCACGGCCGTACGCTGTCCATGGTGCGGCGTTCGTATATCGGTGTGACGACAGCCAAGTTGCCTCGCTGTTAACGATGTTCCCCGTCGCCCGGCCCCCGGTCCGCGTCCGGAGCCGTACCCGTACCCGTGCCCGGAGCCGTACCCGCACCCGTACCCGTGCCCGGAGCCGCCGGCCCCGGCGGCAGCACCCGGTCGGCCTCCGCCGCGACCACGTGCTTCTCCTCCGCGAAGTGACAGGCGGAGGCGTGGTGCGGCGGGCCCTGGACCCCCTCGAACGCCTCCGGGACGGCGAGCAGCGGCTCCTCCACCACGCACCGCTCCTGCGCCTTCCAGCACCTCGTGCGGAAGCGGCAGCCGGAGGGCGGGTTGGCGGGCGAGGGCACGTCCCCGTGCAGGATGATCCGCTCCCGGTGCTCACGGGCCTCCGGGTCGGGCACCGGGACGGCGGAGAGCAGCGCCTGGGTGTAGGGGTGCGTCGGGTGGTCGTAGATCTCCTCCTCGGTGCCGATCTCGACGATCCGCCCGAGGTACATCACCCCGACCCGGTCAGAGATGTGCCGGACGATCGAGAGGTCGTGGGCGATGAAGACGAAGCTGAGGCTGAACTCGGCCTGGAGCCGGTCCAGCAGGTTGACGACCTGTGCCTGGACGGAGACGTCGAGGGCGGAGACCGGTTCGTCGGCCACGATGATCTCGGGGTTGAGCGCGAGGCCGCGGGCGATGCCGATGCGCTGGCGCTGACCGCCGGAGAACTGGTGCGGATAGCGGTTGATGTACTCGGGGTTGAGCCCCACCACGTCCAGCAGGTCCTGCACCCGCTGCCGCCGGCTGCCCTTCGGCGCGACCTCGGGGTGGATCTCGTACGGCTCCCCGATGATGTCGCCGACCGTCATGCGCGGGTTGAGCGAGGTGTACGGGTCCTGGAACACCATCTGGATGTTCCGGCGGACCGCCTTCAGCGCCCGGCCCGACAGCTGGGTGACGTCCTCGCCCTTGTAGCGGATCGTCCCGGCGGTGGGGCGTTCGAGGTGGACCAGCATCTTGGCGACGGTGGACTTGCCGCAGCCGGACTCCCCCACGATGCCGAGCGTCTCGCCGGCCGAGAGGTCGAAGCTGACCCCGTCGACGGCCTTGACCGCGCCGACCTGCTTCTTGAAGACGATGCCCTGGGTCAGCGGGTAGTGCTTCGCGAGGTCGCGGACCTGGAGGATCGGTTCTCCCTCGGCCCACGCGGACTTGTGCCGCGCCTCGGAGAGCAGGGTGGCGGCGATCTCGCCCTCCTCGCGTGCTTCCTTGCGGCCCCCGGGGTGGTCAGCGTGCATCGAGCGTCTCCTTCCAGAAGTGGCAGGCGCTCGCGCGGTGTTCGGCCACGTCGTACAGGGGCGGCTCGTCGGTGCGGCACACGGCCTGGGCCATCGGGCAGCGCGGGTTGAAGGCGCAGCCGGGCGGGATGCGCAGCAGGTTCGGGGGCAGCCCCTTGATGGCGTACAGCTCCTGGCCCTTCTGGTCCAGGCGCGGGATCGACTGGAGGAGGCCCTTGGTGTACGGGTGCGCGGGGGCCTGGTAGATCTCGTGGACGGGGGCCGTCTCGACGATCCGGCCCGCGTACATCACGGCGATCTTGTCGGCGACGTCCGCCACCACACCGAGGTCGTGGGTGATCAGGATCAGGCCCATGCGGTACTCCTGCTGGAGCTCCGCCAGCAACTCCATGACCTGCGCCTGGACCGTCACGTCGAGAGCCGTGGTCGGCTCGTCGGCGATGATCAGCGCGGGCTCCAGCGCCATCGCCATGGCGATCATGATGCGCTGACGCATGCCGCCGGAGAACTGGTGCGGGTAGTTCCCGATCCGCTCCTTCGCCGCCGGGATGCGGACCCGGTCCATCAGCTCGATCGACTTCCGCCGGGACTCCTTGCGGGACAGGCCCCGGTGCACCCGGAACATCTCGCCGAGCTGGTCGCCCACGGTCAGCACGGGGTTGAGGGAGGAGAGCGCGTCCTGGAAGATCATGGCCATCTCCTGGCCCCTGATCCTGCGCCGCTCGTCCTTCTTGAGCTTCAGCAGGTCGCGGCCCTTGAACAGCACCTCGCCGCCGCTGATCTTCCCGGGCGGCATGTCGAGGATCCCCATGATCGCCTGCGCGGTGACCGACTTGCCCGAGCCGGACTCGCCGAGCACGGCGAGCGTCTCGCCCTCGTCCACCGAGTAGTTGACGCCGTTGACGGCCTTGGCGACGCCGTCCCGGGTGTGGAACTCCACGTGCAGATCGCGCACTTCCAGCAGCATGGCAGCGGACTCCTCAGCGCAGCTTGGGGTCGAGGGCGTCGCGCACCGCGTCGCCGAGCATGATGAACGACAGCACGGTGACCGCCAGCGCTCCCGCGGGCCAGAGCAGCATGTGCGGGGCGTTGCGGATGTAGTTGGACGCGGCGGAGATGTCGATGCCCCAGGAGACGGCGGGCTCCTTCAGGCCGACGCCGAGGTAGGAGAGGGTCGCCTCCAGGGAGATGTACGTGCCGAGCGCGATGGTCGCCACGACGATGACGGGGGCGATGGCGTTCGGGGCGACGTGGCGGAGCAGCATCCGCGGGTTGGAGGCGCCCAGCGCGCGGGCGGCCTGGACGTAGTCGTTCTGCTTCGCGGTGATGACGGAGCCGCGGGCGATGCGGGCGATCTGCGGCCAGCCGAGCAGGACGATGAAGCCGACGACGGGCCAGACGGTGGAGCTGGTGACGACGGAGAGGAAGACCAGGCCGCCGAGGACCACCGGGATGCCGAAGAAGACGTCGGTGATCCGGGAGAGCACGGCGTCCCAGCCGCCGCCGAAGAACCCGGCGAGCCCGCCGAGGATGCTGCCCAGGATGCCGACGCCGAGGGTGGCGCAGACGCCGATGGTGACCGAGGTGCGGGCGCCGTAGACGACGCGGGTGTAGACGTCGCGGCCCTGCCCGTCGAAGCCGAAGGGGTGGCCGGGTTCGCGGCCCTTCTGGGCGTCGGCGAGGTCGGCCTGGAGCGGGTCGCCGCTCGCGATGAGCGACGGCCAGATCGAGATGACCACCAGGAAGAGGATGATCAGGCCGGAGACGATGAAGACCGGGTTGCGCCGCAGGTCGCGCCAGGCGTCGGACCAGAGGCTGCGGGGCTTCTCGGAGGGGCCCCCGCCGTCGTGGCCGGGCGGCTTCTCCAGGGTCTCGCCCTCCTCCAGGGCGAGGTCCATGGGTCCGCCGGCTCCCGCCGGTGAGATCGCCCCGTCCTGCGAATACGGCTCCGGCTCAGGCATAGCGGATCCTCGGGTCGAGTACGGCGTACAGGAGGTCGACGATCAGGTTGGCCGCCAGGAAGACGAGGACCAGGACGGTGACGAACCCGACGACGGTCTGGGTGTTCTGGCGCAGGATGCCCTGGTAGAGCTGGTAGCCGACGCCGTGGATGTTGAAGATCCGCTCGGTGACGATGGCGCCGCCCATCAGGGCCCCCACGTCCGTACCGATGAAGGTGATGACCGGGATCAGCGAGTTGCGCAGCAGGTGGCGGACGATCACCCGGCGCCGGGGCAGGCCCTTCGCGGTGGCGGTGCGTACGTAGTCGGCGCGGGTGTTCTCGGCGATGGAGGAGCGGGTGAGCCGGGCGACGTAGGCGAGCGAGACCGAGGCGAGGACGAGCCCGGGGACGATCAGTTCGTCGAGGGGGGCGGCCGAGGAGACCGAGGGGCTGATGATGCCCCACTTCACGCCGAGCAGCAGCTGGAGCAGCAGGCCGGTGACGAAGGTCGGGACGGAGATGACGACCAGGGTCAGGATCAGCACGGTGGTGTCGATGGGCCGGCCCCGCTTCAGGCCGGTGAGGACGCCGAGGCTGATGCCGATGACGATCTCGAAGAAGATGGCGACGAGGGTGAGCCGGATGGTGATGGGGAACGCGGTGGCCATCAGCTCGGTGACCTTCTGCCCGTTGAACGCGGTGCCGAAGTCGCCGGTGAAGACGTTGCCCATGTACGTCAGGTACTGCTGCCAGACGGGCTTGTCGAGGCCGAACTCGGCGCGCAACTGGGCGGCGGTGGCGGGGTCGCACTGGCGGTCGCCGCAGAGACCCGCGATGGGGTCGCCCATCACGTTCACCATGAGGAAGATCAACAGCGTGGTGCCGAAGAAGACCGGGATCATCTGCAGCAGCCGCCGGATCACATAACGTCCCATGTGGGGCTCCGGGGGGTCGGGGCGGAAGCGTGGGCCGAGGCGGTCGAGCACGGCCTGAGCCGGGTGGCCGGGGCGGTGGGATCCGCTCCGGCCACCCGGCTTCAGCGGGTCACTTGACCTTGATCTCGTTGTAGACGGGGACGCTGAAGACGTTCAGCGCGACGTTCGAGACGCGGTCGGAGTAGCCGGCGCTGCCGTTCTGGTACCAGAGCGGGATGACCGGCATCTGCTCGACGAGAACCTGCTCGGAGTCCTGGAAGGTCTTCACCGCGGTGGCCTTGTCGGTCTCGGAGTTGGCCTTGTCGACGAGGTCGTCGAACTCCTGGTTGCTCCACTTGCCGTCGTTGGACGAGGCGTTGGTGTAGTAGAGCGGCTGGAGGAAGTTCTGGATGAGCGGGTAGTCCATCTGCCAGCCCGCGCGCCAGGCGCCGTGCAGCTTCTGCTGGGAGACCTGGTTGCGGAAGTCGGCGAAGGTGCCGACGGGGCCGCCCACGCAGGCGCGGTTGTTGTCCAGCGCCTTGTTGATGCTGTTGCAGACCGCGTCGACCCACTCCTTGTGGGAGCCGGTGTCGGCGTTGTACGAGATCTTGAGCTGGCCGCCGGGGATGCCGCCCGCGTCGTTGATCATCTTCTTGGCCTCGTCGGCGTCGTACTCGCACTCCTTGCCGCACAGGCCCTTCTTGAAGCCGCCCTCCTCGCCGAGGACCGGGGAGGTCCAGTCGGAGGCGG
This sequence comes from Streptomyces sp. NPDC060184, assembly GCF_042728795.1. Taxonomy (NCBI): domain Bacteria; kingdom Bacillati; phylum Actinomycetota; class Actinomycetes; order Kitasatosporales; family Streptomycetaceae; genus Streptomyces; species Streptomyces sp. NPDC060184. The sequence continues at coordinate 69,479 of NZ_JBHWYX010000009.1, forward strand.
GGGTGCGGGTCTGGTGGAAGATCTGGTCGGTGATCTGCTGGCGGTTGATCGCCATCGACAGCCCCTGGCGGACCTTGCGGCCGTTCTCGGTGTCCCACTCCTTGTCGTAGAAGGGGAACGCGAGGGTCTGGATGATGCCGGCCGGGGTGTTGATGTAGCGGTCGCCGAGGTCGGACTGGACGTTGGTGAGCTGGGAGGCGGGGATGTCGTCGACGAGGTCGAGGTTGCCCGCGGTCAGGTCGGTGTAGGCGGTGTTGTTGTCGGTGTAGACCTTGAGGTCGATGCCGCCGTTCTCCGCCTTGTCGTCGCCGGGGTAGTCGTCCCAGCGGCGCAGGTTCATCGACGAGCCCTTGGCGTAACTGTCGATGGTGTACGGACCGTTGCCGATGGGCTTGGAGAGCCAGCCGTCGTGGTCGTCGAAGAAGCTCTGGGGCAGCGGCGAAAAGGCCGCGTAACCGAGGGTGTCGGGCCAGAGGGAGAACTTCTGCGACAGCTTCACCGTGAAGGTCAGGTCGCCGGTGGTCTTGAGGCCGGAGAGCGTGGTGGCCGAGGCGGAGCCGCTCTCAGGGTGGACCTTGTCGTAGCCGTCGATGTACTGGAAGAAATAGGCGTTCTTCTGGTTGTTCTTCAGCGCGGCGCCGTAGTTCCAGGCGTCGACGAAGGACTTCGCGGTGACCTTCTCGCCGTTGGAGAAGGTCCAGCCGTCCTTGACCGTGATGGTGTAGTTCGTCGCGTCGCTGGACTCGATCTTGTCGGCGAGCATGTTCTTGGCCTCGCCGGTCTTCGGGTCGTACCGCTTGAGCCCCCGGAAGAGCATGTCGAGGACCTTGCCGCCCTGCACCTCGTTGGTGTTCGCGGGCTCCAGCGGGTTCTGCGGGTCGCCCCACGAGGAACTCACGATCCCGTCGGCGCCACCGCCACCGCCACCGCTGCCGCTGTCGTCGCCCCCGCCGCAGGCCGTCGCGGCCAGTGCGACGGCCACCGCGCATGCGGCCCACTTGACGTGTGTGGCTCCGCGCATGGAGTGCCTCCTATGAGTCCTATGGGTAGCTCAGCCCATCGGAACCCATGCACACCCCGGCCGCATGTTCACGTCGCCCGTACGGGGCCCCTCGTCGTCACGCGCGTCCGCCGCCCGGTACGCCGACGGGCCCGTGCGCGGGGAACGCCGGAGCGTTCCGCGCGCACGGGCCCGTGCGGGGTGTTCGGGATCAGGCCGCGTGGACGACGTCCTTCTCCTCGGCGAAGTGGCACGCCGAAGCGTGCGCCGCCGGGCTGTCCACGGACTTGAAGCGCTCGGGGATCGCGAGCAGCGGGGTCTCCGCGGCGCACTTGTCCTGCGCCTTCCAGCACCGGGTGCGGAAGCTGCAACCGGACGGCGGGTTCGCCGGCGACGGGACGTCACCGGAGAGGATGATCCGCTCGCGGCCCTCGCGGGCCTCCGGGTCGGGGACCGGGACCGCCGACAGCAGCGCCTGGGTGTAGGGGTGCGTCGGGTGGTCGTAGATCTGCTCGTCCGTGCCGATCTCCGCCACCTTGCCGAGGTACATGACCCCGACCCGGTCCGAGATGTGCCGGACGATGGACAGGTCGTGCGCGATGAAGAGGTAGGAGAGGTTGAACTCGTCCTGCAGCTTCCCCATCAGGTTGATGACCTGCGCCTGCACCGAGACGTCGAGCGCGGAGACCGGCTCGTCGCAGATGATGATCTCCGGGTTGAGCGCGAGGCCGCGGGCGATGCCGATGCGCTGGCGCTGGCCGCCGGAGAACTGGTGCGGGTACCGGTTGATGTACTCCGGGTTCAGGCCGACGACGTCCAGCAGCTCCTGCACCCTGCGGCGCCGGTCGCCCTTCGGGGCCACCTCGGGGTGGATCTCGAAGGTCTCGCCGATGATGTCGCCGACCGTCATGCGCGGGTTCAGCGAGGTGTACGGGTCCTGGAACACCATCTGGATGTTCCGGCGGACCGCCTTCAGCGCCCGGCCGGACAGCTTGGTGATGTCCTGGCCCTTGTAGAAGACCTCGCCGGCCGTCGCCCGCTCCAGCGTCATCAGGAGCTTGGCGACCGTGGACTTGCCACAGCCGGACTCGCCCACGATGCCGAGGGTCTCGCCCGCGTACAGGTCGAACGAGACGCCGTCCACGGCCTTGACCGCGCCGACCTGCTTCTTGAACAGGATGCCCTGGGTCAGCGGGAAGTGCTTGACCAGGTTGCGGACCTGGAGGATCGGCTCGCCCTGCGCCACGGGGGCGTCGATGGCGGCGACCGCCTCGGCCTCCGTGGCCGCGTCGACCGTCTCCACAGCGGTGACGCTCGGAACCGCGTCCACGGACTTCTTCTCGATGTCAGCCATGGATCGTCTCCTTCCAGAAGTGGCAGGCGCTGCCGCGGCCGGCCTGCTCGGCGCCGTCCCGGTCGGTCACCCGGTGCAGGACCGGGATCTCGGTACGGCAGATGTCCTGCGCCATCGTGCAGCGCGGGTTGAACGCGCAGCCCGAGGGGACCTTGAGCAGGTTCGGCGGCAGGCCCTTGATCGCGAAGAGCTCCTGGCCCTTCTGGTCCAGCCGCGGGATCGACTGGAGGAGACCCTTGGTGTACGGGTGCGCGGGAGCCTTGTAGATCTCGTGCACCGGCGCCGTCTCGACGATCCGGCCCGCGTACATCACGGCGATCTTGTCGGCGACGTCCGCCACCACACCGAGGTCGTGGGTGATCAGGATCAGGCCCATGTTGTACTCGCGCTGGAGCTCCGCGAGCAGGTCCATGACCTGCGCCTGGACCGTCACGTCGAGAGCCGTGGTCGGCTCGTCGGCGATGATCAGGTCGGGCTCCAGGGCCAGCGCCATGGCGATCATGATGCGCTGGCGCATACCGCCGGAGAACTGGTGCGGGTAGTCCGAGACACGCGCGGCGGCGGCCGGGATCTTGACCTGGTCCATCAGCTCGATGGCCTTGGCCCGCGCCTCCTTCTTCGAGAGTCCCTGGTGCACCCGGAACATCTCGCCGAGCTGGTAGCCCACGCTCAGCACGGGGTTGAGGGAGGACAGCGCGTCCTGGAAGATCATCGCGATCTTCCGGCCGCGGATCTGCCGGCGCTCCTCCTTGGACATCTTGAGCATGTCCTTGCCGCGGAAGAGGATCTCGCCCTGCGGGATCTTGCCCGGCGGCATGTCGAGGATGCCCATGATCGCCTGCGCGGTCACGGACTTGCCCGAGCCCGACTCACCGAGCACGGCGAGCGTCTCCCCGGCGTTCACCGAGTAGTTGACACCGTTGACGGCCTTGGCCACACCGTCCCGGGTGTGGAACTCCACGTGCAGGTCACGTACTTCGAGCAGGGGGCCGACGTGGTCGTCCCCCGAGCGCGCGGCCGGGATTTCTGCGAGTTGATCGATGCTGGTCACGTGCGCCCTCCTTATCGCGTCTTCGGGTCGAGGGCGTTACGGACGGCTTCGCCGAGCATGATGAACGCCAGGACGGTGAGGCTGAGCATGATCGACGGGTACAGCAGGATGTGCTGCGCCACCCGGATCTGGCTCGCGCCGTCGGAGATGTCCATGCCCCACGAGACCGTGGGGGAAGCGAGGCCGAGGCCCAGGTAGGACAGGGTCGCCTCGGCGGAGATGTAGACACCGAGCGAGATGGTCGCGACGACGATCACCGGGGCCATCACGTTCGGCAGGATGTGCCGGAACAGGATCCGGTTGGTCCCCGCGCCCAGCGCCCTGGCCGCCTGGACGAAGTCGGCCTGCTTGACGGTGATCACCGCACCGCGCATCACACGGGCGATCTGGGTCCAGCCGAGGAAGGCCAGCGCCATGACGACCACCAGGATGGAGCGCTCGGTGAACGCCTGGAGGACGACCATCGAACCGAGCAGGAAGGGCACGCCCAGGAAGACGTTGGTGAACCCGGAGAGGACCGCGTCGATCCAGCCGCCGAAGTAACCGGCGAGCATGCCGATCAGTCCGCCGAACACGGTCACCAGCAGCGTCACGCCGAGGCCCACGATCACCGAGGCACGGGTGCCGTAGATGACACGCGCGTAGACACTGCGGCCCTGGCCGTCGTAGCCCAGCCAGCCGTCCGAACCGACCTTGCCCAGTTCGGGCTTGCTGAGGAAGTGGTGCACGAGGTCGCCCGCGGTGGGCGACGCGCTGGTGAACCAGCTCGGGAACGCCGTGATGACGAGCAGCAGCAGGATGAGGACGGCCGAGATCAGGAAGTACCAGTTGCGGCGCAGGTCGATCCAGGCGTCGCCCCAGAGGCTGCGCGCCTTCTCGGTCTTGACGGCCTCGACGGGCTCGGCCGCGGACGTGGGGTCCTCGGGGGTGGTCGCGGTCTTGGTCATGTCAGGCATACCGGATCCTCGGGTCCAGGACCGCGTACAGCAGGTCGACGATGAGGCTCATGACGAGGTAGACGAGCACCAGGATGGTGACCAGTCCGACGAGGGTGGTGCCCTCGCGGCGGACGATCGACTCGAAGATGGTGCCGCCGATCCCCTTCACGTTGAACAGGCCTTCGGTGACGACCGCGCCACCCATCAGGGCGCCGAGGTCCGTGCCGAGGAAGGTGACGACCGGGATGAGCGAGTTGCGCATCAGGTGCACGCCCACGATGCGGCGCTTGGGCAGGCCCTTGGCGACCGCGGTACGCATGTAGTCGGCGCGCAGGTTCTCCGCCATGGTCGTCCGGGTGAGCCGGGCGACGTAGGCGAGCGAGAGCGAACCGAGCACGATGCCCGGGGTGAAGAGCTCGCCCCAGGTGGCGTCGTTGGAGACGTTGGGCGAGATCCAGCCCAGCTGGAACGCGAACACCGACTTGACGAGGAAGCCGATCACGAAGACGGGCATCGAGATGATCAGCAGCGTGAAGATGAGGACGATGTTGTCCGTCAGCTTGCCGGCGCGCAGACCGGCGATCATGCCGAGTCCGACGCCGATGACGATCTCGATGACGAAGGCGATGCCGGCGAGTCGCAGGGTGACCGGGAACGCGTCGCCGAGAACGTCGGTGACGGGCCGTCCACTCGCTATCTGGTCGCCGAAGTCGAAGTGGAAGAGAATCCCCTTCATGTAATCCCAGTACTGCACCAGGATCGGCTGATCCAGCCCGAGTTGGTGTCTCATCGCCGCGACGGTCGCCGGGTCGGCGCCCTTGTCCCCGAAGAGCCCGCGCACGGGGTCGCCGGGCAGCGTGTAGACCATCAGGAAGATCAGCAGGGTTGTCCCGATGAAGACCGGGATCATCTGGAGCAGTCGTCGTACGACATAGCGCCCCATCGTGCCTCCATGTAAATCGGCAGCGGCAGCCGACGGGCCCTCCCGTGCGACGGACCTCCCCGATGGGTCGGTCCGAGGTGCGGAAGGGCCCCCCGGCCACTGCGTGCAGGCTTTGGTACAGGTCCGATGTCAGTTCGGTCCGGTACCGGCCCGCTGACTACGTCGGTGTTACTTCTTGACCTCGACACCGGTCAGGATCGGGTCGCCGTCCTGCGCGTACTCGACGTTCTGGACCTTCTCCGAGTAACCGGCGTTGACCTTGTAGTACCAGAGCGGGATGGTCGGCATGTAGTCGACCAGTTCCTTCTCGATCTGCTGGTAGGCCTTGACCGACTCGTCGAGCGAGGCGGCGGAGTCCGCGGCCTTGATCTGCGCGTCGAGCTCCTTGTTGGAGAAGCCGCCCTGGTTACCGGCGGCGCCGGTCTTGAACAGGTCGCTGATGAAGTTGGCGTTGACGGGGTAGTCGAGCACCCAGCCACTGCGGTAGAAGGACTTGACCTCCTTCGCGTCACGCGCGTTCAGGTCGGCCTGGAAGTCCGTCTTGGAGTCGCCGACGCACTCGACGCCGGTCGCCTGCTTGATGCTGTTGCAGACGGCCTCGACCCACTCCTTGTGACCGCCGTCGGCGTTGAACTGGATGAAGACCTTGTTGCCCGGAACACCGCCACCCTCCTTGATGAGGGCCTTGGCCTTGGTCGGGTTGTAGGTCGTGACGTCACCCGCGACGTTGTCCTGGTAGCCGAGGACGCCCTTGGCGACCCAGCCGGTCGCCGGCTCACGCGTGCCCTGCAGGACCGTCTTGGTGATGGTGTCGCGGTCGATCGCCATCGAGAGGCCCTGGATGACCTTCGGGTCGACGTTCTTGAACGTCGGCGAGTAGAAGGCGACGCCCAGCGTCTGGATGGCGGAGTACGCCTTGTCCACGGCGCGGTCGCCGAGGTCGGTCTTGTAGACCGGGAGGTCCTTCGGCGCGAGCTGGCGCAGCACGTCGACGTTGCCGGACTTCAGGTCCTCGTAGGCGGTCTCGAGGGTGGTGTAGTTCTTGAAGATCACACCACCGTTCTTCGCCTTGTCCGGACCCTGGTAGTCGTCGTTGCGGACGACCTTGATCTGCTTCTTGTGGTCCCAGCTGACGAACTTGTACGCGCCGTTGCCGATCGGCTTCTCGCCGGCGGCCTTCGGGTCCGCGTAGAAGGACTCGGGCAGCGGCGAGAAGACCGTGTAGCCGAGCTTGTACGAGAAGTACGGCAGCGCGGAGTTGAGCTCGATGGTGAACGTGTTGTCGTCCACGACCTTCAGGCCGGACATGGCGTCGGCCTTCGGCTTGGCGCCCTCACCGTCGGGGTGCACGTCCGCGTAGCCCTTGATGTCGCTGAACCACGACGCGTTGGTCTGCGCGTTGGTGATGTTCGCGGCCCAGTTCCAGGCCTTGACGTAGGACTCCGCCGTGACGGGGGTGCCGTCGTGGAACTTCCAGCCGGCCTTCAGCTTGACGGTCCACAGCTTCGAGTCGGTGGTGTCCACGGACTCGGCGTTGACCATCTCGAGCTTGCCGGAGGGGTCGTAGTCCACGAGCTGCGAGAAGATCGCGTCCGTGACGATGCTGCCGTTCGACTCCATCGTGTTGGCCGGCTGCAGCGGGTTCTGCGGCTCGCCGACCTCGATGGAGAAGATCCCGTTCGGGTCGACCGCGCCCTTGGCGCTCCCGCTGTCCTTGGCGTCGTCGTTGCCGCCGCCACAGGCCGTTGCGGCCAGGGCGATGATGGCCGCTCCCGCGACCCACTTGGCGCTCTTGGCACCGCGCATGGGTTTCCTCCTCATGAGTCCACTTATGACTACAAGAGGGGCACCTCTCGCCCATCCCCTCCCCTCTAAGGGTGACGGGCATGGTGCCCCAAGTGTGCTCGTGAGTCGGCGCACTCCCCACAGTGCGTGACCCATTGACCCGAGCTCAATGCAGCCAACTATTGGGCACCGCGAGGCTGTAAACCACACTTAAAGGGTCTCGGTTTGACAACATCACTCCGCCCCCTATGACCGAAATCCGGACAAACTGAGTCCAGACAGACACCCCCGAAACGGACTGTTAACACATGTTCCGGAGAGCAACGCCCGATAACCGGACACAGAAGTGACGAAAATCAATTGACGAAGGCCCGGCCTCCCACAGTGTCTGCGGGAGGCCGGGCCTCGTGTCAATGCTCTGGAACGGGTTCAGTCCCGCGCCCGACGATCTCCGGCCAGTGGCCGAAAGTGATCGACGCTCGTTGCGTGACCGGTGGTCAGCGCTTGGCGCGCGACGCGGTGCGACCGCGCTCCTTGGCGTCCAGGACGACCTTGCGGATACGCACGGTCTCCGGGGTCACCTCGATGCACTCGTCCTCGCGGCAGAACTCCAGGGACTGCTCCAGGGAGAGCTTGCGGGCCGGAACCACGTTCTCCGTGGTGTCGGCGGACGCCGCACGCATGTTGGTGAGCTTCTTCTCCTTGGTGATGTTGACGTCCATGTCGTCGGCGCGGGAGTTCTCGCCGATGATCATGCCCTCGTACACCTCGGTGCCGGCCTCCGTGAAGATGACACCGCGCTCCTGCAGGTTGACCATCGCGAACGGCGTGACCGAACCGGCGCGGTCGGCGACGAGCGAACCGTTGTGACGGGTGCGCAGCTCGCCGAACCACGGCTCGTGGCCCTCGAAGATGGAGTGCGCGATGCCGGTGCCGCGGGTCTGGGTGAGGAACTCCGTACGGAAGCCGATGAGGCCGCGGGACGGAACGATCCACTCCATGCGGACCCAGCCGGAGCCGTGGTTCGTCATGGTCTCCATGCGGCCCTTGCGGGTCGCCATGAGCTGGGTGATGGCGCCCAGGTGCTCGTCGGGCGAGTCGATGGTCATGCGCTCGATGGGCTCGTGCGTCTTGCCGTCGATCTGCTTGGTGACCACCTCGGGCTTGCCGACGGTCAGCTCGAAGCCCTCGCGGCGCATCTGCTCGACCAGGATGGCCAGCGCGAGCTCACCGCGGCCCTGGACCTCCCAGGCGTCCGGGCGCTCGGTGTCGAGGACGCGGAGCGAGACGTTACCGATCAGCTCGCGGTCCAGACGGTCCTTCACCTGGCGGGCGGTGACCTTGTGGCCCTTGCCGCCCTTGCCGACGAGCGGCGAGGTGTTGGTGCCGATGGTCATCGAGATGGCCGGCTCGTCGACCGTGATCAGCGGCAGCGCGATCGGGTTCTCGGGGTCGGCCAGCGTCTCGCCGATCATGATGTCGGCGATACCGGCGATGGCGCAGATGTCACCGGGGCCCGCGACCTCGGCCGGCTTGCGGGTGAGCGCCTCGGTCATGAGGAGCTCGGTGATGCGGACGTTCTGCTGGCTGCCGTCGCGCTTGATCCAGGTGACGGTCTGGCCCTTGCGCAGCTCGCCCTGCTCGACGCGGCAGAGCGCGATACGGCCGAGGAAGTTGTCGGCGTCCAGGTTGGTGACGTGGGCCTGGAGCGGCGCGGCCTCGTCGTACTCCGGAGCCGGGACGTGCTCCAGGATGGTGTTGAAGAACGGCTCCAGGTTCTCGCTGTCCTGGGGGACGGTGCCGTCCTCCGGCTTGGTCAGCGAGGCGACGCCGTCACGGGCGCAGGCGTAGACGATCGGGAACTCGATCTGGTTCTCGTCCGCGTCCAGGTCCAGGAACAGGTCGTACGTCTCGTCGACGACCTCGGCGATGCGGGAGTCGGGACGGTCCGTCTTGTTGATGCAGAGGATGACCGGCATCTTCGCCGCGAGCGCCTTGCGGAGCACGAAGCGGGTCTGCGGCAGCGGGCCCTCGGAGGCGTCGACGAGCAGGACGACCGCGTCCACCATCGACAGGCCGCGCTCGACCTCACCACCGAAGTCGGCGTGGCCGGGGGTGTCGATGATGTTGATCGTGATCGGTTCCCCGCCGGCCTTGGGGTGGTACTTCACCGCCGTGTTCTTGGCGAGGATCGTGATGCCCTTCTCACGCTCCAGGTCGTTCGAGTCCATCATGCGGTCGTCGAGGCTCTCGGCGGCGTGCGCGGCGAAGGCACCGGCCTGCTTGAGCATGGCGTCGACCAGCGTGGTCTTGCCGTGGTCGACGTGGGCGACGATGGCTACGTTACGGATGTCGTGGCGCGTGGGCATGGGTGGAATGCGCTTCTCTCGGATCGTGGGATCAGGCGTCGCAGTCGGTCTCAGGTCCTCGTACGCCCCGCCGGGCTGACACGCCACGGCTTGTCCCATGGTACGGGCCAGCCGCGCGCGGGGCTTCCCGGCCCGATCCGCGAGACCGCTCTTCCCCCAGGATTCAACGGATATTCAGCGGTGGGGACCGGTCCAGGACCGGCCCCGAGGTCCCGTGAGAGGCCGCCGGAACCGCCCCGCACCCCCGGTCCGGCCCCCCTGTCCGGCCTCCCGCCCGTGCCCGGACAGCAGGCCCGGACAGCAGGCCCGGACACGACCGTGCCCGCCGGAGCGGTCCGGCGGGCACGGGGGCGGTACGGGCGGGGTGGGGGCCCGGAGGAGGCCCCGGGCGCGGCACTACTCGGTCAGACGGGCCGGGGCGCCCGCGGCCTTCTTGCCCTTGAATCCGATGTCCTGGTAGCGCGGCGTCCCGAAGCCGAAGGCGCCGACGTTCACGAGCTTCTTGTCGACCGCGACCAGCTGCGGGCGCTGGTAGAGCGGAATCGAACCGGCGGCGGCCCAGATCCGTGCGTCCGCCTGCTTCATCAGGTCGCGCGAGGCCTTCTCGTCCAGGGTCGCGACGGCGCGGTCGAAGAGCTGGTCGATGTAGTCGGTGCCGACCCGGGTGTAGTTCTGCTCGACGACCAGCGATCCGTCCGAGGCCGGTACGGGCTTGGCGAAGATGGGGCGGCCGTCCGTGGCGGGGTAGGCGCTGGCCGGCCACGAGTACAGGGCCAGGTCGTACTCACCGGCGGCGATGTGGTCCTTGAAGTAGCTCGCGTCGGAGACCTTGGTGATCACCGTGGAGATGCCGACCGAGTCCAGCATCGCCGCGATCCGCTCGCCGACCTTGCGCAGGGCCGCCGACTCGGCGCCCGAGGGGAGCACGAACCGGAGGCTCAGCGTCTTGCCGTCCTTGCCGATCCTGCTGCGTACGGGCGCGTGCCGGGCGGGTGCGGCGGTGCCCACGGGGGCGTACAGGCCGGGGGCTCCCCCGGCCTTGCGGTCCCGGAGGGAGGCCTGGGCGGCGGAGTCGTCGTCGCCCGGCTTGTTGTCGTCCCCGACGACATAGCGCCCGGCGTTCCCGGTGTCGGCCTTCTCGTCGGCGGCGGCCTTGTCGGTGGCGGCCTTGTCGGTGGCGGCCTTGTCGGCGGTCGTCCCGGTGGCGGTGGTCGCCCCGGTGGCGGCCTTGTCGGTGCTGCCGGTGCCGGTGCTGCCGGTACCGGTCGACGCCGCGTCCGTGGTCTCCGCGTCGGTCTTCGCGGCTTCCGTCGCCTCCGCGCCCGCCGCGCCGTCCGAGGACTCCTCCGAGGCGTCCGCGTCCGCCTCGTCCTCCGCGTCCGCCGAGGCGGAGGCCTTCGCCTTCGTCCCGGCCTCACTGCCGGCGTCGGTGCCCTTGGGCTTCCGGGTGCCGCCGCCCGGGGTCCAGCCCGCGTCCGCGAGCAGGGCCAGGGCCTCCGCGGTGTCCTGGTCGCCGATGGCGCCGCTGCTGTCCGTGTACCCGGGCTGGCCGAGCATGGCGAGGTGGCTGCCGAGCGGCTCGGAGGGCAGTCCCAGCGGCTTCAGGACGGAGTCGGCGATCTCCTGGCGGTCGATCGCGCGGGCCACCGCCCGGCGCACCCGTTCGTCGGCCAGCGGGCCGGACTCCCCGTTGAGCGCCAGCTGCGTGTAGGCGGGCTCCAGGGATTTGCGTACGACGTAGGAGCGCAGGCCCGCCTGCTCGGCCTCGTACGCCTCGATCGCCTCCTGGGTCTTCTCCCGGGCGGCCTGCGCGATCTCGGCCGCCTCCTCGTCCGAGCCGTGCGCGAGCGCCCAGGAGCGCAGGGCGGCGGCGGGGGTGAGGTCGGCCTGGGGGCCCTGGGCGAGCGGGCGGCCGTTGCGGCCGTCGTCGTGGGTGGCGAGGCGGATGCGCTGGGCGTCGTGCCCGTCGATGTCGGCCACGTCGACCGTGCCCGCGGCGAGCGCGTCGCCCCGGTCCTTGGGGGCGACCGCGCGGAAGACGATCTTCTCCAGCTTCGCCACGTCGCCCCACCAGCGGGGGTCGCGGACGAGGGTGACGGTCTTGGTGTCCTTGTCCACGGAGCGGAGCCTGAACGGTCCGGCGGTGTTCTTCAGGGTGGTACGCGCGCCGTCGTTGAAGGAGTCCGGGGAGCCCATGACCTCCTTCGGGTACAGCGGCGAGAAGAGCGAGCGCCAGTCGCCGTACGGCTTCGAGAAGGTGACCCGGACCTGGAGGTCGTCGTGGCCGCGTTCGATCTTCTCGATCCGCTCGTACCCGGCGTTGCGCGCGGTCCAGTACGCGGAGTCCTTGCCGCTCAGCGCGCGCCACTGGGCGACGAAGTCCGGGGCGCCGATCTCGCGGCCGTCGCTCCACACCGCGCGCTGGTTGAGCTTGTAGAGGACGACCTGCTTCGGTTCCCGGTCGATGACCTTCGCGGATTCCAGGTAGTCCGGGTTGAGCCTGGGCTGTCCCGCCGCGTCGAGCGGGAAGAGGTTCGGCAGGAGCGCGCCGGTGATCCGGGTGGTGGAGCCGTCCGCGTCCGCCTGGAAGGTGTTGAGGGTGGCGGGCACCGCGTCGACGGCCCAGTTCAGGGTCGAGCCCTGCGAGATCGCGCCGCGGGCGGCCGGGGCGATGTCCTGGGGGACGCCGGCGGCTGCCTTCTCGTCTCCGGAGCCGCAGCCGGCCAGGGCCGGGATGGTGAGTACACCCGCGGTGAACAGCGCGAGGGTGCGGCGCTTGCGGGCGGTCCCGCGCGGGACGCCGACGTGGGACATGGCTGATACCTCCGGGGCCGGAAAGGACCACCCCGTACCGGAATGGACCGGATGACAGTTACCTGACGATCTGATGGCATTAGCGGTTGATCACACCGCTGGCACCTCCCCACTGAAAGCGCCTGCGCGCGTGGGGCGTCACCGACACGTCGGCCGGACGGGAAAGCTCACCCGCGCGGAGGCAGCGGTGTGCGCCGTCCGGGGCCCTGGGCGTGCGTGCGGCAGTCGCCCGGCGCACGGCGGTCCGACGCGGCGTGCGGACCGGGCTCCGGACGCACCCGTGCCCCGGGTCCGGCGGTTTCGCCGGGTCCGGGGCACGGAAGGGGCCATACCGGCCGTACGCGCGAGGAGGCGCGTCGGGCCGGGGTCGGGGAGGGATCAGCCGAGGAGCTTGATGATCTCCGCGGTGGTGGCGGTCTCACCGAGGCGCGGGAAGATCTTCTCGACCGAGTTGGCGTGCGAGTCGGCGTCCATGTCGCTGATGGCGTCGGTCACGACGGTGACGTTGTAGCCGTACTCGCTGGCGAAGCGGGCCGTGGACTCGACACCGATGCTGGTGGCGACACCGAGCAGCACGATCTGGGTGATGCCGCGGCGGCGGAGCTGGAGGTCCAGGTCGGTGCCGTAGAAGGCGCCCCACTGCTGCTTGGTGACGACGATGTCGCTGTCCTGGCGGCCGAGGCCGGGGACCAGGTCGGCCCAGTCGGCCGGCGGCGTGCCGCCGCCGTGGCCGGCCTCGGTGCGGCCCGGGGCGCCGCCGGTGACGCGTACCAGCACGACCGGCAGGTCCTTGGCACGGAAGGCCTCGGAGAGCTCGGCGGCCTTGGCGACGATCTCGTCACCCGGGTGGATGATCGGGAGGTCCAGGATGCCCTTCTGCAGGTCGATGACGACGAGCGCGGTCTTCGCGTCGAGGGTGGTGGCGGTCATGGGACGTACTCCTTGCTGTGTGGTCCGGCCCGTTGGTACGGGGCCGGGGCAGTGCGGTCCTACGGGAGGTGCGGTCGTTCAGGGGTGTGGTCTTCAGTGGGTCTGCGGGGTGCGCAGCGCCCGGTCGGTGAGGGTCAGGCCGATCAGCAATACCCCGAGTCCGGCGGCGATCCACGCCATCAGGTGCAGACCGGCGTCCGTGGCGGCCTGGCCGTAGGCGAGGGCGATCATGCTGGAAGCGGTGATCGCGCCGATGTACTGCGCGGTGCGCTGGAGCCCGGCCGCCGAGCCGATGGACTCGGCCGGGGAGAACTGCGCGACCGCCGCCTGGTTGCTCGTACCGATCAGCCCCTGCGGGATGCCGAAGCAGGCGCCCGCGAGCAGGAGCAGGACGAGCGGGGAGTCCCCGGAGAGGAAGACCAGGACCACCGAGCCGACGGTGAGCAGCAGGCAGGCCAGCGTGAGCGGCCCCCGGATACCCTTCGTCCGGGCCCCGAGGAGCGAGCACGCCAGGGCGGCGACGGACATCGGGAGCATCAGCAGTCCGGTCTCGCCGGAGGAGAACCCGCGGACCTCTTCGAGCCACTGCGTCAGTCCGTACATCACGCAGTAGACGAGCAGGTAGCCGAGGCCGTGCCGCAGGTAGGTGCGGGTGAGCGCGCCGTTGGAGACGAGCACCCGCAGGTCGATGAAGGGCTTGGGGTTCCGCAGCTGCCACCGGATCAGCACGGCGCCGACCACCACGAAGGGCAGCAGCAGCCACCAGTTCGGGTGGGCCAGGTCGAGCAGGAAAAAGGCGAGCAGCGTGAGGGCGGTGGAGAAGAGCCCGATGCCGAGCGGGTCGATGTCCGTCTTCGGACGGCTGCCGTCCGCGGCGAGCGCCCGGGGCCGGTCGGCCGGGATCCACCGGAGCGCGGTGACGAGCGCGATCAGCGCGACCGGCACGTTGACCGCGAAGATGCCCCGCCAGCCGACGAGCATGACCAGCACGCCGCCGAGCGTCGGGCCGACGGCGGTGCTGCCGACCGCGGCGAACGAGAGCCGGGCGAGGACCGGGCGGGGCGGGGTACGGCCGACCCTGATGCCCTCGTGGCGGAGGATCGACATCGAGGCCGGGTAGGCGGCGGCGCTGCCGATGCCCAGCAGCAGCCGGGAGACGAGCAGCCAGGTGAAGGAGAGGGCGAAGGCGCCGACCAGCCCGGAGACCAGGACCACAACCAGCCCGGCGACGAAGACCCGGCGCGGGCCGATGGAGTCGGCGAGCTTGCCGAGCACCGGCTGCGCGACGGCGCTGGTGAGGTAGAGGACGGAGATCAGCCAGGCGGTACCGGCCGCGCCCACGTGGTAGCTGTGCCCGATCGCGACCAGGGCGGTCGAGATCATGGTGGTGTTGAGCGGGTTGACCAGCGAGCCGATCAGCAGGGGCGCCGTGAGACGGCCGCCGAAGCCGGGCCGCCCGGGGGCCGGGGACGCGCTGCCCGCGCTCTTGGCCGGGGTGGCGGGACCGGCGGTTCCGGTCGCCGCCGGGGGTATGAGCGGCGAGGTCGCGGCCCGCGTGCCGCGCCCGGCGCTCACTGCTCCACCAGCCGGTTGAGGAGGGTGACGGCCGTGGCGACGGTCTGCCGCTCGGACTCGTCCATCTCCGCGCCGAGCGCCTCGGCCAGCCAGTCGTGCTTGGCGGCCCGGACACCGGCGAGGGTGGCCCGGCCCGCCTCGTTGACGGAGACGAGCGACTTGCGCCCGTCCTCGGGGTCGGGGGCCCGGTCGACCAGTTCCTGGCTCTCCAGCGCGGCGAGCGTCAGCCGCATGGACTGCGGGCGTACGTACTCGGCCCGCGCGAGGGCCGCCGTGGTGGCGGGCCCGTCGCTCTCCAGCCGGGCCAGCACGGACCGCTGCGACGGGGTGAGCAGGCTCTCGGCGGACTCGGTGCGCAGCTTGCGGAGCAGCCGGCTCACCACCGCCGCGAGCCGCACGGCCACCACGTCCGGAGCGGGATCGTCCGCTGGGGGCGTGACCGGCTGCGCGGCTGAGGTTTCGGTCGTATCGGGCATTTCTCCACCGTAGAAGATGGGTAGACCATCTTGCAAGTTTGCCTGTCTATCTTCTCGGACCCGCGGAGCCCTAGGGCGTGTGTCGAAAGTGGCGCCGTCCGCCCGGAGGGCGGGTCCGGCGGCGTCCGGTGCGTGCGATCGCAAGGCGGAGGGTCGCCCCGATACTGGATGTACCGGGGCGATCCCGACAACGCGGCGAGCGTGCGTGCCGGGCGTCGCCGGACAGGCGGGACTTTCGACACACGCCCTAGACGCCACCGGGGCCACCGGCGCCACCGGTCGGTCCGATTCCCCGCTTCAGGTGATGTCCGGAACGTCACCTTGTGCCTCCGCATCCCCGCGATCTAGGGTGAATGCGCTTTCATCACGCGTTTTCCGCTCCCGCACCTTCCGACCGTGCGGGCACCGGTCGCGCGCGGTGGCGGCATCAGAGGCAGGCAGCCGGCGCACGCTTCGGGCATGTGGCCGCGAACGAAGAAGCGGACGGTCCCGGTCGAGTGAGTGCCCCCACGGTGTACGACGTCGCGGAGCGATCCGGCGTCTCCATCGCCACGGTCTCCCGTGTGTACCGCACCCCGGACTCGGTCCGGCCCCAGACCCGGGAGCGGGTCCTGGCGGCGGCCCGGGAGCTGGGCTACGTACCCAGCGGGAACGCCCGGGGCCTGGCCAGCCGCACCACCGGCGTGCTGGGCCTCTGCTTCCCCGACTACGCCGACCCGGACGCCGAGACGGCGGCGGCGCTCAAGGACGGCGACGACGACAACGCCGTGATGCTCTACTCCGACCAGATCATCCGGGGCATGGAACGGGCCGCTCGCCGGCACGGGTACGCCCTGCTGATCGCCGCCTCGCTCGACGGCGGACCCGAGAGTCTGGTGGCGAAGGTCGCGGGACGGGTCGACGGCTTCGCGGTCCTCGCGCGGACCGTGCCGACCGAGGACCTCGACGTCATCTCGCGCCGCCTCCCGGTCGTGATGCTCGCCGGCCCCCGCGAGATAGACCACCTCGACCACGTGGAGGTCGCCAACCGGGACGGCGAACGCGAACTCGCCCGGCACCTCATCGACCACCACGGGCTGCGCCGCCTGGTCTTCGTCGGCGGCGAGGCGGACTCCCCCGACGCGGAGGCCCGGTTCGACGGCTTCCGGGAGGCGTGCCGGGAGACCGGGCTGCCCGTACCGGACCAGCCGGAGCTGCGCGTCGCCATGATGACCCAGGCCGAGGGCGCCCGCGCCGCCGAGGCGCTGCTCGACCGCGCGGACGAGGCCGGGACCGTCCGGCCCGAGGCGATGCTCTTCGCCAACGACCAGATGGCCGTGGGGGCCCTCCAGGCGCTGGAGCGCCGGGGGGTGCGGGTGCCGGAGGACATCGCGGTGACCGGCTTCGACGGCATCCCGCTGAGCCGTCTCGTACGCCCCACCCTGACCACGGTCCGCCAGCCCATCCGGCGGCTCGGCGAGGAGGCGGCGGAGCTGCTGGTGCGGCGCCTCGGCGACCGCGACCGCGAACCGGTCTCGGTGGAGCTGCCGGTGGCCCTGGCCCGCCGCGAGAGCTGCGGCTGCGGGTAGCGGGAGCCGGGGCGGGCCACACCCGCGGTCTCTCCGCCGGGGAACCGCCTGAGGGATGACCCGCACGCTTCCCGCCGGTGCCGCGCTTCCCGCCGGCGGCGCGCTCCCCGGCCGCGCCGCGCTCCCCGGCCGCGCCGCGCGTCACCCCCCCGAGATGCGCGCCGAAGAACCGTTGCCGGTGGGCGCGCAGCTCCCGGATCTCGTCCGCGATGCCCCGGTACGTGAAGTGCCCCGCGGTCAGCACGCGCAGCTCCCGCGTCCCGGCCAGCGCGTTGTACACGGCGAACTGGCCGGGCGGCGGTACGGCGGGGTCGAACAGGGCCGCGGCGACCAGCGTCGGCAGGGTCAGCCGGGTGGCGGCGGTCGCCGCGTCGAAGTACGCCAGCACCTCGGTGACTTCGGGGTGTTCCCGGTGGTGGGCGCGGACCGCCTCGCCGCTGCCGGTGCACGGGAGCGTGAGGCGCAGCGGGTGGTTGCCGAAGGTCGGCACGGTGAGCTGGGCGGCACCGAACCGCGCGTCCCAGGGCAGCGCGAGGGCGCCGAGCCCGCCGCCGAAGCTCTCGCCGAGGTAGCCGAGGCGCGGCGCTCCCGGCAGCGCCAGCTCGGGGGCGAGCGCGAGCAGCGCGGAGGCGGCGCACCAGAGGTCGGCCACGCACCCGCCGATGACGTACGTGTCGCGGGAGCCGATGCCGGAGAGGACGTGGGCGCCCGCGGTGTCCGGGATGCCCGGGACGCGTCCCCGGGTGCCCATCCCGCGTACGCAGGGCAGGATCGCCGCGGCCCCGGGCAGCGGGAGCGGCAGGTCCGGGCCGGGCCGGTCGCGCCCGCCGTAGCCGTGTCCGACGACGAAGCCGTACCGGGCCGCGCCACCGCCTCCGGGCGGCGACGTGCCGTCCGGAAGGGCGACCCAGCCGCCCAGCCGCACCCCGCCGACCGAGGTGTACGTCACCCCGTGGACGCGTACGCCGTCCCGCACCTCCTCCACCGGGCCGAGCTCCGGCGCGGTGTCGACCGCGAGGGCTTCCTCGTACCGGCCGCGCCAGAACGCCTCGAAGCCCTCGGGGGCGGCGGGGGCGGGCACGTCCAGCAGGCTCTCGCGGGTGTGGCCGTGGCGCGGGTCGAAGGGGTACGCGTGGGCGAGTGAGGACATGCGCACGACCGTAGCGACCCTTCGGGGCCCGCGTCGTGCCGCGTGGATCCGGGCCCGACCCCGCCCTCCGCCAAGCCTGACGAATCGGTCACACCAGTTCATCTTTCACATACCTGACCCTTACCGTTCCAAAGGAACCTTCCACATGTCCGGGACTTTGCCGGAATGTGACGCAGAACCCTCTTGCGGATTTCTGAACGTGTGCCGCACAGTGATGTATGCGCTTACAGGCAGCGCATACATCAGGATTGCTCAAGGAGGAGCCCTCCATGCCCCGCACCGCCAGAATCACCGTCTCCGCCGGGATAGCCGCGGCTCTCGCCTTCGGCATGACCGCCTGCGGCGGCTCGGGTGGCGACTCCGTCGCCGCCGACCAGAAGCAGACGCTGACCGTCTGGGCCATGGGTGCCGAGGGCGAGAAGCTCGCCGACGTCGCCAAGGTCTACGAGAAGGCCCACCCCAACGTCACGGTGAAGGTCACTCCGGTCGGCTGGGACGTCGCCCACCAGAAGCTGGTCTCCGCCGCCGCCGCCGGCACCATGCCGGACGTGGCCCAGATGGGCGGCAGTTACCTGGGCGAGTTCTCCGACCTCGGTGTGCTGGAGCCGGTCGACACCAAGACCTTCGACCAGAAGGACTTCTTCCCGTCGGGCTGGAGCCAGGGCGAGGTGGACGGCACCGCCTACGGCGTGCCGTGGTACGTCGACACCCGTGTCCTCTACTACCGCACCGACCTGGCGGCGAAGGCGGGCATCACCAAGGCTCCGACCACCTGGAAGGAGATGCAGGCCCTCGCCACCGCGTACCAGAAGGACGCGGGCACCAAGTGGGGCCTCTCCATCCAGCCCAGCGGCCTGGACACGGTGCAGAACTTCTACCCGTTCCTGTACTCGGCCGGCGGCGACATCATCGACGACAAGGGCAAGGTCGTCATCGACAGCCCGGCCGCCGTCAAGGCGCTGAAGGAGTACGGCTCCTACTTCGACAAGGGCCTCTCCAACAAGTCGGTGCAGCCCGGCTACGACGTGGTGAAGGACTTCGGCAACGGCCGCGTCCCGATGTTCTTCGGCGGTCCGTGGCACGTGACCCTCCTCGACGAGGGCCAGCCGCAGCTGAAGGGCAAGTGGGCCGTGGCGAACGTGCCGGCCGACGCGTCCTCCACCTCGATGGCGGGCGGCTCCTCCCTGGTGATCTCCAAGGACAGCGAGCACAAGGCCGCGGCCACCGAGTTCATCAAGTACCTCACCGGCACCGAGGGCCAGGCCGACTGGTACCAGCGCACCAAGGACCTGCCCGCGAACACGAACGCGTGGACCTCCGGCACCCTCGCCGACGACGCCGACCTCCAGGTCTTCAAGAAGCAGATGGACACCGCCAAGGCGTCCCCGACGCTCTCGAACCTGACGGAGATCACCGACAAGGTCGACCAGGCCATCGCCAAGGTGACCCAGGGCAAGGCTTCGGCCGAGGACGCGCTGAAGACCGCGCAGTCCCAGATCGAAAGCCTCGTGAAGTAGGAGCCATGAGCACCGTGACCGGAAAGGCCGCGCAGACGGCCAAGGGACCGCAGGGGCGGGCGACCGCGAAGTCGCCCGCCGCCGGGCCCGGCGCATCGCAGGGCCGTCAGGTCCGCAGGAAGCCGCTGGGGAGGCAGAACGCGGCGGGATGGCTCTTCTCCACCCCGTTCCTCGTCCTGTTCCTCGTCTTCATGGCCTTCCCGATCCTCGCCACCCTGGTGATGAGCTTCACCGACTTCGGGCTGCGCAACGTGACGCACCCGCTGGACGCGAAGTTCATCGGCTTCGAGAACTACGTCAACCTCTTCGGTGACGACAAGTTCCTGCGGTCGCTCCTCAACACCGGGTACTTCGTGGTCGTCGGCGTGCCGCTGACCATCGTGATCGGCCTGGTCGTCGCCGTGCTGCTGAACAACGGCATCGACCGCGCCCGGACGTTCTTCCGGGTGGGCTTCTACGCCCCGGTGGTCACCACCATCGTCGCGGTCGCCGTGGTGTGGCGGTTCGTGCTCGACCCGAGCGACGGCCTGATCTCGGGCCTGTTCTCCGAAGTCGGCCTGACCGGGCCGGACTTCCTCGGGTCCGAGGCGCTCGCCATGCCGTCGATGATCGCCATGGCGGTCTGGCGGAACGTCGGTACGGTCATGGTGCTCTTCATCGCCGGCCTCCAGGCCATCCCGACCGAGGTCCGGGAGGCCGCGCGCCTCGACGGCGCGGGCGTCTGGGCGGAGTTCAGGAACATCACCGTCCCGCTGCTGCGGCCGACGATGCTCTACGCCACGGTCATCACCACCATCGGCTACCTCAACGTCTTCGAGGAGCCGTTCGTGATGACCCAGGGCGGGCCCTCCGACTCGACCCTCACCGTCTCGCTGAACATGTACCGCGAAGGCTTCAACTTCTTCCACATGGGTTACGCCAGTGCCATGGCGTACGTCCTGTTCGTGGTGATCATGGCCATCACGGTGCTCCAGCTCCGACTGCTGAAGGACAACACCAAATGAGCGCCACCAACGCACCCGGCACGCTGCGGACGGCGCCGTCGAAGGAGCAGCGCCCGTCGAAGGGCTCCGCGTCCAGGGGCTCCGCGTCGCAGGCGGGGAAGCCGCGCTCGGGCTTCCGTCCCGGCCGCGTCCTCGTCTACGTGCTGCTCTCGGCCGGACTGCTGGTCATGTCCGCGCCGTTCCTCTGGATGGCGCTCTCCTCCTTCAAGACCACGGCCGACCTCTCGGCCAGCCCGCCGGTCTGGGTCCCGTCCACCTGGACGCTGGACAACTTCCGCGAGCTGCTCGACAAGCTGAACCTGCCGCTGTACTTCATGAACTCCGTGATCGTGGCGGTGCTGGTCACCGTCTGCAATCTGGTGTTCTGCTCGATGCTCGGCTACGCGCTGGCCAAGCTGAAGTTCGCCGGCCAGAACAAGATCTTCGGTCTGGTGCTGGGCGCGCTGATGGTGCCGGGCAACCTGATGCTGCTGCCGCTCTTCGTCCTGATGAGCAAGCTCGGCCTGATCGACTCGTACGCCGGTCTGGTGCTGCCGTTCGCGGCGGGAGCCTTCGGGGTCTTCCTGATGCGGCAGTTCATGCAGGCGATCCCGGACGAGCTGCTGGAAGCGGCCCGGATGGACGGCGCCGGAGAGTGGTACATCTTCTGGCGCATCGTGATGCCGCTGGTGAAGCCCGCCCTCGCGACCCTGTCGATCTTCACCTTCCTCGGGTCGTGGAACAACTTCGTCTGGCCGCTGATCGCGACCAACGACCCGGACAAGTACACGCTGCCGGTCGCGCTCGCGACCTTCGCCACCGACCCGAACAAGGCCGGCGGATCGAACGGCGTGCTGATGGCCGGTGCCTTCCTCGTCGTCCTGCCGGTGCTGATCCTCTTCATCGCCCTGCAGCGCCACTTCACCCAGGGCATCGCCACCGCCGGCATGAAGTAGGGCCCGCCCGCCGGGCAGGCCGCCCCGGTCCGTGCCCCGCCCGGCGCGGACCCCCCTGACACCTGCACGACCACGCACCACCCGTACGACTCCGCACCACAAGCACCACAAGCACCACAAGCACCACAAGCACCACCCGCACCACCCGCACGGGCCGCGCACGGAGAGCCGCGAGCCCGCCCCCTCACGCACCAGAAGGACACTCCGCGATGACGCACACCCCGGTCCCGTTCCCCGAAGGCTTCCTGTGGGGCGCCTCCACCGCCGCCCACCAGATCGAGGGCAACAACACCAACAGCGACTGGTGGGTCAAGGAGCACTCCACCGGCACCCACATCCAGGAGCCCAGCCTCGACGCGTGCGACAGCTACCACCGCTGGGACGAGGACATGGACCTGCTGGCCTCCCTCGGCTTCACCGACTACCGGTTCTCCATCGAGTGGGCGCGCATCGAGCCGGCCGAGGGCCACTTCTCCCGCGCCGAACTGGCGCACTACCGCCGCATGGTGGAAGGCGCCGTCGCCCGCGGCCTGCGCCCGATGATCACCCTGCACCACTTCACCGTGCCGCAGTGGTTCGAGGCGCGCGGCGGCTGGACGGCCGAGGGCGCCGTCGAGCTGTTCGCCCGGTACGTCTCCGCCTGCGCCCCGGTCATCGCCTCGGACGTCAGCCACGTCTGCACCATCAACGAGCCGAACATGATCGCCGTGATGGCGGGCCTCGCCAAGCGCGGCGAGATCGGCTTCCCGCCGGCGGGTCTGCCCTTCCCCGACGACGAGACCACCGTCGCCGTCATCGCCGCGCACCACGCGGCCGTGAAGGAGGTCCGCGCGATCGACCCGGCCATCAAGGTCGGCTGGTCCGTCGCCAACCAGGTCTACCAGGCCGAGCCGGGCGCCGAAGAGGTCACCGCCGCCTACCGCCAGCCGCGCGAGGACGTCTTCATCGAGGCGTCCCGCGGCGACGACTGGATCGGCGTGCAGTCCTACACCCGTACGAAGATCGGCGCCGACGGCCCGATCCCGGCGCCCGCCGACGTCGAGCGCACCCTCACGCAGTGGGAGTACTACCCCACCGCGGTCGGCCACGCGCTGCGCCACACCGCCGAGCTGGTCGGCCCCGAGGTCGCGCTGATCGTGACCGAGAACGGCATCGCCACCGACGACGACACCCGCCGCGCCGACTACTACGCCGGTGCGCTGAACGAGGTCGCCGCCGCCATGGAGGACGGCCTCAACATCCAGGGCTACCTGGCGTGGAGCGCGCTCGACAACTACGAGTGGGGCTCGTTCAAGCCGACCTTCGGCCTGATCGCGGTGAACCTGGAGACGTTCGAGCGCACCGCCCGCGACTCCGCGAAGTGGCTGGGCTCGCTCGGCCGCACCCGCGAACTCCCGCGCCTCGCGGGCTGATACCTGCCGCGGCGGCCCGGAAGAACCGCCGTCGCGGCCCTGAACGGGGGAGTCCCTGACCGGCTCCCCACCCGGTGCGGACGGCGGTCCTGACCCGCCGCCGGCCTCCACCGAACCACGCCCCGGCGCGGCCGAAGCCCACACTCCGGCCGCGCCGTCGGCATGTCCGAAAGCGTTTCGCCCCGTGCCACGGCGCGATCGCGTCACGTCCCGTCCCCCGATCGGACCGGCCCCCGCCTCGGACCGGCCCCCGCCTCGGACCGGCCCCTTCCTCGACCCCGCGCCCCCGCCGGATGCTCGGGTCGCGAGGGCGCAAAGGTGGCCATAGCCTCCTGGATGTGACGCCACCCGCGACCCGTGTCCGCAGCTCCCGCCCGTGCCGGGCCCTGCTCGGCGTGCTGTTCGCGGCCTGCTGGCTGGCCGCCGGGACCGCCGCTCCGGCGCGGGCCGACAACCCCGTCACGCTCTCCCGGGACGGGCAGATCACCGACCGGACCGGGGCGCTCGGGGACCGTACCGGCGAGGTGGAGGCGGCCCTCGACTCCCTCTTCGACGAGCGGCGGGTGCAGCTGTTCGTCGTGTACGTACGCGACTTCTCCGGCCGCTCCTCGCAGAGCTGGGCCGACGAGACCGCCACCCGCAACGGGCTGGGACAGGACGACGTGCTGCTGGCCGTCGCCACCCACGACCGGCAGTACGCGTACTCCGTGGACGAGGCGTCCCGGCTCACCGACGCCCAGCTGAGGGACGTGGCGAGCACCGCCGTCGTCCCGGCACTGCGGGTGAACGACTGGGCGGGTGCGGCGATCGGCGCGGCGAACGGTTACTCCGCCGTGCTCGCGGGGCAGCCGGTGCCCTCGCCGTCCCTCTCCCCCGGCCCTTCCGATCCCGGGTCGAGCGGTTCGGGCGGCACCGACGCCGGTGACTTCCTGCTCCCGGTGGTCCTGCTGGCCGCGGTCGTCGCGGTCGCGGCGTACGCCTTCGCACGGCGCAAGCGGCGGGCGAAGACCCGTACGACTCCGGCCGCCACCGGCTGGGGCACCGCGGCACCCGGTGCGGCGGCCGGCGAACCGCCCACTCCGCTGCCCGAGCTGGACGCCCGCGCCAGGGAGCTGCTGGTGGAGACGGACGACGCGGTGCGCACCAGCGAGGAGGAACTGGGCTTCGCCTCGGCCCAGTTCGGCGATGAGGCGGCGGCACCGTTCGCGGCGGCGGTGACACGTGCCAAGAGCGAGCTGACCGCGTCCTTCCGGCTGCGCCAGCAGCTCGACGACGCCATCCCGGAGGACGAGCCGACCCAGCGCCGGATGCTGGCGGAGATCATCAGCCGCTGCACCGCCGCCGACGAGCAACTCGACGCGGTGTCCGCCGACTTCGACCGGCTGCGGGACCTGGAGCAGAACGCCCCGCAGGCACTGTCCGAGGTGGAGGCGACCTTCCGCGACCTCGCGGGCCGGGCGGCGACGGCGGGTTCGACGCTGGACGCGATGCGTACCCGGTACGCGCCCTCGGCCGCCGCCCCCGTCGCGGACGACGTCGAACAGGCCAAGGAACGCCTGGTCTTCGCCACCTCCTCCCTCAACCAGGCCCGCCAGGCCGTGGACGGCGGCGACAACTCCCGGGCCGCCGTGTTCGTACGGGCGGCGGAGAGCGCGGTGCGCCAGGCAGCGACCCTGGTGGACGCCGTGGAGCGGCGGGCCGCCGAACTCGCCGAGGCCGCCTCCCGCATCCCCGCCGCGCTCACCGAGATGGAGGCGGACCTCGCGGACGCGCACGGGCTGCTGCGCGGCACCGCGCAGGGCGTGTCGACGGCCGACCTCCAGGGGCGGATCGGCCGGGCGGAAGCGGTGCTGGAGGACGTGCGCGGCGAGGTGGCGGGCGGACCGTACGACCCCATCGACGCGCTGCGCCGCCTGGAGGAGGCGGACGCGGCGCTCGACGAGTCGCTGGCCGGGGCGCGCGAGCGGGACCAGGGCAACACCCGGGCCCGGCCGCTGCTGGACCAGGCGATGCTCACCGCCCGCTCGGCGATCTCGGCCGCCGCCGACTACATCACCACGCACCGGGGCGCGGTCGGCAGCCAGGCCCGCACCCGGCTCGCGGAGGCCCAGCGCCACGCGGAGCAGGCCGGGCAGCTCGCCGCGGGCGGCGATCCGCAGCGCGCGCTGGCCGAGGCGCAGCGGGCCGACGCGCTGGCCGGGCAGGCCCAGGCCCTCGCCGAGCAGGACGTACGCGCCTTCGACAGCCGTTCCGGTCCGGGCGGGACGCGCGGCGGGGGCGGCGGGATGGGCGGGGCCGTACTGGGCGGCATCCTCCTCGGCGGACTCCTCGGCGGCGGCGGGCGGGGCGGTGGCCGCGGGTTCGGCGGCGGCTTCGGCGGGGGCGGTGGGTTCGGTGGGGGCGGCTTCGGCGGCGCGGGGCCCGGCAGCTTCGGCGGCGGAGGCACGCGGGGCCGCAGAGGCGGTGGTGGCCGCTTCTGACCGGGCGCCGTCCCCGTACGGCCGCACAGGTCCCTCCGTGTTCCGCCTCCCCCGCACGCCGTCCCCGGCTTCCGTCCCCACCCGCCGTCCCGTTCCAGGAGAGGAGCTCCCATGTCGAAGCAGACGATTCTCGGCCGTGTCACCCAGCTCGCGAAGGCGAACATCAACGCGCTCATCGATCAGGCCGAGGACCCGCAGAAGATGCTGGACCAGCTGATCCGCGACTACACCAACAACATCGCGGAGGCCGAGCAGGCGGTCGCCGCCACCATCGGCAACCTGCGGCTGATGGAGCAGGACCACGCGGAGGACGTGGCGGCGGCGAAGGAGTGGGGCGGCAAGGCGCTCGCGGCCAGCCGCAAGGCGGACGAGCTGCGGACCGCGGGCTCGGCGGCGGAGGCGGACAAGTT
The DNA here is from genome assembly GCF_042728795.1 of Streptomyces sp. NPDC060184. Taxonomy (NCBI): domain Bacteria; kingdom Bacillati; phylum Actinomycetota; class Actinomycetes; order Kitasatosporales; family Streptomycetaceae; genus Streptomyces; species Streptomyces sp. NPDC060184. Next base: position 95,190 of record NZ_JBHWYX010000009.1, read on the forward strand.
CGACAACCTCGCCAAGGTCGCGCTGGGCCGCCAGCTCCAGTCGGAGAAGGAGGCGCGGACGGCCGAGCCGACGATCGCCTCGCAGACCGAGGTGGTGGACAAGCTCAAGGCGGGGCTCGACCAGATGAAGGCCAAGCTGGGCGAGTTGAAGGCGAAGCGGGACGAGCTGGTGGCCCGCGCCAAGTCCGCCCAGGCCCAGAACCGGATGATGGACGCGGTGAAGTCGATCGACGTGCTCGACCCGACGAGCGAGCTGAACCGCTTCGAGGAGAAGGTCCGGCGCGAGGAGGCGAGGGCGGTGGGCAAGCAGGAGCTGGCCGCTTCCTCGCTCGACGCGCAGTTCGAGCAGCTGGACGCCCTGGGCGACAGCGCGGAGGTCGAGGCGCGCCTCGCCGCGCTGAAGTCCCCGTCCTGAACGAGGAGCGACGAAAGGGGCGGGGCGGCCTCGTGCCGGCCCGCCCCTTTCGTCCCCCGCGTGGATCGTGTCAGTACGTGCTCAGTACATGCTGAGCAGTTGTTCGACCGTGAGGTCGGCGGCCGACTGCCCGTCCGGCAGCGCGAGTTCGAACCAGACGGTCTTGCCGCGCGGGGTGCGCCGCGAGCCCCAGGCCGCGCTGAGCAGCCCGACGAGTTGCAGCCCCCGGCCGCCCTCGTCGGTGTCACGGGCGCGGCGGCGGCGCGGCTGGATCAGCCCCGCGTCCCACACCTCGCACACCAGGGTGCGGTCGCGCAGCAGCCGGAGCCGGATCTCTCCCTCGCCGTAGCGCAACGCGTTGGTGACGAGCTCGCTGACCAGGAGTTCGGTGGTGTCCACGAGGTCGTCGAGGTTCCACTCGTTCAGCCGCCGGCGGGCGAGTTCGCGGGCCCGGCCGACCGAGCGCGGCTCCCGGGGCAGGGTCCAGTCGCCGACCGCTTCCTCCGGCAGCCCCTGGATGCGGGCCATCAGCAGGGCGATGTCGTCCTCGCCGTGCCGGGTGTCCAGGGCGGCCAGTACGTGGTCGCAGGCGGCCTCCAGCCGCATCCGCGGCCCGGTCAGGGCGGTACGGAGCACGTCGAGGCCTTCGTCGAGCGGATGGTCGCGCGACTCCACGAGGCCGTCGGTGTAGAGGGTGAGCAGGGCGCCCTCGGCGAGTTCGACCTCCACCTCCTCGAAGGGTTCGCCGCCGACGCCGAGCGGCATCCCCGGCGGTACGTCGAGGAGCCGGGCCTCCTGGCCGGGCTCGACGACGGCGGGCGGCAGGTGGCCCGCGTTGGCGAAGGTGCAGCGCCGGGTGACCGGGTCGTAGACCGCGTACACGCAGGTCGCGAGGTACACCTCGGACAGGTCCGCCTCGCGCGACTTCTGCAGGGCGCGCGAGGGCCACTGGGTACCGCCGCCCTCGGCCCGGTCGCCGCCGCCCGGGGTGCCGAGGCCGCGGGCGACCTCGTCCAACGCGGAGAGCACCTCGGCGGGTTCCAGGTCCAGCAGGGCGAGCGTCCGTACGGCGGTGCGGAGTTCGCCCATGGCGACGGCGGCGCGCAGCCCGCGCCCCATCACGTCGCCGACGACGAGCGCGGTGCGGTGGCCGGGCAGTTCGATGACGTCGAACCAGTCGCCGCCGACCTCGGTCGTCGCGTTGCCGGGGAGGTAGCGGCAGGCGATGTCCAGGCCCGCCGCCTCGGGGGCGCCGGGTGGGAGCAGGCTGCGCTGGAGGATCAGGGCGCGTTCGTGTTCGCGCCGGTAGAGGCGGGCGTTGTCGATGCAGACGGCGGCGCGGGCGGCGAGTTCACCGGCCAGGTCCCGGTCGCGTTCGCCGAAGGGTTCGCTGCCCTTCGTACGGGAGAAGCGGACGAGCCCGACCACGGTGTCGTGGGCGACCATCGGCACCGCGAGCGTGGACCGGACGAACCCGAGGCCGTCGCCGGGCGCCTCGTGGACGCGGCCGGTGCGCAGGGCGGAGGCGCAGGCCGAGGCGTGCGGGTAGCGGTGTACGGCTCCGAGGGCGGGCTCCCCCGCCTCCGGCGCGGCTCCCCCGTCGGCCCCGGGGTGCTCGCCGGACCGCGCGGCGGGCACCGGAACGCCCGGCGGGCCGGGTGCGTGGGGGTGGGGGTCGGAGACCGCGCTGGCCTGGGCGACCCGGCGCAGTTCCGGTGAGGCGGCCCGGGGCTCCGGCGCGGGGCCACCGGCGGGCGGGGCCTCGGCGCCGGTGAGCACGGCGGGGAAGAGGTCGACGGTGGCGAGGTCGCAGAAGCCGGGGACGGCGACGTCCAGCAGCTCGCGGGCGGTGGTCTCCAGGTCGAGGGAGTTGCCGATGCGGGCGCTGGCCTCGTTCAGCAGCCGGAGGTTGCGCCGGGCGCTGGCCGCCTCGCGTGCGGCGACGTGGCGGCTGGTGACGTCGGTGGCGAGTCCGGCGACCCCGGTGGGCCGTCCCGATCCGCTGTGCACCCGGTAGAGGTTCATCGACCAGTGGCGGCGGTCCGTGTCGCCGGGGACCGTGCCGATGAGCCGGAGGTCGGTGACGGACTCGCCGGTCGCCAGCACTCTTCGCAGGGTCTCCGTCAGCCGGTCCGCCTCGGGGCGGGTCAGGTAGTCCTCGGCCCTGCGCCCCCGGTGGTCGGCGGCCATGCCGCCGAAGACGTCGGCGAATCGTTCGTTCGCACGGACCACCGAGAGGTCCTTGCCGAACAGGACGAACCCGAAGGGGGATTGGCCGAAAATTGCCTGTGAGGCGGCGAGGTCCGTCTCGATGCCGCGCAGCGCCCGCACGTCCACCACGATGCAGAGGGCGGCCCGCTCCCCGGCGGCGGTCACGCTGGGCATGACGTAGACCTCGGCGAGCCCGCGGACGGCCTGCTCCCCCGGTATCCGGAAGGGGACGAGGCCCGTCCACTCCTTGCCGTCCAGGATCTCGCGGATCCGCCGGTGGCCGCCCCGGCGCAGCTCGGGAGGCATGAACGCCTCCACGGGATCGCACCCGATCACCTCGTGCGGGCCCATGCCGAAGAGATCGGCGGCCCTCCCGCTCCACTGCTCGATCAGGCCGTCCGGGCCGATCGAGAAGGAGGCAACCCTGATGTACTCATATATCGAGCCAGGCGGGCTGCTCTGCCACACGATGTCGCCCGCTGTCCCAGGTATCTCGCTCACGCGACCGTCCCCTCCAGCTCACACACCGGACCGGTCCTGTGCGCAGTATTCAGCACTACGGCCACTCCCGACACGGCGTTCACGATCACAGCAAGGTCTCAGTCCTTCTCGTCGGCGGCCCCGACCTCAGGTGATCGCTGTGCGTCCCCCTCCACTCCTAACCAGACAGAGGCAGCTCGAACCACACCGTCTTGCCACTCTTTCCTTTGCGCGTCCCCCAGCGGCGCGCCGAGCAGGCCACCAGCTGGAGCCCGCGGCCCCCTTCGTCGTCGGGGCCGGCCCGGCGGCGGGTGGGAAGATCCGGAAGCGGATCGGAGACCTCCACCAGCAGCCCGTGGCCGTCGGCCGAGGCGCCGGCCACTTCGACGGGGGCGCCGCCGGGCCTTACCAGGCGCACGCCGATGGGCCCGGTGGCGTGGCGGAGCGAGTTGGTCACCAGCTCGCTGACGAGCAGCACCGTGACGTCGATGACCGGCAGGCCGAGGTCCCAGGCGCGCAGCGTCTCGCGGACCGCGTTCCGCGCGCCCCGCACGGAGCCCGGCTCCGCCGGGAAGGACCACTCGGCGCTGCCGCCTTCGGTATCGATCACGCCGATCACTTCCCGGAGCCGACAGCGGATTCACCCTGCGAAGGGCCACTGTGGGACATACCCGGAATTCGTCATGTATCACGACAGACCGCACCCCATGGGTCATATGGGTGCACGGGTCCCCGAGGGCCGTCTCAGGCCAGCACGCCGGCCGCGTGGAGGTCGTCGAAGAGCACCTGGTCGACCGGGGCGACGAGCGGCCGGTCCGCGTAGGTGAACCAGGCCACCTCGTCGATCTCGTTGCTCGCCACCGGGGTGCCCCGGTAGTCGCCGTAGTAGCAGCTCATCCGCACCACCACGCCGTCCGCGTGCCCGTGCGCCTGTGCTTCGTAGACCCCCGCGTGCACGACGGTCGCGGGGTCGAGGGCCACCGCCAGCTCCTCCTCCACCTCCCGCAGCAGGGTCTGGAGGTCGCTCTCCCCCGCCTCCCGCTTGCCGCCGGGGATGTAGAAGATGTCCTTCCCCTTCGACCGCGCGCAGAGAATCCTGCCGCTCTCCACTCGTACCCACGCCACCGTGTCGATCAGGGCCGGCATCGCTCCGCCTTCGTTCCCCGGCCTGGCGGTCAGGCCGGTCAGCCGGACCCTACCTTCGCGTGGCGGCGCGTTCCGAGCCGAGGGCCGCCCGGGCCTCCGCCCGGGGCGGCCCGAGGGGGCGCACACCGGCGCGGGAGCGGGAGGTCCGCGCGCCGGGGGCCCGGGCACCGGCGGGGCGTACGACGACGGCCGGGCACCCCCTGGTCAGGGAGGGTGCCCGGCCGCCGGTGGCGCGGGTCTTCGGTCAGGGGCGGGCGGGCCCACCCGCGCGTTCGACCCAGTAGAGCTGCTGGTGCTCCCGGGTGTCGAACCTGTCCGCGACCTTCTGAGCCTCTTCTTGTGTGGCGTATCGGCCGACCCGGTACGTACTGCCGTTGACGTCCTGCCGTATCACCAGCCACGGGAGGACAGCTGCGCTGTCACTCATCGTGCTCCTCCCGAGCATGCTGCCCCTCTCCCCACCGGTCTGCACATCTCATAGGACGATCCCCAGGAAATCGCTGTGCGCATATGCCGGAGCGTACGCCTGACCTTCACTCAGCGAATGCGGAATCGCACAAAGGGATACGGAACCGGCCATACACGGGGCGCATCCGTCCGGATGCGCCCCCGAAGCGGAGAACGGGACCCTACCGCGCCGCCCGGGCGCCGGTCGCCCCGGCCCCGGTCACCCCCTCCCCGCCTCCGCGGCACCGGCCGTCCGCACCGTGGGCAGGGGCATCAGCACCGGTCCGGCCGCGGGCGCCTTCCGGCAGACGTCGCCGCAGGTGGCGTCCAGCGAGCAGCAGAGCGAGCAGACGGGGCCCGCGTGGGCGGGGCAGTCGGCGATGTCCGGCAGTTCGTAGGCCGTCGCGCAGACCGCGCAGGTGTGGGTGGCGGTGATGTCCTCGACCGCCACGTCGGGGCCGTTCACCGGATTGGGCCGGGCCAGGTAGTACTTGCCCTTCGTCGCCCAGGCGATCAGCGGGCAGAGCGTCACGGCGAGCCCCGCCGCGATGAAGGTGGAGAAGGCTTCCGCGTACTCCCCGAAGAGGCCGAAAAATGCCAGGATCGAGACGGTCGAGGCGATCACCATGGCGCCGAAGCCCGCCGGGTTCACCGCGTGGAGGTAGGCGCGCTTGAACTCGATGTACGGCGGGCTGAGCCCGATCCGCTTGTTGATGACGAGGTCGGCGGCGACGGCGGCGATCCAGGCGATGCCGACGTTGGAGTAGAAGCCCAGCAGCTTGTTGAGGGCCGCGAACATGTCCATCTCCATCAGCGTCAGCGCGATGGCGAGGTTGAGGAAGATGTACCAGACCCGCCCGGGGTGCCGGTGGGTGATCCGGGAGAAGAAGTTCGACCAGGAGAGCGAGCCGCTGTAGGCGTTCGTCACGTTGATCTTGACCTGCGAGACGATGACGAAGACGGCCGCGGCCGGCAGCGCGAACCCGCCGAGCCAGGGCTTGAGCGCCTCGATCTGCGGGGCGATCGGCTCCAGCGCGTGCGTCTTGCCGACCGCCTCCAGCGCGACGAAGGCGAGGAACGCGCCGCCGAGCTGCTTCGCGGCGCCGATGATCACCCAGCCGGGCCCGGCGGCGAGCACCGCGAGGTTCCAGCGGCGCTTGTTGGCCTCGGTCTTCGCGGGCATGAAGCGGAGGTAGTCCGCCTGCTCGCCGATCTGCGCGATCAGCGAGAGCGCCACCCCGGTGCCGAGCCCGAACCCGAGCCAGGAGAAGCCGGAACCGGCGCCCTCCGTACCGCCGAAGGAGCTGAACGAGCCCCAGGCGTCCGGGGCCTCGAAGGCGAGCACCAGGAACGGCAGGACCATGCCGACGATCCACACGGGCTGGGTCCACGCCTGCACCTTGGCGAGCGCGCCCATGCCCCGGAACACGATCGGGATCACGATCAGCGTGGTGAGCAGATAGCCGATCTGGACCGGCAGCCCGATCGCCTGGTGCATGGCCTGCGCCATGATCGAGCCTTCGAGCGCGAAGAAGATGAAGGTGAACGACGCGTAGATGAGCGAGGTCAGCGTCGAGCCGAAGTAGCCGAAACCGGCGCCCCGGGTCACCAGGTCCATGTCCAGGCCGTACGTCGCACAGGCCCGGGCGATGGGGATGCCGGTGAGGAAGATGATCGTGGCGGCGGTCAGGATCGACGCGAAACCGCTGGTGAAACCGTAGGTGAAGACGATCGAGGCGCCGATCGCGAAGTCCGCGAGATAGGCGATGCCGCCGAGCGCGGTGCCCGCGACCGTCCCGGGCGACCAGCGGCGGAACGCGTGCGGGGCGTAGCGCAGCGAGTAGTCCTCGCGGCTCTCGTCGGCGGCGAGCGCCGCGTAGCTGCGGGCCGGTCCGCCGGAGCCGGACGCGCCCTCGGGCCCGGAAGGCTGCGGCGAAGGGTGCGGGGTCTCCACCGTGGTGGGTGGTGCGATGTCCGTCATGAGGGTCCCGTCCTCGGTCCGTTGATGCGGCGACGGACCGGAAGGTAGGAGCCGAACATGACGGGCCGCGGGCGCCGGGCATTGCCCGGGAGTTACGGCAGGTGACGGGGGGTTAAGTCTGTGTCACCGGCCCCGGACACGCCGCACCGCCCACCGGTCGGCACCCGCCCGCCCGGCCCGCCGGATGGGCCGGGGGGCGGGTGGGCGGGTGGGCCGGGAGGCCAGGAGACCCGGTGGGCCGGGAGGCCAGGAGACCCGGTGGGCCGGGAGGCCGGGAGGCCGGAGGACCGGTGGGCCGGGCCGACCGGGGGCCAGGGGCCGTCCTATTTGACCGGCAGGTGGTAGGCGACGCGGTAGCGGTCGGCGGGAACGACCACGTCGGCGGTCTCGACCGCCTGCCCGCCCGCGAAGTAGGTGCGCGCGATGACCATGACGACGTGGCCCGGCACCCCGCCGAGGTCGCCGAGTTCGTCCGCCAGTCCCGGCCGGGCGCCGACCTCTTCGGTCACGTTGTCCACCACGATGTCGATCGCCGCCATCCGGTCGACCACCCCGCAGCCGCCCAGCGGCCCCTCCTCGGGGAGCATCACCGGGGTCCGCCCGGTGACCGAGAGCGGTTCCCAGGAGGTCGAGAGCATCATCGGCTCACCCGCGTCCCGGAAGACGTACCGGGTGCGCATGACGCGCTCGCCCGGCTCGATGCCGAGGCGCGCGGCGATCTCCGGACCGGCCTCCTCCTGCTCGCTCCTGGACTCCCAGGTGCCGCGCACGCCCTCCGCGCTCTGCTCCTGGCGGAACGGGCTGGACCCCACCCCGGGCCGGTAGCCGGACCGGGCGATCCTGCGCGGCACCGGACGCGCCCGGACGTACGTGCCGGAGCCGGAGCGCCCCTCCACCAGCCCCTCGGCCATGAGGACCTTCCGCGCCTCCAGCGCGACGGTGTCCGAGACGCCGTACTCCTCACGGATGCGCGCCTGGGACGGAAGGCGGGTATGGGGCGGCAGCGCTCCCTTGACGATCTTCTCCCGCAGATCGCTCGCCACGCGCAGATAGGCGGGCTGCTCACCGAAAGTCACTGGCCACTCCCAACAAGTTGACAGACCGCAACAGAGTCGCAACCGTGAGTGGCGCAAGACAAGCAATGGCCAGAGTTTCACTCAAAGTGATGATTCGGGGGTGCTCCACGCATGGTCCGAACGGCATCACCACAGCTCTTCCGGCCGTTCTCTGCCCACTTCGTGCCCTCCGCAAGCGCCGGAGGCCGAAGGAAGTGACACGTGCCTCCCGGGCAACCGGTCCGCACGGACGGGCACCCGGGACCGCGCCCGCCGTGTGCGGGGAGTGCGCGGGCCGCACCTGATCCCGCCGCCCGCGCCGCCCCGGCGCCTGGCAGGCTGGTCCCATGACCTCCCCGGTGACCGACCCCCTGCCGCCGTACCGCTGCCCGCGGGACGGGACCACGGCCGACGCCGCCACCGCGCCCTGGTGCTGCCCGGAGTGCCGCGGCCCGTGGGACCTCGACTTCACCCCGGCGGCGCCGCTCGACCGGGACGCCCTCGCCGGGCGCGTCAACTCCCTGTGGCGCTACCGGGAGGCGCTGCCGCTCGCCGGTCCCGCGCTCTCGCTCGGGGAGGGGCGTACCCCGGTGGTCGAGCTCACCCCCACCGTCTCGGCGAAGCTCGACCACCTCATGCCGACGCTCTCCTTCAAGGACCGCGGCGCGGTGATGCTGGCGGAGCTCGCACGGCGCCTCGGCCCGGCCCGGGTCGTCGCCGACAGCAGCGGCAACGCGGGCACCTCCGTCGCCGCCTACTGCGCCCGCGCCGGGCTGCCGTGCACGGTGTACGTCCCCGAGGGCACCTCGGCCAAGAAGACCGAGCAGATCCGGGCCCACGGCGCCCGGCTGGAGATCGTCCCCGGCGACCGTACGGCCACCGCGCTGGCGGCCCGCGCCGCCGCCGACGAGCCGGGCACCTTCTACGCCTCGCACGTCTTCAACCCGTACTTCCTGCACGGCACCAAGACCTACGTGTACGAACTCTGGGAGGACCTCGGCGGCCGGCTCCCCGACGCCCTGGCCGTCCCGGTCGGCAACGGCACCCTGCTGCTCGGCGCCGCCCTCGCCACCGCCGAACTCCTCGCGCAGGGGCTCATCGACCGGCGCCCCGCCCTGATCGCCGTCCAGGCCGAGGCGGTCTCCCCGCTCGCCGCCGCCTTCCACGCCGGGGCGGCCTCCCCGCGGCAGCCCGCGGCCCCCGCGCCGACGCTCGCCGAGGGCATCGCCATCGCGGACCCGCCGCGCGCGGCGCAGATCCTGCTCGCCGTACGCGAGTCCGGCGGCACCTTCCGCACGGTGACGGAGGAGCAGATCCGCCGGGCCCAGCGGGACCTGGCCCGCCGCGGGCTCTACGCGGAGACCACGGCCGTGGCCTGCTGGGCGGCGGTCGGCGGGTGGACGGACGGCAGCATCGTGGTCCCGGTGTGCGGGGCGGGGCTCAAGACGGGGATGGCCGCCTGAGGGCGCGCCGACCGCCCACCCCTCAGGTGCCGCGCCCGACGGAAGAATCCGCGCGCGCCTTCCGCGACCAGCGGGGTCCCGGGCGCCGCTGCGCCATCCGGCGGCAGCCCCGTCGGCCGTCCGCCTGCCCTGCGCGTGACCGGCCGTGCCGCGCCGGGCGCCCGCCGCTCGCGTCCCTATTTTCGTACGGTGACCCCTGCGCGCACCTCCCTCGCCGGCTGCCTGGCCACCGCTCTCCTGACCGTGATCGTGACGCCGGGCCAGGTGGCCGCCCACGACTCCGGGCCCTCCCCCGCCCCGCCCTCCTGCACGGCGGAGGCGTCCCCGGCCGCCGCCCCACCCGCGTCCGACACAGCGTGGGAGCTGACCTCCACCCGGTACGGCGAGGCCGAGGGGTACGACCCGTACGTCGGCAACGGCTACCTCGGCCACCGCGTCCCCCCGGCCGGAACCGGCTACGCCGAGCGCCCGGAGAAGACCGGCTGGCCGCTCTACACCCCGCGCTACGACGGGGCGTTCGTCACCGGCCTGTACGGGGCCGAGCCCGGCACCACCGAGGGGCGGGAAGTCCTCGCCGCGCTGCCGGCCTGGACCCCGCTCGACGTCCGCGTCGGCCCGGAGACCTTCGGCCCGGACACCCCCTCCGGCCGGATCTCGCACTACCGCCAGACCCTCTTCCTCGCCTGCGGGCTGGTCCGCACCTCACTGCGGTGGACCACCGCGGCCGGCAGGGCCACCGACCTGGTGTACGAGGTCCTCACGGACCGCTCGGACGTCCACGCCGGTGCCGTACGGCTCACGCTGACGCCCCGGTGGACCGGCACGGCGACGGTCACCGGGCGGCTCGACGCGCGGGGTGCGCGGCGGATGACGGTCGCGGACGACGGGACCTTCCGCACGCACGGCACGGACGTGGACGGCGCGGTCGTCCAGAGCCTGCGCCCGGCCCGGGACCAGGGCGGAGCCCCGGGGCTCGTCCGGGAACTGCGGGTGCGCGCGGGGCGGTCGTACACCGTCGAGAAGTACGTCGGCGTCGACACCGCCCTCACCTCGCGCACCCCGCTCGCCTCGGCCCGCGCGGCATCGGGTCGGGCGGCCGGGCGCGGCTGGGCGCGGGTGCTGGCCGACAGCGCGGCGATCTGGCACCGCGAATGGTCCTCCGACGTGCTGGTGCCGGGCCGTCCGGACCTCCAGCGGTGGCTGCGGGCGGCCCAGTACGGACTGCTCGCCGCGACCCGTACCGGCGCCTCGGACAGCATCGCCCCGGCCGGCGCGACCAGCGACAACTACGCGGGCATGATCTTCTGGGACGCCGAGACGTGGATGTACCCGGGGCTGCTCGCCACCCGTCCCGAACTCGCCCGCACCGTGGTGGAGTACCGCTACCGCACCCGGGACGCGGCCCGCGCCAACGCCGCGAAGCTGGGGTACGACGGCCTGTTCTACCCGTGGACCAGCGCGAGCCGGGGCCGCCTGGACTCCGAGTGCCAGAGCTGGGACCCGCCGCACTGCCTCACCCAGAACCACCTCCAGGGCGATGTCGCGCTGGCGGTGTGGCAGTACTGGCTGGCCACCGGCGACCGCACCTGGCTGGCCGAGCGCGGCTGGCCGCTGCTGAGCGGGATCGCCGACTTCTGGGCGTCGCGGGCCACGCCGAACGCGGACGGCAGCTGGTCGGTCGTGAACGTCGCCGGTCCCGACGAGTACAGCAACGGCGTCACCGACGGGGTCTTCACCAACGCGGTCGCCGCGACCGCGCTGCGCGACGCCGCACGCGCCGCGGCGCTCCTCGGCCACCCCGCGCCCGCAGCCTGGCAGCGGGTCGCGGACGGGCTGCGCATCCCGTACGACGCCGCGCGCGGGATCTACCTCCAGTACGCGGGGTACAACGGCTCGACGATCAAGCAGGCCGACACGGTACTGCTGATGTACCCGCTGGAGTGGCCGATGGAGCCGGGCGCCGCCGCCGCGACCCTCGACTTCTACGCCGCCCGCACCGATCCGGACGGCCCCGCCATGACGGACTCGGTGCACGCCATCGACGCCGCCGCCATCGGGGAGCCCGGGTGCGCCACGTACACGTACCTCCAGCGCTCCGTACGCCCCTTCATGCGCGGCCCGTTCGGTCTCTTCTCCGAGGCGCGCGGCGCGAAGGCGGGCGCCTCGGACCCGCTGTCCGGGTTCCCAGCCGAGGACTTCCTCACCGGCAAGGGCGGCTTCCTCCAGGTCTTCACCCACGGCCTGACCGGGCTGCGGCTCCGCGAGGACGGCATCCGGCTCGACCCCGTGCTGCCCCCGCAACTGGGCTCGGGCGTCACGCTGAAGGGGCTGCGCCACCGGGGACGCACCTACGACATCGCCCTCGGGCCCCGCACCACCACGGTCCGTCTGGTGTCGGGCGACCCGTTCACCGTGCACACCCCGGCGGGGCCGAAACGCCTGGCCTCCACCCTGGTCCTGCCCACCCGCCGCCCCGACCTGGCCCCCACCGACGACGCCGCCCGCTGCCGCCCGGCCACCGCCGACTCGGAGTCCCCCGGGCTCTACGCCGAGGCCGCCGTCGACGGCTCCCCCGCCACCGCCTGGTCCCCCGACGGGGCCACCGGCACCCTCACGGTCCGGCTGGACCGCACGCTGCGGATCACCGCGGTGACCCCGGTCTGGAGCGACGTACCGCCCGCCTCGCACACCGTGGAGACCTCGGCGGACGGCCGTTCCTGGCACCCGTACGTCCCGGGCCGGGCCGCCCGCGAGGTGCGGGTGACGGTGGTCTCGGCGGACCCGGCGAAACCGGCGGGGATCGCGGAGCTGGGGGTGCGGTAGGGGCAACCCGCCGACCGGACCGGAGTTCGGGGGCGGGGCGCTCTCCGGGCCAGGGCGGGGGCGGGACTCGCACCGCGATGTCAGTGGGTGCTGCTTGTATGGCGCCATGAGCACCCTGCACGAGACCGCCGCCCGCCTTCCCGGCCCCGACGAACTCCGCTCCCACCTGCGCGCGTTGGCGGTGCTGGACGCCACGATCGGCGACGACCCGGAGTACTGCTGCTACACCTTCGACGCCGACTGGGCCCCCGGGGAGGAGGCGGCCCTGATGGACAACGGCTCGGGGGACGACTTCTCCGTCCTCTTCACCCCGGCCGGCGTGCTCATACGCGGCTTCGACCACGAGTCGAGGATGAGCCCGTACGCCACGGACGACGAGGAGGTCTGGCCCGGCGTCATCGACGAGGTGCCCGCCGCGCTGAGCCCCCTCCTGGACGAACCCGCCTTCTTCGAAGAGGGCGTCGACGTCCCCCGGGTCACCACCTGCCTGTGGCGGACGACCGGCGACACGGAGTGGCGGACCGGCTCGGACATCGACTTCCCGCCGGGCGTCGACGACCCGGACGGCTCCGCCTACCTCTTCCACCTCCTCACCGACCGTTCCCCCGAGGCCGTCCAGTCGCACTTCGAGGACTACTACGAGCGTCCGATCCCCCTCGACGCCGTCCGCCACGTCCTCGCCGGACGCCCTCTCACCGCGGCGGTCACCGCGGCCCTCGGCCCGGACGACCGCGAATCCGCTTCCTCGTAGGCGAGTTGACCGAAGAGGTACCGGAGGAGCCCGGCGGAATAGCGCGACTCAGACCCGTGTTGCACCGCCTCATGAAGAGTGTGGGAGCACAGCGATACGGCGGACCCGAGGTGCTGGAGGTCATGGAACTCCCGGACCCCGAAGCGGGTCCGGGCCAGATTCGGGTACGGGTGAGCGCCGCCGCGGTCAACCCGACGGACACTCTGCTGATCAGCGGCGCGGGCCGCCGCGAACCGGGCCCGCCCCTCGTGCCCGGCATGGACGCCGCCGGGGTGGTCGACCAGATCGGCGAGGGCGTACGGACCGACCTGCGCGTCGGAGACCGCGTGATGGCCATCGTGGTGCCGGCGGGCCTGCACGGCGCCTACGCCGAGCGGATCGTCGTCCCTGCCGAGTCCGTCGTACGGGTGCCCATGGGAGCGAGCGACGCCGAGGCGTCGGCCCTCCCGATGAACGCGCTGACCGCCTGGGCGGCGCTGGAATCGCTCGACCTGCCCGACGGCGGAACCGTCGTGGTGACCGGGGCGGCCGGAGCGCTGGGCGGCTACACCATCGAACTGGCCAAGGCCAGGGGCCTGCGGGTCGTCGCCGACGCGGCGCCGAAGGACGAGGAACTCGTCCGCGGCCTGGGCGCCGACCTCGTCCTCCCCCGCGGCGAGGGCTTCCCCGAGGAGGTACGCCGCCACCTGCCCGAAGGGGCCGACGGGCTCGTGGACGGTGCGCACTTCGACCGGGCCGCCCTCCCCGCCGTACGGGACGGGGGCCGGATCGTGACGGTCCGCCGCTACCAGGGCGAGCCCGAACGCGGCATCACCTTCCACCCGGTCCTCGTCTTCCAGCACGCGCTGAACCACGAGGCCCTCGAACACCTGCGGCAGCTCGCCGACGAGAAGGTCCTGACCCCGCGCGTCGCGTACACCCTCCCCGCCCACCGCGCGGCCGACGCCCACCGCGCCCTGTCGGCCGGGGGCGTACGGGGGCGGATCGTGCTGGAGTTCTGACGGGGCCGCCTCCGGACCGGAGGTAGGCCGTGCGCCCAGGGCGCTCCCGGGTGCACGGCCGGGTTCGGGTGCCCACGGTCAGTAGTGGTGGTCCGATCGGCTTCAACACCACCGCGCTCGTGTCACAGCCAGAACGCCGTCGACTGCGGGTCGGCGACTACCGGGTCGTCTACACGATCGACGAGGGAGAGCTCGTCGTGTGGGTCGTCCACGTCGGGCGCCGCTCTCACGTTTGCGACACCTGATCCCCATCGAGGGCCTGCTCACTCAGCTACCCGCATCCCTGATCGCTGGCGGCTCAGCAGCCGCGGGCAGCCTAGCTATCCGCTGCCGGCGAAGCCGGAACGCAGGAGCTGACGCAAGCGATCAGGTTGTCGCAGCGGTTCCGTCCTCGCAGCCCAGCGGAGATGACCGATCGTCAGGAAATCCCGCACCACACCAGCACGGTACGGACGAAGGGGCTGGGCCCTCAAGAGCCCAGCCCCTTCTGATCTGCATGTTTGCCACATCAGCGACGTGGTGTTATTCCATCCGCTCACACATTGAACCGGAACTCCACCACGTCCCCGTCCTGCATGACGTACTCCTTGCCCTCCATGCGGGCCTTGCCCTTCGCGCGGGCTTCGGCGACGGAGCCGGTCTCGACGAGGTCGGCGAAGGAGATGATCTCCGCCTTGATGAAGCCCTTCTGGAAGTCGGTGTGGATCACACCGGCCGCTTCGGGGGCGGTGGCGCCCTTCTTGATCGTCCAGGCGCGGGTCTCCTTGGGGCCTGCCGTGAGGTAGGTCTGGAGGCCCAGGGTGTCGAAGCCGACGCGGCCGAGGGTGGCGAGGCCGGGCTCCTCCTGGCCCATGGACTGGAGGAGTTCCAGGGCCTCCTCGTCGTCCAGCTCGATGAGCTCGGACTCGATCTTGGCGTTGAGGAAGATGGCCTCGGCCGGGGCGACCAGGGCGCGCTGCTCGTTCTTGAAGTCCTCGTCGACCAGCTCGTCCTCGTCGACGTTGAAGACGTAGAGGAACGGCTTGGTGGTGAGGAGGTGCAGCTCGTGGAGGAGGCGGCCCTTCTCGGTGGCGGCGGTGATGCCGGCGGCGAAGAGGGTCTGGCCGGACTCCAGGATCTTCTGGGCCTCCTCGACCGCGGCCAGGACGGCGACCTTCTCCTTCTGGAGGCGGGACTCCTTGGTGAGGCGCGGGACGGCCTTCTCGACGGACTGGAGGTCGGCGAGGATCAGCTCGGTGTTGATCGTCTCGATGTCGTCCTTGGGCGAGACCTTGCCGTCGACGTGGACGACGTTCTCGTCCTTGAAGGCGCGGATGACCTGGCAGATCGCGTCGGACTCACGGATGTTCGCGAGGAACTTGTTGCCCAGGCCCTCGCCCTCGCTCGCGCCGCGCACGATCCCGGCGATGTCCACGAAGTCGACCGTGGCGGGGAGGATCTTCTGCGAGTTGAAGATCCCCGCGAGCGTGTTCAGCCGGGGGTCGGGCACGCCGACGACGCCGACGTTCGGCTCGATGGTGGCGAACGGGTAGTTGGCCGCCAGTACGTCGTTCTTGGTCAGGGCGTTGAACAGGGTCGACTTGCCGACATTCGGCAGACCGACGATTCCGATCGTGAGCGACACGTTGGCGACTTCCTGGAGTGAGGACGGGGCGGAGGGGCGGGGCGTGCCGGGCGGGCCCGGCAGTGGACCGATTCTCCAGTTTACGGGCGGGGCCGACCGTGCCGTCACGGGTCCGGAGCCAAGCGGCGGCGCCCCTCCCCCCGGACTCGGGCGCCGAACAGGGTCCTCATTCGGCCGTGTGACGTCGAACGCAGCCCCAAGCTCGGCCAAAGCGCGTGTCCAACGCCTGATTCACCCTGTTCCGCGACCTACGTTGTCCAGGTGGAGCAGCACAGGACTCGTCCCCCGCAGCGCAGGCAGCCCCAGGAGCCCTCGGCGGCCCCGGCCCCTCAGGGCGGCGGCGCCCCTCTCGCCGAGAGTTCGGCCGTCTACCGCGTGGTCGGCACGCCCGGCGCCCGGCGGAACGTGCCTCCCGTGGTGTCGGCGCTGCGCAGATTCCCGAACCCCCGGCTGACCGGTATCGGCGCGGGACTCTTCGCAGCCGCCGCGATGTTCGTGCTGGCCTGCCTGGTGTGGTTGCTGTTCGACGCGTCCGCGCTCGTCTACGGGGTGCTGTTCGTGCCGGTCAGCGCGTTGACGGCGCTCTGGGTGCGGCCCGCCGACCTGGTGACCGCTCCGATCAGCGTGCCGATCGCGTTCGCCGTCGGTGTGCTGCCGGTCGCCGGGGGCGACGGCGGGCTGGGCGGGCACCTGATGGCGGTCGTCACCGCGCTGGCGGTGCACGCCGGCTGGCTGTACGGGGGCACGCTGGTGGCCGGGGTGATCGCGACCGTGCGCAAGGTCCGGCAGATGCGGCAGCGGCAGCTGCTGCTCGCCGCCCGGGCGCTGCGGCCGGGCGGAGCCGGACAGCAGGCCGGACCACAGGCCGGGGACCGGAACGTGGGCGCCGACGGGCAGCCGGAGGGCCGGCCTCGTCCGGGCAGGCGCTCCCGTCCGGAGACGGCGCGTCCCGCCCCGGGGGTGCGGGGTGGCGCCGTCGGACAGGGTCAGGCCCGCCGCACTCCTCAGGCGTAGGAAGACCTGGGACCCGCCGCGCTCCCCACGGATAGAAGGCGTAGGAGCGAGGCCCTGCTCGCGGCGGACGGCCCGGGCCCGTGACGGCCCGGGGCCCTCCGCCACGGCGAGGTCGGGCCGCTACTTCCCCGCCGCGCGGGCCACCATGGCCGCGCCGACGATGCCGGCGTTGTTCTGCAGCTGGGCCGGGACCATCTCCGCCCGTACGTGCTTGATGAGCGGCAGGAACTTCTCCGCCTTGCGGCTCACTCCGCCGCCGATGATGAACAGCTCGGGCGAGAACAGCATCTCCACGTGGGCGAGGTACTTCTGTACCCGGTGCGCCCAGTGTTCCCAGTTCAGGTCGTTGTCTTCCTTGGCCTTGGTCGACGCGTGCTTCTCCGCGTCGTGGCCGTTCAGCTCCAGGTGGCCCAGCTCGGTGTTGGGCACGAGCCGGCCGTCGGTGAAGACGGCGGAGCCGATGCCGGTGCCGAAGGTGAGCGTGATGACGGTGCCCTTGCGGCCCTTGCCCGCGCCGAAGGTCATCTCGGCGACGCCCGCCGCGTCCGCGTCGTTGAGGATCGTCACGGGACAGCCGAGCCGCTCGGAGAGGAGCGCGCGGGCGTCCAGGTCGACCCAGCCCTTGTCGACATTGGCGGCGGTACGGGTGACGCCGTCGGTGACCACGCCGGGAAAGGTGATGCCGACCGGTCCGGACCAGTTGAAATGGCCGACGACCTCGGCCACGCAGTCGGCCACGCCGTCGGGTACCGCGGGATGCGGTGTCAGCACCTTGTGGCGCTCCTGCGCCAAGTCCCCACGATCCAGGTCCACGGGAGCGCCCTTGATCCCTGAACCGCCGATGTCCACGCCGAAGATCTCCATGGGCACCACGGTAAGGGCAGCGGGCGTCCCGCACGTCCCGAGCGGGCGGGATGTGCGGGAACGCCCTGTTGAACCCGTGCGGAGCGCTACTGCTGGGCGAGGGCGGCGGCCTCGGCGCGCAGGTCGCGGCGGAGCTCCTTGGGCAGCGAGAAGGTGATCGACTCCTCGGCCGTCTTGACCGTCTCCACGTCCGCGTAACCCCGCGCGGCGAGCCACTCCAGCACGCCGTCGACGAGGACGTCGGGCACCGAGGCCCCGGAGGTCAGGCCGACCGTGGTGACGCCTTCCAGCCAGGCCTCGTCGATCTCGGAGGCGAAGTCGACCAGGTGGGCGGCGGGGGCTCCGGCGTCCAGGGCGACCTCGACCATGCGGATCGAGTTGGAGGAGTTCTTGGAGCCGACGACGATGACCAGCTCGGCGTCCTCGGCCAGCTTCTTCACGGCGACCTGGCGGTTCTGCGTGGCGTAGCAGATGTCGTCGCTCGGCGGGGAGAGCAGGTTCGGGAACTTGTTCTTGAGGGCGTCGACCGTCTCCATGGTCTCGTCCACCGAGAGCGTGGTCTGGGAGAGCCAGACGACCTTCGACTCGTCGCGGACCTGGACGTTGGCGACGTCCTCGGGGCCGTCGACCAGCGTGATGTGGTCGGGGGCCTCACCGCTGGTGCCGATGACCTCTTCGTGGCCCTCGTGGCCGATCAGGAGGATGTCGTAGTCCTCCTTGGCGAAGCGGACGGCTTCCTTGTGGACCTTGGTGACGAGCGGGCAGGTGGCGTCGATCGTGGCGAGCCGGCGCTCGGCGGCCTCGGCGTGGACGGTCGGGGCCACGCCGTGCGCGGAGAACATCACGATGGAGCCCTCGGGGACCTCCGCGGTGGTCTCCACGAAGATCGCCCCCTTCTTCTCCAGGGTCTGCACGACGTACTTGTTGTGCACGATCTCGTGGCGTACGTAGACCGGGGCCCCGTACTGCTCCAGGGCCTTCTCGACGGCGATCACGGCACGGTCCACGCCCGCGCAGTAGCCACGGGGAGCGGCGAGCAGGACACGGCGGGCAGGGGTTGCAGTCATGCGTCCCATCGTAAGGCCGTACCGAACAGGCGCGGGCTCCGCCGGGTCGGGAGACTGGGCCGTGATCACCGGGGTACGAGCCCGCCCGCGCCGGCGGGCCCGCCGCCGGACCGGACACCATGGAGGGCCGATGCCGGGAACGGAAACGGGCAGCACCGCGCGGAGCGGGCTGCACCGCACGCTCGGGTTCAGGGACCTGGTGGTCTACGGGCTGCTGTTCATCGCCCCGATGGCTCCGGTGGGCGTGTTCGGCACGCTGGACGCGAAGTCGGACGGCGCGGTGGCGCTGGTCTACGTCGTGGCGACGGTGGTGATGGCGTTCACGGCGTTCAGTTACGCGCAGATGGTGCGGGTGGCCCCGAAGGCGGGGTCGGTGTTCACGTACGCCCGCAAGGGGCTCGGCGAGGTGCCCGGGTTCGTCGCGGGGTGGATGGCGATGCTCGACTACCTGCTCATCCCCGCGGTCGCCTACCTCTTCTCCGGCATCGCGATGAACGCGCTGGTCCCGGAGGTGTCGCGGTGGGTGTGGACGGCGATCGCGGTGGTGGTGACCACGGCGCTCAACCTGTGGGGGGTACGGGCCGCCGCGCGGGTCGGCTTCGCGGTGCTGGCGCTGGAGATCGCGGTGCTGCTGGTGTTCGTGGTGTCGGCGGTGGTGGTGCTGGCACGGGACGGTGCGCAACGCGGCTGGCTGACGCCGCTGACCGGTGACTCCGGGTTCTCGACGACGGCGGTGATCGGGGCGGTGTCGGTGGCGGTCCTCTCCTATCTGGGGTTCGACGCCATCGCCTCGTTCGCCGAGGAGGTGACCGGCGGGTCCGCGAAGGTCGCGCGGGCGGTGCTGTTCTGCCTGGTGCTGGCGGGGGCGCTCTTCGTGGTGCAGTCGTATCTGGCGGCGCTGCTGGAGCCGGTCTCGTCGGCGGAGCTGGCGGCCGATCCGGAGGCGCAGGGCTCGGCGTTCTACGACGCGGTGGACGCCTCGGTCGGCACCTGGCTGCACGACCTGGTGGCGGCGAGCAAGGCGGTGGGGGCGGCGTTCGCGGCGCTGGCCGGGCAGGCGGCTGCCGGGCGGCTGGTCTTCGCGATGGCGCGGGAGCGGCGGCTGCCGTCGTTCCTGGCGCGGGTCGACGCGAAGTCGGGGGTGCCGAGGGTCGCTGTGCTCTGTGCGGCGGTGGTGACGCTGGTGGCGGCGGTCTGGGCGGCCCGGCGCGACGACGGGCTCGACCATCTGGTGTCCGTGGTGAACATCGGGGCGCTGACCGCGTTCGTGCTGCTGCACGCGTCGGTGGTCGGCTGGTTCGTGGTCCGCCGGATGGAGGGCGTGCCGAGCTGGTGGCGCCATCTGGTGGTGCCGGTGCTGGGCGCGGCGGCGCTGGTCGCGGTGATCGTGGAGGCGACGACGAGCGCGCAGGTGGTCGGTGCCTGCTGGTTCGCGGTGGGGCTCGTGGTGGTGGCGGTGCAGGGCGGCCGGCGCCCCTCCGGCGACGAGGAGACCATGGGCCGGGGCGGCGGCACCCGTCCCGGGACCTGAACGGGCGCGGTTGCGTTTCCGTACGGGCACGGTGCGGGGGCGCTCGCGGTGCGTGAACGGGCCCGGTGTCCGCGGTGGCGGCTACGCTCGCCCGTATGGCTCTCAACACGTCCGCGGAAGCCCCGCTGCCCGTCGGTGAGGTGTCCCGGCTCATCGGCGGCTGGATCGACCGGCTCGGCGCGATCTGGGTCGAGGGGCAGATCACGCAGCTGTCGCGGCGGCCGGGCGCGGGCGTCGTCTTCCTGACCCTGCGCGACCCGGCGCACGACATCTCGGTGAGCGTGACGTGTTTCCGGCAGGTCTTCGACCGGATCGCGGACGTGGTGACGGAGGGCGCGCGGGTCGTGGTCCTGGCGAAGCCGGAGTGGTACGCGCCGCGCGGGCAGCTCTCGCTGCGGGCGACGGAGATACGCCCGGTCGGCATCGGTGAGCTGCTGGTACGGCTGGAGCAGCTGAAGAAGTCCCTCGCCTCCGAGGGGCTCTTCGCGCTGGACCGGAAGAAGCCGCTGCCGTTCCTGCCGCAGCTGATCGGGCTGGTCTGCGGGCGGGCGTCGGCCGCCGAGCGCGACGTGCTGGAGAACGCGCGGCGCCGCTGGCCCGCGGTCCGCTTCGAGGTGCGCAACACCGCCGTGCAGGGCGTCCACGCGGTCGACCAGGTGGTCCGGGCGGTCCAGGAGCTGGACGCGACGCCCGAGGTCGACGTGATCGTCGTCGCGCGCGGCGGCGGCAGCGTGGAGGACCTGCTGCCGTTCTCGGACGAGGCGCTGATCCGGGCCGTCGCCGCCTGCCGTACGCCGGTGGTGTCCGCGATCGGGCACGAGCCGGACTCCCCGCTGCTGGACCTGGTCGCGGACCTGCGCGCGTCGACGCCCACGGACGCGGCGAAGAAGGTCGTACCGGACGTGGGCGAGGAGCTGGACCGGGTCCAGCAGCTGCGGGACCGGGCGCTGCGGACCGTACGCGGGCTGCTGGACCGCGAGGAGCGGGGGCTGGCGCACGCGCTCGGCCGGCCGGCGATGGAGCGCCCGCAGCGGCTGGTGGACGAGCGGGCCGCCGAGGTGGAGGCGCTGGCCGGGCGCAGCCGCCGGGTGCTGGGGCATCTGCTGGACCGGGCCGAGTCGGAGATCGCGCACACCCTGGCCCGGGTGGTATCGCTCTCCCCGGCGGCGACCCTGGAGCGCGGGTACGCGGTGCTCCAGCGGGCGGACGGCCAGGTGGTGCGGTCCCCCGAGGAGGCGGGCGCCGCCGGTGAGGTGCTGCGGGCGCGGGTGTCGGAGGGCGAGTTCTCGGTACGGGTGGAGGGGTGAGCCGGCTCCGGCGGTGTCCGGCGGATCGCGGCCGGGATCGCGGCAGGGACCGCTGTCGGTGCGCGCACATAGAGTGGGCGGCATGACGGACGACGGGACGACCACCGCCGGTGCGACCGGCACGCTCGGTTACGAGCAGGCGCGCGACGAGCTGATCGAGGTCGTGCGCCGGCTGGAGGCGGGCGGCACCACGCTGGAGGAGTCGCTGGCGCTCTGGGAGCGCGGCGAGGAGCTGGCGAAGGTGTGCCGCCGCTGGCTGGAGGGTGCCCGCGCCCGCCTCGACGCGGCCCTGGCCGGGCCGGAGGACGGCGCGCCGACGGAGTGACCGGCGCAGCTGTCAGGTGATCGCCTCCTGGGTGGTGCCCATAGGGCTGGGGCGTATGGCGTGGATCACGACGGACCCGATTTAGTTGAAAGTTAATCTACCTCTCGGCTACGGTGACTCCGTCGCTCACATCCGGACGTCCAGAAGGTAGAACGCGCATGTCCCTCGCCCTTGACCCCGCCGCGCAGGCCCTCCTCTTCACCGAGGCCCGCACCGCCAACACCTTCTCCGACGAGCCGGTGACCGACGAGCAGATCCAGGCGATCTACGAGCTGGTCAAGTACGGCCCCACCGCCTTCAACCAGTCGCCGCTGCGCGTCGTCCTGGTCCGCTCCGAGGAGGGCCGCGCCCGCCTCGTCGAGCACATGGCCGAGGGCAACCGCCCGAAGACCGCCTCCGCGCCGCTGGTCGCGATCCTCGCCGCCGACAACGAGTTCCACGAGGAGCTCCCGGCGCTCATGCCGCACTTCCCGCAGGCCAAGGACGCGTTCTTCTCCGAGCGCCCGGTCCGCGAGCAGTCGGCCGCCCTGAACGCCGCCCTCCAGGCCGCCTACTTCATCGTCGGCGTCCGCGCCGCCGGCCTGGCCGCCGGCCCGATGACCGGCTTCGACGCCGAGGGCATCGAGAAGGAGTTCCTGGACGGCGACCACAAGCTGCTCATGGTCGTCAACATCGGCAAGCCGGGCGAGGACGCCTGGTTCCCGCGCCTGCCGCGCCTGTCGTACGACGAGGTCGTCACCACCGTCTGACCGGTCCGGCCGCGCGCGCCGCGACGGCCACGGACATGGAGAAGCCCGGAACACCTGAGGTGTTCCGGGCTTCTCCGCGTCTGCGGGCCGGGGACCGGAAACGGCCGGGAAAGGCGCCGGCAGGAAGGCCGGAGCGGGGCGCCGGGGCTCAGGACGTGGTGAGCGCGGTGGCCATCGCGACCAGCTGCTTCGTGGGGGCGGAGCCGGTGACCACCGTGGTGGCGCCCTCGGAGTGCAGCACCAGGGCGTCGTACTTCGCGCCCTTCCAGTACTGCCACTCCTGACCGGCGACCGTCTCGGTGCGGCCGGTGTCCTCGGCGTCCTGGCTGACGTCGGGGACGTACTTCTTCGCGGGCGAGGTGGACTGCTCCACCGCGACGTACCTGCCGTCGGGGTCGATGAAGCCCAGGTGCCAGCTGCTGCCGTCGGCGCCGTCGTACGAGACGGAGGTCGCCTTCCAGCCGTCGGGGAGTCCGGACGGGGCGGCCACCGGGTACGGGGCCGCGCGGCGCGCGGTCGCGAGTTCGACGCGGTAGTCGACGGCCTGGACCGGGTCGGCCTTGTCGTCGTGCGGAACGAAGACGTAGATGACGCCGGCCGCGGCGACGATCAACACCAACGACAGGAACATGTCCCGGATTGTCTGCTTGCCTCGCTTGCTTGCCACGGATACATGGTGGCATGCGGCCCGCGCGCGACCGCCCGGGACCCCGGCCCGAGCTTTCGCGCTCATCCGTGGGGCGCCCTGCTCATTTTATCGGCCTACCGATAGAGTCGAAGCACGCTCAATTCCGGTCGTCGTCGTACAGAAAGGCGTGCTCCGATGCCCGAGCACCATCTGCCGTCCCAGCTGGAAGTCTCTCCGGAGGCCCCCGACCGCAACCTCGCCCTCGAACTGGTCCGGGTCACCGAGGCCGCCGCCATGGCCGCCGGCCGGTGGGTCGGGCGCGGCGACAAGATCGGTGCCGACGGAGCCGCGGTGAGGGCCATGCGGACCCTCGTCTCCACGGTCTCCATGAACGGTGTGGTCGTCATCGGCGAAGGGGAGAAGGACGAGGCCCCGATGCTCTTCAACGGCGAACGGGTCGGCGACGGCACCGGCGCCGAGGTCGACATCGCCGTGGACCCGATCGACGGCACCACGCTCAACGCCAAGGGCATGCCCAACGCCATCGCGGTGCTGGCCGCCGCCGACCGGGGGGCGATGTTCGACCCGTCGGCCGTCTTCTACATGGACAAGCTGGTGACCGGGCCCGAGGCCGCCGACTTCGTCGACATCGACGCACCCGTCGCGGTCAACATCAGGCGGGTCGCGAAGGCGAAGCACTCCACACCCGAGGACGTCACCGTCGTCGTGCTCGACCGCCCGCGCCACGAGGGCATCGTGAAGGAGATCCGGGACACCGGCGCCCGGATCAAGTTCATCTCGGACGGCGACGTGGCCGGTTCGATCATGGCCGCCCGCGAGGGCACCGGCGTCGACCTGCTCATGGGCATCGGCGGCACGCCCGAGGGCATCATCTCGGCCTGCGCCATAAAGTGCCTGGGCGGTGTCATCCAGGGCAAGCTGTGGCCGAAGGACGAGGCCGAGCGGCAGAAGGCCCTGGACGCCGGGCACGACCTGGGCCGGGTGCTGTCGACGGACGACCTGGTCGGCGGCGACAACGTGTTCTTCGTGGCGACCGGGATCACCGACGGCGAACTGATGCGCGGAGTCCGCTACCGGGCGGAGACCGCCACCACCGAATCGATCGTGATGCGGTCCAAGTCGGGCACGATCCGCACCATCTCGTCCACGCACCGGCTGTCGAAGCTGCGCGCGTACAGCGCGATCGACTTCGACCGGGCGCAGTAGGGCCCGCGTCGCGCCGACACCACCCACGGCGCACCGACAGCACGCAGCGCGCCGACGGGACGCGAAGGGGGCCACCGGGCGGGTGGCCCCCTTCGCGTCCGTCCGCGGGTCAACCAGCGGCGGCGATCGGCCCCTTGGCCGCCGCGGCAGCCTTGAGCTCCACGTCGCGCCGACGCCTGCGGGCCAGGACCACCCGGCGCTCGGCGGCGGTGAGACCGCCCCAGACCCCGTACGGCTCCGGCTGCATCAGGGCATGTTCCTGACACTCCACCATGACGGGGCAGCGGGCGCAGACCCGCTTCGCGGCGTCCTCACGGGACAGCCGGGCGGCTGTCGGCTCCTTCGACGGCGCGAAGAAGAGCCCGGCTTCGTCCCGGCGGCACACCGCCTCGGAATGCCAGGGGCCCGCCTGGTCTTCCCGTGCGGGAGCACGCTGAGCGGGCACAGCGGCGACCTGCAGGGGCTGATGAGGCAGTTGCAGCACGGTCTACTCCTGACGACGGCTTCGCGAGCGAGAGACGATGCAGGATTCTTTACCCGCTGTACGCACAGCTATGCGCTGAGTGGCACCGCCGAACGGGGCGTGCAAGAGGGCTCGGCCCGCACTCTGGCCGAATATCGCTTCCCGCCCCCGTCACGCACCGCGGTTCCGCCCCGCCCGGGCCCGCCGCGCACCCCTTGGCGGGCGTGCGGCGGCCGGTCGCTCAGTGGCCGAGGTGCTTGCGCAGCTGGCGCTGGAGGTTCTCGATCAGCTTGCCGCGCTTGGGCTTGGCCTCGACGTTTCCGAAGACGGAGTACCCGTTGACGACGACGACCGGCGCCTCCGGATCGGGGGACTCGGTGTTCTCCACCTCGAAGTTGGCGAAGATCCCGGTGCCGCTGCCGCGCAGGGTGATGTTCTCCGGCACCTTGACTTCGACATTGCCGAAAATCGACGTCGCGTTGATGACCGTGAGCCGCTGCCCGAACAACGCCTCGGTCAGGTCGATCTCCACCGTGCCGAAGAGCGCGAACGCGTGGGTGCGCCCGCCGACCCGCCAACGGCCCCTGCGCGTGGCGCTGCTGAAGACCGCGACGAGCTTCTCCGCGTCGGCGGGGGCGCCCCCCGCCTCGTACGCGAAGGGGCTCGCCGTCGCGCGCCCCGGCGCGGGGCTCCCGGCGGCGGGGAGATCGCTCACCAGGGGCTCCAACTCGCCGACGGTCTTGGCGCGGTAGACGAGTTCGACCCGCTCCGCGTGCTCCTCGGCGGTCAGCCGGCCTACGGCCACCGCCTCCCGCAGGATGTCCGCGATCCGGTCGCGGTCGGCGTCGGACGCGCGGATGCCGGAGGGCCCGGAGGACGGGGCGGCGGCCGTGGCCGTCGGCCGCGGGGACTGCTGAGGCTGCTTTTCGAGGTCCACCGGCCCAGCGTACCCAAACGCGATAGATCGCGACTAGGGCGTGTGTCGAAAGTGGCGCCGTCCGCCCGACCCCGCGCAGCGGGATCGCCGGGTGAGCCTTACCTCACAGACCCGGCCTCCCTCCCGAGCTCTACCCTGGTGGGTGCGCTGTCCAAGGGAGGTCAGCCGCTGTCACCGAGTGAGGAATGGCCGAAATGCCAGAGTTTGCGTACTCCGATCTGCTCCCCGTGGGAGAGGACACCACGCCGTACCGGCTGGTGACCTCCGAAGGCGTTTCGACCTTCGAGGCCGACGGCCGTACGTTCCTCAAGGTGGCGCCCGAGGCGCTGCGCACGCTGGCCGCCGAGGCGATGCACGACATCTCCCACTACCTGCGCCCCACCCACCTCGCCCAGCTGCGGCGGATCGTCGACGACCCGGAGGCGTCCTCGAACGACAAGTTCGTGGCGCTGGACCTGCTGAAGAACGCGAACGTCGCCGCCGCCGGCGTACTTCCCATGTGCCAGGACACCGGCACGGCCATCGTCATGGGCAAGCGCGGCCAGAACGTGCTGACCGAGGGCGGTGACGAGGAGGCGCTGTCGCACGGCATCTTCGACGCGTACACCAAGCTCAACCTGCGGTACTCGCAGATGGCTCCGCTCACCATGTGGGAGGAGAAGAACACCGGCTCCAACCTGCCCGCGCAGATCGAGCTGTACGCCACCGACGGCGGCGCGTACAAGTTCCTCTTCATGGCGAAGGGCGGCGGCTCGGCCAACAAGTCGTTCCTCTACCAGGAGACGAAGGCAGTCCTGAACGAGGCCTCCATGATGAAGTTCCTGGAGGAGAAGATCCGTTCGCTGGGCACCGCGGCCTGCCCGCCGTACCACCTGGCGATCGTGGTCGGCGGCACGTCGGCGGAGTTCGCGCTGAAGACCGCCAAGTACGCCTCCGCGCACTACCTCGACGAGCTGCCCGGCGAGGGCTCCCCGACCGGGCACGGCTTCCGGGACAAGGAGCTGGAGGAGAAGGTCTTCGAGCTGACGCAGAAGATCGGGATCGGCGCGCAGTTCGGCGGCAAGTACTTCTGCCACGACGTGCGCGTGGTCCGCCTCCCCCGGCACGGCGCCTCGCTGCCGGTGGCCATCGCCGTCTCCTGCTCCGCCGACCGCCAGGCGACCGCGAAGATCACCGCCGAGGGCGTCTTCCTGGAGCAGCTGGAGACCGACCCGGCGCGCTTCCTGCCGGACACCACGGACGA
Source organism: Streptomyces sp. NPDC060184 (assembly GCF_042728795.1). Classification (NCBI taxonomy): domain Bacteria; kingdom Bacillati; phylum Actinomycetota; class Actinomycetes; order Kitasatosporales; family Streptomycetaceae; genus Streptomyces; species Streptomyces sp. NPDC060184. The sequence continues at coordinate 121,942 of NZ_JBHWYX010000009.1, forward strand.
GCACCTCGACGAGTCCGGTGACGTGGTGCGGATCGACCTCAACCGGCCGATGGAGGAGATCCTCGCCGAGCTGACCAAGTACCCGGTCAAGACGCGTCTCTCGCTGACCGGTCCGCTGGTCGTGGCGCGCGACATCGCGCACGCCAAGATCAAGGAGCGGCTGGACGCCGGCGAGGAGATGCCGCAGTACCTCAAGGACCACCCGGTCTACTACGCGGGCCCGGCGAAGACGCCCGAGGGGTACGCCTCCGGGTCCTTCGGCCCGACGACGGCCGGCCGGATGGACAGCTACGTCGAGCAGTTCCAGGCGGCGGGCGGCTCCAAGGTGATGCTCGCGAAGGGCAACCGGAGCAAGCAGGTCACCGACGCCTGCGGCACGCACGGCGGGTTCTACCTGGGCTCGATCGGCGGCCCGGCCGCCCGGCTGGCGCAGGACTGCATCAAGAAGGTCGAGGTCGTCGAGTACGAGGAGCTCGGCATGGAGGCGGTCTGGCGGATCGAGGTCGAGGACTTCCCCGCGTTCGTCGTGGTGGACGACAAGGGCAACGACTTCTTCACCGAGCCCGCCCCGGCGCCGACCTTCACCAGCATCCCGGTGCGCGGCCCCGGCCTCGCCTGACCCGTCCGGGCCCGCGGACCCCGATCCGCGCAGCCCGATCCGTACGCACGAAGGCACCCCGACAGCCTTCCCAGGGGCGTTCCGGCCGGTGACATCCGGCCGGGGCGCCCCGCGCGTTTTCCCGGAGCCGCCGCGGAGCGCCGCCGCGAGCGCACCGGCGGGCGCACCGGCGAATTCAAGCCAATTTCGCGCAATGCCGCCAGGTGACGGCCGCTCTTCCCGGGGCGGCGGAGCGGCGGCGCGCGGGCAGCGGTCCGTACCCGGCGGCGCGATCCCCGCGGAGCACATCCGGCGCGCGCGGACAGCGAATTCGGCCCGGCACCCGGTGGCGCGGGCAGATGGCCCCCGCCCACCGGTGCCGCCGCGACCCCGTGGTCCGGGGGGCCGGCCGGTACCCGGACCACCGCCCCTTTCCCGCAGCGCGCCCGGGGGCGGGCTTGCGCGGCGCCCGGCGTCTGCGGTGGGTTGAGCGCGTCCGGCCCAGATCCGCCGGGCACCCCCACCGCCCGCACGAGCCGTGCGCGCGCAACTCGCCCCCGTGCCGCGAGCGGCGGGGAGATCGCCGACAACCCCCCGTGCCCCACCCTCGCGGTCGCACACCACCGGAAAGGCGGACGACGTATGACGCCGGCCCCCCACCGAAGCCACACCGACGACCTGCTGGCCTTCATCGCGGCCAGCCCCTCCCCCTACCACGCGGTGGCGAGCGCCGTGACGCGCCTGGAGAAGGCGGGATTCCGCGAGTTGCGCGGCACGGACGACTGGAGCGGTACGACCGGCGGCTGTTACGTCGCCCGCGCGGGCGCGCTGATCGCCTGGTACGTCCCCGAGGACGCGCCCGTGCACACCCCCCTGCGGATCGTCGGCTGTCACACCGACTCGCCGAACCTGCGGGTGAAGCCGAACCCCGACACCGGGACCGCGGGCTGGCGCCAGCTCGGTGTCGAGATCTACGGCGGGGTGCCGCTGAACACCTGGCTCGACCGCGACCTGGGCATCAGCGGCCGGCTCACCCTGCGCGGCGGCACCCCCGGCGCCCCGCGCGAGCTGCTGGTCCGGATCGACGAGCCGCTGCTGCGCGTCCCGCAGCTCGCCATCCACCTCGACCGGAGGGTCAACGAGGGGGCGTTGCTGGACCCGCAGCGCCACCTCGCCCCGGTGTGGTCGCTCGGCGCACCCGAGGAGGGCGCGCTGCTGCGCCGGGTCGCGGCGGCGGCCGGCGCGGACCCGGCGGACGTGCTCGGCTGGGACCTGATGCTGCACGACGTCCAGCCGCCCGGATACCTGGGCGTGGAGCGGGAGTTCGTGGTCGCGCCCCGCCTGGACAACCTGGTCTCCGTGCACGCGGGCGTCACCGCGCTGGCGGACGCCGCCTGCGCCGGCGAGCAGCCCCGGTACATCCCGGTGCTGGCCGCCTTCGACCACGAGGAGGTCGGCAGCGCCTCGCAGACCGGGGCGCAGAGCCCGCTGCTGGAGCGGGTGCTGTCGCGCGCGGTGGCGGCGCGCGGCGGGAGCGCGGAGGACTGGGCCCGGGCGCTGGCCGGTTCCTTCTGCGTCTCGGCCGACATGACCCACGCCGTGCACCCCAACTACCAGGAACGCCACGACCCGGGCCACCACCCGCTGCCGAACGGCGGCCCGACGGTGAAGGTCAACACCAACCAGCGGTACGCCTCCGACGGCACGGGGATCGCGCTCTTCCGCGAGGCCTGCGACCGGGCCGGGGTGCCGTGGCAGTCCTTCGCCGCCAACAACGCGATGCCCTGCGGTACGTCGATCGGCCCGCTGACCGCCGCCCGGCTCGGGGTGACCACGCTCGACGTCGGGGTCCCCGGCCTCTCCATGCACTCGGCGCGCGAGCTGTGCGGAGCCGAGGACCCGGCGTATCTGGCGGCGGCGCTGTCCGCCGTGCTGACGGCCGCCTGAGCGCGCAGAACCGGAGGGCCCGCGTCCTCGTCCCCCGCGTGCCGTGTGCGCGCGGGGCAGGGGTGCGGGAGAGGGTGGCTCCGGGGCGGGGCGGGCGGTGTCCGGTGGATCTCGGCCCGGCACCGGCCTGGCCCCGGCACCGGTCCGGCCCCGGCCCGGCCGCCCCGACCCGGCCCCGGCCTTGGTCGTAGCCCCGGCCCTGATCCGCCGCCCCTTCGGGGGAATAGCCCCGCGGCGGGGCGCGCTCAACCGCACAGGAGGTTCGAACAACATGACCGATGCACAGGACCCGGCGGAATTCCGTGTCGAGCACGACTCGATGGGCGAGGTGAGGGTCCCGGCGGACGCCAAGTGGCGTGCGCAGACCCAGCGGGCGGTGGAGAACTTCCCCGTCTCCGGCCAGCGTCTCGAACGCGCCCACATCGAGGCGCTGGCCCGGATCAAGGCGGCGGCGGCCAAGGTCAACGCCGGTCTGGGGGTGCTCGATCCGGAGGTCGCCGAGGCGATCCAGGGAGCCGCAGCGGAGGTGGCGGAGGGCCGGTGGGACGACCACTTCCCGGTCGACGTGTTCCAGACCGGCTCCGGGACCTCGTCCAACATGAACACGAACGAGGTGATCGCCACCCTCGCCTCCGAACGGCTCGGCCGTGACGTGCACCCCAACGACCACGTCAACGCCTCGCAGTCCTCGAACGACGTCTTCCCGTCCTCGATCCACATCGCCGCCACCGCCGCCGTCACCGGCGATCTCGTCCCCGCCCTGGAGCACCTGGCCGCGTCGCTGGAGCGCAAGGCGCGGGAGTTCGCGGAGGTCGTCAAGTCGGGGCGTACCCACCTCATGGACGCGACGCCCGTCACCCTTGGACAGGAGTTCGGTGGGTACGCGGCGCAGATCTCCTACGGCGTCGAGCGCCTGCGCGCCTCCCTGCCCCGGCTCGCCGAGCTCCCGCTGGGCGGTACGGCGGTGGGCACCGGGATCAACACCCCGCCCGGCTTCTCCGCCGCGGTGATCGCGGAGATCGCCGGTACGACGGGGCTGCCGCTGACGGAGGCCCGCAACCACTTCGAGGCGCAGGGGGCGCGGGACGGGCTCGTCGAGGTCTCGGGCCAGTTGCGTACGGTCGCGGTCTCGCTGACCAAGATCTCCAACGACCTGCGGTGGATGGCCTCCGGGCCGCGCACCGGGCTGGCCGAGATCGCGCTGCCCGACCTCCAGCCGGGGTCCTCGATCATGCCGGGCAAGGTGAACCCGGTGATCCCGGAGGCGGTGCTGATGGTCGCGGCGCAGGTGATGGGGAACGACGCCACGGTCGCGGTGGCCGGCGCGGCGGGGAACTTCGAGCTGAACGTGATGATGCCGGTCATCGCGAAGAACCTGCTGGAGTCGGTGCGGCTGCTCGCCAACGCCGCACGGCTGCTGGCGGACCGCACGGTGGACGGCATCACCGCCGACACCGCACGGTCCCGCGCCTACGCGGAGTCCTCGCCCTCGGTGGTGACCCCGCTGAACAAGTACCTCGGGTACGAGGAGGCCGCCAAGGTCGCCAAGAAGTCGCTGGCCGACGGCGCGACGATCCGCGAGACCGTGCTGGCCTCCGGCTACGTGGAGCGGGGCGATCTGACGGTGGAGCAGCTGGACGCGGCGCTGGACGTCCTGCGCATGACCAGGCCGTGAAGTCCCCGTCCCGGACGGATCGTCAGGTTCGGCTGACGATCCGTCGGGGTCCGGACGGCGAGGTGATACGTATCGCAGCGCCCGCGCGGCGGCGTCCGTAAGATCTGTTCATGGAAGGTACGGGAGAGCACACACGCTGGGCGCCCGGGGACCAGATCCTCTGGCGCTACCGGGACAAGGGCAGCGAGTTCGGGGCCACGCACGCTCCGCCGCTGCGCATCTGCCGTCCGGTCACGGTCGTGCAGGACACCGAGGACCTCCTCGCCGTCTGGATGGCGCCGGGCACCGAGTGCGTACGGCCGGTGCTCGCGAACGGCACCGAGGTGCACGCGGAACCCCTGGCCACCCGCTACACCGTGCCGCGCACCACGGACCGGTACACCTGGTGGGGCATGGGTGTACTGAAGCTCGCGCGGCCGGGCGAGCCCTGGTCGGTCTGGCTCTTCTGGGACCGGGGCTGGGTCTTCCGGAACTGGTACGTCAACTTCGAGGAACCACTCACTCGTTGGAGTTCTGGAGTGGATTCCGAGGATCACTTCCTCGACATCTCGGTGAACCCCGACCGGAGCTGGAAGTGGCTCGACGAGGACGAGTTCGCACAGGCCCAGCGGGTCGGCCTGATGGACCCCGGCACGGCCGCGCGGGTACGCAGGGCAGGGCGTGCGGCGGTCTCGGTGATCGAGGCGTGGGGGTCCCCGTTCCGGGACGGCTGGGAGCACTGGCGGCCCGATCCGGCCTGGCCCGTCCCGGCGCTGCCGGATGACTGGGACCGCACCCGCGCGCGTACGCCGTCGTGAGACTCTTGAATCACCCGTGGGGGGCGCCCGTAGGATCAGCCTCCCGAGGGCCCGTGCGCGACAACCCGCGTACCGGCCACCGGACCTGACCGCATGTCACAGGCGACACCGCACACGCCGTACCACCCGCACGGGCCGCAGCCCGGACGGACCGCACGGTCGCGGACGCCACTACGAGGGGGTGGAGGCGTGGTGCTCGCACGAGCGGGTGGACACCCCGGCACGGCCGCCCCCGCGGCCGAGGCGGTCCGGGCGGCCGGGACGGCACCGGGCCCAAAGGCGGCGTGCTCCGTCGGCATCGCGTGCTCCGCCGGCATCGCGGGCTTCGTCGGCACCTCGGGCACCTCGGACACCTCGGACACCGAAAACGTTGTCAGCGCCCGGTCACGTGTGCGCAAGGTTTCGGCCCCGCGCGCGGCGGTCACGCGTGAGCGCCGTTGTTCCCACCGCTCTCACCGGGGCAGAGTGTCGCCCCACGAGGTGACTGCCTCATACAACCGGCCCGGACGGACGGAACCCCACGCGTGACGGAGCACCCCACCTCCCACGAAGGCCACCGGCCTCTCGCCGCCCGGCCGCAGGAACGCACCCGGCCCCGGCAGCAGGACGCCGCGCCGGCCGGCGCGACGCCCGCGGCCATCCCGGGACCCGCCGGAGCGCCCAGAGCCCCCGGCGCCGCCCCCGCCGCCGCCCCCGCCGCCCTCGCCGTGCCCGACCCGCAGGCGGCGGCGCGGCGCGAGGGCGACCGGCTGCGGTTCGTCGGCGCGGCCACCCGCCGGATCGCCCGGGGCATCGATCTCGACGAGATCGTGCTCGGGCTCTGCCGGGCCAGCGTGCCGACCTTCTGCGACGAGATCCTCATCTACCTGCGCGATCCGCTGCCGGTGGGCGACGAACGGCCGGTGGAGCCGTTCGTGCTGCGGCTGCGGCGCAGCGACCGGCTGCGGACGGCCGAGGAGGACGTGGACGCGCTCCACGACCCCGAACGGCTCAGACCCCCGGTGATCGACCCGGGGACCGATCTGCTGCCCGTCGCGGATCTCTGCGAGGTCCGCACCGGCGGCGCGCTCGGCGAGGTGCTGCGCGGGGTGCGCCCCGTCTTCGGCGACAACGCGGCGGCCCGGTCGGCCCTGCCGGAGCTGCTCGGCTCCGGGCGGCCCGCGCCCACCGGCCACCGCGCGATCCTGGCCCCGCTGCGCGGCCGTCGGCGGGTCATCGGCTCGGCCGTCTTCCTGCGCACCACCGACCGCGCCCCCTTCGAGGCGAACGACCTGCTGGTCGCGGCGCAGCTGGCGACGCACACCGCGCTCGGCATCGACAAGGCCGTCCTCTACGGCCGCGAGGCGTACATCGCGGACGAGCTCCAGCGCACCATGCTGCCGGACTCGCTGCCGCAGCCCACCGGGGTACGGCTCGCCTCCCGCTACCTCCCGGCGGCCGAGACCGCCCGGGTCGGCGGCGACTGGTACGACGCGATCCCGCTGCCGGGCAGCCGGGTCGCGCTGGTCGTGGGCGACGTCATGGGCCACTCGATGACCTCGGCCGCGATCATGGGGCAGCTGCGCACCACCGCGCAGACGCTCGCCGGTCTCGACCTGCCGCCGCAGGAGGTCCTGCACCACCTGGACGAGCAGGCGCAGCGGCTCGGCGAGAACCGCATGGCGACCTGCCTGTACGCGGTGTACGACCCGGTGGCGCACCGCATCACGGTCGCCAACGCCGGGCATCCGCCGCCGGTGCTGCTGCACCTCGGCGGGCGTGCGGAGGTGCTGGACGTGCCGGCCAACGCCCCGATCGGGGTGGGCGGGGTCGATTTCGAGGCGGTGGAGCTGGAGGCGCCCGCCGGCGGCACGCTGCTGCTGTACACGGACGGCCTGGTGGAGTCGCGGGTACGGGACGTGTGGACCGGCATCGAGCAGCTGCGGGAGCGGCTGGCCGCGACCGCCCGGCTGACCGGCCCGGACCACTCGCCGCCGCTGGAGGCGCTCTGCGACGACGTGCTCGACATGCTCGGGCCGGGCGACCGGGACGACGACATCGCGCTGCTGGCGGCCCGCTTCGACGGGATCGCGCCGAACGACGTGGCGTACTGGTCCCTGGACCCGGAGGACTCGGCGCCGGGCCGGGCCCGTCGGCTGGCCCGGGGCGCGCTGGAGCGCTGGGAGCTGGACGCCGACCTCTCGGACGAGGTGGAGCTGCTGGTCAGCGAGGTGGTCACCAATGCCGTGCGGTATGCCGAGCGGCCGGTGACGCTGCGGCTGCTGCGGACCGACATCCTGCGCTGCGAGGTCGGCGACGACTCGCCGCAGCTGCCCCGCCAGCGCCGGGCCCGGGAGACCGACGAGAACGGGCGCGGTCTGTTCCTGGTGAACCGGCTGGCCCGGCGGTGGGGGGCGACACGGCTCTCCTCGGGCAAGGTGGTCTGGTTCGAGATGGCGGCCCGGGGACAGTAGAGAGGGCGTACCGGGGTGGGAGGCCCTGCCGGGGGCCGGCGCACGTGTTGCCGACCCCGGGGCCGGAGAGTTGACTCGGTCCCGAACGTCACAGCGGCCTGGTGGGTGTCCGGTGGTTCGACACCGGGCGCCCCCCCGCCGGCCCCCCCCCGCCCCCCCCCCCG
>NZ_JBHWYX010000009.1:129583-138961 GCF_042728795.1 Streptomyces sp. NPDC060184
CGGGGGGGGGCGCCCCGGCGGGGGGCCGGCGCCGGGGTCCCCCCCCCGGGGGCCGTTTTTTTGCGCGGCCCCCAAACGCCCCCGCGGGGGGGGGGGGGGGGGGGGGGCCCCCCCCGCCCCCCCCCCCGCCCCCACCCCCCACCCGACGGGAGGACGCTCGTGACCGAGGAGACCCGCAAGCTTCCGTACACCACGAACAACGCCGGGATTCCGGTGGAGAGCGACGAACATTCGCTCACCGTAGGCGCGGACGGCCCGATCCTGCTCCAGGACCACTACCTGATCGAGAAGATGGCCCAGTTCAACCGTGAACGGGTCCCCGAGCGGGTGGTGCACGCCAAGGGATCGGGGGCGTACGGCACCTTCGTCGTGACCAACGACGTGAGCCAGTTCACCAAGGCGGACCTGTTCCAGCCGGGCAAACGCACCGACATGCTGGCGCGTTTCTCGACGGTCGCCGGTGAGCAGGGCTCGCCCGACACCTGGCGCGACCCCCGCGGTTTCGCGCTGAAGTTCTACACCGAGCAGGGCAACTACGACATGGTCGGCAACAACACGCCGGTCTTCTTCGTACGGGACCCGATGAAGTTCCAGGACTTCATCCGCTCGCAGAAGCGCCGCCCGGACAGCGGGGTGCGCGACCACGACATGCAGTGGGACTTCTGGACGCTCTCCCCGGAGTCCGCCCACCAGGTCACCTGGCTGATGGGCGACCGGGGCATCCCGAAGACGTACCGGAACATGGACGGCTTCAGCTCGCACACCTACATGTGGGTGAACGCGGGCGGGGAGCGCTTCTGGGTGAAGTACCACTTCCAGACCGACCAGGGCATCGACTTCTACACGCAGGCCGACGCCGACGCGATGGCCGGGACCGACGGTGACGTGCACCGCCGGGACCTGTTCGAGGCGATCAGGCGCGGCGACCACCCGAGCTGGACGCTGCGGGTCCAGATCATGCCGTTCGAGGACGCGCCGGACTACCGGTTCAACCCGTTCGACCTGACCAAGGTGTGGCCGCACGGCGACTACCCGCTGACCGAGGTCGGCCGGATGACGCTGAACGAGAACCCGGAGGACTTCTTCGTCCACATCGAGCAGGCGTCCTTCGAGCCGTCGAACCTGGTGCCCGGCATCGGCCCGTCCCCGGACAAGATGCTGCTCGGCCGGCTCTTCTCCTACCCGGACACGCACCGCTACCGGATCGGCCCGAACTACGCGCAGCTGCCGCCGAACCGGCCCCGGCACGGCGTGAACTCGTACGCGAAGGACGGCCCGATGCGGTACGAGCCGTCGCGGACGGGAGCGGTGTACGCGCCGAACTCGTACGGCGGCCCGGACGCGGACACCGCCCGGTTCGGCGACCCCGCCGGGTGGGCGACGGCGGGCGAAATGGTCCACGAGGCGTACAAGCTGCACAGCGAGGACGACGACTGGGGCCAGGCGGGCACGCTGGTGCGCCAGGTCCTCGACGACGCGGCGCGGGACCGGCTGGTCTCGAACATCTCGGGCCATCTGCTGGACGGGGTGAGCGCCCCGGTGCTGGAGCGCGCGCTGCAGTACTGGCGCAACGTCGACAAGGACCTCGGCGACCGGGTCGCCACGAAGGTCAACGGCGGCTGACCAGTCGCCCGAACGGGTGAGGGGCGGTACCGGATCGTCTCCGGTACCGCCCCTCGGTCGTGTGCGCGGGCCGCCTGCCCGGCCGGGCAGGCGCCGCCGCCGCGGGTCAGCCGAGGAGGCCGCCGCCGCCGGGCCGCTCCGTCGGCTGGGTGCCGCCGTCACCGTCCTCGCCGCCGTCCCCCGGGTCGTACGCCCCGTCGGAGGGCGTCTCACTGGGCTCGGTGGGGGTCGACTGCGTCGGGTCCGGCGAGGGGGTCTCCTCGGTCGGCTCCTCGGAGGGCGTCGCCGACGGGGACGCGGTGGTGGCGCTCGGCGTCGGGGTGGGCGAGGCCGACGCGGTCGGGCTCGGCGGCGGGGTGTAGGGCACCTCGCCGGCCTCCACGTCCTCCAGGTCGAACTGGGCGTCGGAGCCGCCGTTCAGCGCCCCCAGCGTGTAGTCGGCCCAGATCCGGGCGGGGAAACCACCACCGTTGGCGCGGCCGGAGTTGGCGGTGCCGGTCAGGCTGACCTGGCCGCCGCCCTCCTTCGGGGACTCGCCGTAGAGCGCGACCACCGTGGTCAGCTCGGGCGTGTACGCCGCGAACCAGGCCGCCTTGTTGTTCTCGGAGGTACCGGTCTTGCCCGCCGCCTCGTACGCGGTGGTGTTGGCCGCCTGGCCGGAACCGGAGTCGATGACACCGGTCATCGCCTTGGTCACGGTGTCGGCCGACTTGCGGCTGATCACCTGCTTGCCGACGCCGTCCACCGCGTCGACCGTGCGGTCGCGGTGCTCGGCCGACTTCACGATGAACGGCGTGACCTTCTTGCCGTGGTTGTCGAGCGTGGCGTACGCACCGGCCATGTCCCAGGTCGAGGCGTTCATGGTGCCCAGCGTGATGGCGGGGCGCTCGGGGAAGTTCTCGTCCGGCAGACCGAGGCTCAGCCCGGTCTTCTTCACCTTGCCGGGACCGACGTCGACGACCATCTGGGCGAAGACGGAGTTGACCGAGCTGTTCAGCGCCTTCTGCACGCTGATGTCGCCGTAGTCCTGGTCGTCCTCGTTCTGCGGGGCGAACGGGGTGGTGCTGCCGACGACGGGGCGCTGGCTGGTGCCGTCGTAGACCGTGTTCAGGCCGATCAGGTCGCCGTCCTGGGTGGTGGACTCGTTCTCCAGGGCGGAGGCCAGCACCAGCGGCTTGAAGGTGGAGGCCGGCTGGTAGTCGCGGCGGGTGGCGTTGGAGACGTAGTGGTCGGGGAGGCCGACCCCGCCGTAGAGGGCGACGACCGCGCCGGTCTTCGGGTCGACCGAGGTGGCGCCCGCCTGGACGGTGGCGTCGACCTTGTTGTTCTCGCGGTCGAGCTTGGACTCCAGCTGGTCGTCGACCGACTTCTCCAGCTGCTTCTGGCGCTTCTTGTCGATGTTGAGCGTGATCGTCCAGCCGCCGGCGTCGAGCTGCTCGTCGGTGACGCCCTGCTTCTTGAGCTCGTTCTTGGCCGCCTCGACCAGGTAGTAGTTCTGGCCCTCCATGCCCGGCGCCGCCTTGGGCGTCTTCGGGACGGGGAACTTCAGGCTCTGGCGGTCGGCACTGCTGAGCCAGCCCTTCTCGACCATGTTGTCGAGGGTGTAGCCCCAGCGGTCCTTGACCAGCCGCTTGCCGGTCGCGGTCGCGGTGGCCCAGTCGTACTGGCTGGGGGCCTGGAGCAGCGAGGCGAGGTAGGCGCCCTGGGAGACGGTGAGCTTGGAGGCGTCCACGCCGTAGTACGCCTGGGCGGCGGCCTGGATGCCGCTGGCGCCGCGGCCGTAGTAGGCGGTGTTGATGTACCCCGCGAGGATGTCGTCCTTGCTCATCTTCTGGTCGACCTTGAGCGAGATCACCAGCTCCTTGAGCTTGCGGGAGACCGTCGCGTCCTGCGTGAGGTAGTAGTTCTTCACGTACTGCTGGGTGATGGTCGAACCACCCTGCTTGCCCTTGCCGGAGACGGTGCTCAGCAGGGCACGGGTGGTGCCCTTCAGGTCGACGCCCTTGTCCTGGTAGAAGGACTTGTTCTCGGCGGCGACGAAGGTGTGCTGCACCGCCTTCGGGACCTGCGCGAGGTCGACGATCTCCCGGTTGACGTCGCCGGTGCGGGCGAGCACGGTGCCGTCGCTGTACTTGTAGACGTTGCTCTGCTTCTGCGCCTGGGCGTTCGCCTCGGGCACCGGTACGTACAGGTACAGCACCACGAAGGCGCCCATCACCAGCAGGCAGAGACCGAAGAACGTGCCCAGCATCCGCTTCCAGGTGAAGAGCCCGCGTATGCCGCCCCTCTTGCCGGCCCGCGCCTCCCGGCTGCGGGCACGACGCTCATCCGCTCGCCCCATCGCTGTGTCGCTCCTGTTTCTCGGTCGGTCGGTCCCCCGCGGCTCCGTCGGTCCTGGCGGCGTTGCCGTGACGCACCGTCGTGAGCCCTGCCGTCAGTTCTGCCGTCAGCTCTGCCCAGCCAAGACAGCTAACACTGTCAGGACGGACAAAAAGCAAGCGATCCACCCTTTTCCGGACGTGAGAATCAGCACCCGCTTCTTCAGGAACCGACTCCGTCCGGGGCTCCACGGTTGCGAAAAGGCTTAATGTGATATCACTTTGAGAGCAGTGAACTCCCCCGTGTCCGCGGGGAAGCCAGACGAATCGGGGGACCCCGTGTCCGAAAAGCACAACGACCGCCAGCCGGCCCCGTCCGCATCCACGCCCACACCCTCGCCCACCCCTTCGCCCGCCACCGAGCTGCCCGTCGACGCGCCGCAGATGCCCGCCTCGCAGGTCAGGGAGGTGACCGCGCACTCCATCCCGGGCGGTCTCGGCCTGCTCCTCACCGTCGTCGGCGTCCTCATCGGGGTCGGCGTGATCGTCGTCGGCGGGATTCTCGGATCGGGCGGCAACAACGGCCTCGGCGTACCTCTGGTGATCGTCGGCATCCTGCTCGTCATCACCTCCTTCTTCTGCATGAGCGGGGTGAAGATGGTCGCGCCCGGCGAGGCCCGGGTCGTCCAGCTCTTCGGCCGGTACGTCGGCACCATCCGGACCGACGGCCTGCGCTGGGTCAACCCGCTCACCAGCAGCCGGAAGATCTCCACCCGGGTCCGCAACCACGAGACCGCGGTGCTCAAGGTCAACGACGCCTACGGCAACCCGATCGAGCTCGCCGCGATCGTCGTCTGGAAGGTCGAGGACACCGCGCAGGCCCTCTTCGAGGTGGACGACTTCCTGGAGTTCGTCGCCACCCAGACCGAGGCGGCCGTCCGGCACATCGCCATCGAGTACCCGTACGACGCCCACGAGGAGGGCGGCCTCTCGCTGCGCGGCAACGCCGAGGAGATCACCGAGAAGCTGGCCGTCGAGCTGATGGCCCGGGTGCAGGCGGCCGGGGTCCAGATCATCGAATCGCGCTTCAGCCACCTCGCGTACGCCCCCGAGATCGCCTCGGCGATGCTCCAGCGGCAGCAGGCCGGGGCGGTCGTGGCGGCCCGGCAGCAGATCGTGGAGGGCGCGGTCGGCATGGTCGAGATGGCGCTCACCCGGATCGCCGAGCAGGACATCGTGGAGCTGGACTCGGAGCGCAAGGCCGCCATGGTCAGCAATCTCATGGTGGTGCTCTGCGGGGACCGCGCCGCGCAGCCGGTCCTGAACACCGGCACGCTCTACCAGTGACCGAGGAAACCTCCGGGCGCGGGCCGCGGCAGCGCAAGCAGATGCTGCTGCGGCTCGACCCCGCCGTGCACGACGCGCTGGCGCGCTGGGCCTCCGACGAACTGCGCAGCGCCAACGCGCAGATCGAGTTCCTGCTGCGCCGGGCGCTGGCGGAAGCGGGCCGGCTGCCCGGCGCGACGGCACCCCTCGCCCGCCGGGGTCGCCCGCCGAAGGCACCGGGCAGGGAGCCGGGAACGGGGCCGGGGCCGGGGTCGGGCACCGAGCCGGGAGCGGGGGCGCAGCCGACGGAGTGAGGGGACGCGCCCGACAGGGGCGCTCCCGCCCGCCCTTTCCAGCCAGCTATACATCGCAGGTATACACACCGTGTACAGTGCTCCGCATGTCTATCGGCCACACCCTGCTCGGACTCCTGGAGTCCGGCCCCCGCCACGGTTACGACCTGAAGCGCACCTTCGACGAGAAGTTCGGCCACGACCGCCCCCTGCACTACGGGCAGGTCTACTCGACCATGTCCCGGCTGCTGAAGAACGGGCTCGTCGAGGTCGACGGCGTGGAGAGCGACGGAGGTCCCGAGCGCAAGCGGTACGCCATCACCGACGCCGGGATCACGGACGTCTCCACCTGGCTCGCCCAGCCGGAGAAGCCGGAGCCGTACCTCCAGTCGACGCTCTACACCAAGGTGGTGCTGGCGCTCCTGACCGGTCGCGGCGCCGCCCCGGTGCTGGACGCGCAGCGCGCCGAACACCTGCGGCTGATGCGCACGCTGACCGAGCGCAAGCGCGGCGGGGACCTCGCCGACCAGCTCATCTGCGACCACGCGCTCTTCCACCTGGAAGCCGATCTGCGGTGGCTGGAACTGACCGCCGCCCGGCTCGACAAGCTCGCCGAGGTGGTCGCCCCGTGAACCCCACCGGCCTCACCGTCCCCGACGGCCCCCTGCTCGCCGCACGAGACGTGCGCAAGACGTACGGCGCGACGCCCGCGCTCGACGGCGCGTCCTTCTCCGTCCGCCCCGGCGAGGTCGTCGCGGTGATGGGCCCCTCCGGTTCCGGCAAGTCCACGCTGCTGCACTGCCTCGCCGGGATCATCACGCCCGACTCCGGTTCGGTCACCTACGCGGGCCGCGAACTCTCCTCGATGTCCGACGCGGAACGCAGCGCCCTGCGCCGCACCGAGTTCGGGTTCGTCTTCCAGTTCGGCCAGCTGGTCCCCGAGCTGACCTGCGTCGAGAACGTGGCGCTCCCGCTGCGGCTGAGCGGCGTCCGCCGCAAACCGGCCGAGCGGACCGCACTGCACTGGATGGAGCGGCTGGAGGTCGACAACGTGGCCGGAAAGCGCCCCGGCGAGGTCTCCGGCGGCCAGGGCCAGCGCGTCGCGGTCGCCCGCGCCCTCGCCTCCTCCCCGAAGGTGCTCTTCGCGGACGAGCCGACCGGCGCGCTGGACTCCCTCAACGGCGAGCGGGTCATGGAACTGCTCACCGAAGCCTCCCGCTCCTCCGGGGTCGCGGTGGTGCTGGTGACCCACGAGGCGCGGGTCGCCGCCTACTCCGACCGGGACGTCACCGTCCGGGACGGCCGGGCCACCGACCTGGAGTACGCCCTGTGACCGGACCGGACCCCCGCACACACACCCCCGCCCGGCTCCGGGACCTCGGGCTCGGCGTCCGGTTCGCCGCGGCGGGCGGACGCGAGGGATGGGCGCGCACCCTGCTCACGGCGGTCGGGGTGGGCATCGGCGTGACGCTGCTGCTCGTCGCCTCCGCCGTCCCGCACCTGCTGGAGGCGCGCGACGCCCGCAGCGAGGCCCGGTCGGAGAGCCGGTCCTCCCTCGCGGCCGACACCAACAAGAAGACGGACCGCACGGTTCTCGTCACCCGGATCGACACCGAGTTCCACAACCGCGCGGTCCAGGGCGTGCTGATGCGCGCCGACGGCTCGCGCCCGGTGCTGCCCCCGGGCCTGCCGCGCGTCCCCGCCGCCGGCCGGATGTACGTCTCGCCCGCCCTCGCCGAGATGCTGGACGCCCCTGACGCGCGCCTGCTGCGCGAGCGCCTGCCGTACCCGGTCGACGGCACGATCTCCGACGCCGGACTGGTCTCCCCCGGCGAACTCCTCTTCTATCTGGGCAGTTCCACGCTCGCCCCGGCGAACGGCGGCCACCGGCTGAACGGTTACGGCGGCGGACTGCCCGTCCCCCCGCTCAGCCCGCTGCTCCTCGTGCTCGGCGTGATGGTCGGCGTGGCGCTGCTGATGCCGGTGGCCATCTTCGTCGCCACCGCCGTGCGGTTCGGCGGGGACCGCCGGGACCGCCGCCTCGCCGCGCTGCGTCTGGTGGGCGCCGACATCCGCTCGGTCCGCTGGATCGCGGCGGGAGAAGCGCTCTTCGGCGCGCTGCTCGGGCTGGCGTGCGGGGCGGCCCTCTTCCTCGCCTGCCGGCCGTTCGTCGGCTCCCTCTCCGTGTGGGAGCAGAGCGTCTTCCCCGCGGACCTCGCCCCCTCCGCTCCCCTGGTCGCGCTGATCGTCTGCGCCATCCCGGTCTGCGCGGTGCTGGTGACCCTGGTCGCCATGCGCTCCGTGGTGGTGGAACCGCTGGGTGTCGTACGGGACGCGCGCGGCCGGAAGCGGCGGCTCTGGTGGCGGCTGCTGGTGCCGCTGGCCGGGCTCGGCGTCTTCGCCTGGCAGGGCCGGGCACCCGAGGACGGTACGGCCGAGGCGGCGCCGGTCGTCGTCGGCGCGGTGCTCGTCCTGGGCGGACTGGCGCTCCTGCTGCCCTGGGCGCTGGAGGCGTGCGTGAGCAGGCTGCGCGGCGGCCCGGTGCCCTGGCAGCTGGCCGGGCGCCGGCTCCAGCTGAGCTCGGGGACGGCGGCGCGGACGGTCAGCGGGATCACGGTGGCGGTGGCGGGCGCGGTGGCGCTCCAAATGCTCTTCGCCTCGATGAACGCCGACTTCAACCGGATGACCGGCCAGGACCCCACCCGGGCCCAGTTCTACATGGCCTCCCAGAACGTCTCCGGCGGGGGCGCCACGGCCGCGATCGAGTCGCTCCGGTCCACCACCGGCGTGGAGAAGGTCATCGGCACGGTGGACGTGTTCGCGACGAAGCCCGGCACGTACGCCGAGGACGAGGTCCAGCCCACCACCTCGATCACGGTCGGCGACTGCGCGACGCTGAAGGAACTGGCCAGGATCGACGCCTGCGCTGACGGCGACACCTTCGTCGCCCACCCCGCCCACGACCGGGAGATGTCCGACTGGGTCGACAAGGCCGCCCGCAAGGGGGAGCAGGTCGAGATCGACGACTACGGGATGGCCGACGGACCGGTCCGCTGGACTCTTCCGGCATCGGCGCGGACCGTCACCGGACGGGTCGACCCGCACGGCGAGGAGACCACGGGCATCCTCGCCACCCTCGGGGCGGTCGACCCGGCCACGCTGCCGGGCGCGACGATCGTCCTCCAGGTGAAGATCGACGAGAGTGTGCCGGACGTCTCGGAGTTCGTGCGGAACACGGCGGCCGTGATCGATCCCTCGATGCGGGTCGTCGCCCTGAACTCGACCGAGCGGGACGGCCGGTACGCGAGCATCCAGACCGCCCTCAAGGTCGGCGGAACCGCCGTCCTGCTGCTGATGGCCGCCTCGATGCTGGTGCAGCAGCTGGAGCAGCTCCGGGAACGGCGCAGGCTGCTGTCGGTCCTGGTGGCCTTCGGGACCCGGCGCTCGACGCTGGGCTGGTCGGTGCTCTGGCAGACGGCGATCCCGGTGGGCGTGAGCCTGGTGGTCGCGGTGGTAGGAGGGCTCGCGCTTGGCTGGGGGCTGTCGTGGATGACGGCCAAGCCGGTTTCGGACTGGTGGCTGTTCCTGCCGATGGCGGGCGCGGGCGGGGGCGTGGTCCTGCTGGTGACGCTGCTCTCGCTGCCGGTGCTCTGGCGCCTGATGCGGCCGGACGGGCTGCGCACGGAGTGACCCGCCGACGGTAGGGCGGGCCGACGGTAGGGCGGGCCGACGGTAGGGCGGGCCGACGGCCGCCCGGGGGGGCCCCCCCCCCCCCGCCCCGCGGGGCGGCCCCCGCCCCCCCCGGGGGCGCCGCCCCC
>NZ_JBHWYX010000009.1:138971-184997 GCF_042728795.1 Streptomyces sp. NPDC060184
GGGGGCGTGGGGGGGGGGGTGGGGTGGGCGGGGGCGTTGGGGGGGGGGGGCGGTGGGGGGGGGGGGCGGGCGGTGGGGGCGGCCGCGGCGCGCGGGGGTCCACTCCTCCCCGGCGGCCGTCGGCCGTACCCGCGACCGCACGGGTGCCCGCTCCCCTTCGGCCGTCGGCCGTACCGGCGACCGCCCGGGTTCACTCCTCCCCGGCGGCCGTGATCCGTACCGGCAGCACGGCCATCGCCTCGCGCAGCGCGGCGGCGAACTGGCCGAACTCCTCGTGCCGGGCGGTCCCGGTCCGCATGGCCAGCGCGACCCGCCGCGAGGGGGCGGGGTCGGCGAAGCGGGCGGTGGCGAGCGCCGGGTTACGGGCGGTCTCCACGGTCACGGCGGTGCGCGGCAGCAGGGTCACCCCGAGGCCGCCGGCGACGAGCTGCACGAGGGTGGAGAGCCCGGCGGCGGTCGTCGTCACCGGCGCCCCGTCCGTACGCCCGGCCTCCCGGCAGATGTCCAGCGCCTGGTCGCGCAGGCAGTGGCCCTCGTCGAGCAGCAGCAGCGGCAGGCCGCGCAGCTCCTCGCGGGGGAGGTCGGCGCGCCCGCCGAGCCGGTGGTTCCGCTCGGTGACCAGCACGAAGTCCTCGTCGAAGAGCGGCAGCTCGGTCACCCCGGGGTGACCGAGCGGCACGGCGAGCAGCAGCAGGTCGAGCCGTCCGGCGGAAAGCCCCTCCAGCAGCGAGGTGGTCTGCTCCTCGTGGACCTGGAGGTCGAGTTCGGGGTACCGGTCGTGGACCAGGCGCAGCACGGCCGGCAGCAGGTACGGGGCGACGGTCGGGATCACCCCGAGCCGCAGGGTGCCGGTGAACGGCGCCCGTACCGCTTCGGCCTCCTCGACGAGCGCCCCGACCGCGTCCATCACGGCACCGGCGCGGAGCGCGAGGCGTTCGCCCGCCGTCGAGAGCAGCACCTTGCGCGTCGTCCGCTCGATGAGCTGGACACCGAGTGCCTCCTCCAGCGAGGAGACGGCCCCGGAGAGCGCGGGCTGGCTCATCCCGATCGCCGCCGCCGCGTCCCGGAAGTGCAGGTGCTCCGCCACGGCCACGAAGGCGCGCAGCTGCGAGAGGCTGGGCTGTTTGGTCCTATTGCCCTGGATTGCCTGAGCCACTGATAGGTACCTCCGATCATCGGCACCGAGTGTAGCTATTTCCGCGATCAATGCTCTCTGTGCCAAGGTGGAGCCAGTCCAACCCTCCAGGAAGGCCCCCAAAAGGGGAATTCCTGACCTGCTAGGAGATCGTGTGCTCACTGTCGGTGACAAGTTCCCCGAGTTCGACCTGACCGCCTGCGTGTCGCTGGAGAGCGGCAAGGAGTTCGCTCAGATCAACCACAAGACCTACGAGGGTCAGTGGAAGATCGTCTTCGCGTGGCCCAAGGACTTCACCTTCGTGTGCCCGACCGAGATCGCCGCCTTCGGCAAGCTGAACGACGAGTTCGCCGACCGTGACGCCCAGATCCTCGGCTTCTCCGGCGACTCCGAGTTCGTGCACCACGCCTGGCGCAAGGACCACCCGGACCTGACCGACCTGCCCTTCCCGATGATGGCCGACTCGAAGCACGAGCTCATGCGCGACCTCGGCATCGAGGGCGAGGACGGCTTCGCACAGCGCGCCGTCTTCATCGTCGACCAGAACAACGAGATCCAGTTCACGATGGTGACCGCCGGTTCCGTGGGCCGTAACCCCAAGGAGGTCCTGCGGGTCCTCGACGCCCTGCAGACCGACGAGCTGTGCCCGTGCAACTGGACCAAGGGCGAGAACACCCTCGACCCGGTCGCCCTCCTCTCCGGCGAGTGAGCTGATACCACCATGGCACTCGACGAACTCAAGTCCGCCATACCGGACTTCGCGAAGGACCTGAAGCTGAACCTCGGTTCGGTGATCGGCAACAGCGAGCTGCCGCAGCAGCAGCTCTGGGGCACCGTGCTCGCCTGCGCGATCGCCTCGCGTTCGCCGAAGGTCCTGCGCGAACTGGAGCCGGAGGCCAAGGCCAACCTCTCCGCGGAGGCGTACACCGCCGCGAAGTCGGCCGCCGCCATCATGGCGATGAACAACGTCTTCTACCGGACCCGGCACCTGCTGTCGGACCCGGAGTACGGCAACCTCCGCGCGGGTCTGCGGATGAACGTCATCGGCAAGCCGGGCGTGGAGAAGGTCGACTTCGAGCTCTGGTCGCTCGCCGTCTCCGCGATCAACGGCTGCGGCCAGTGCCTGGACTCCCACGAGCAGGTGCTCCGCCAGGCCGGCGTGGACCGCGAGACGATCCAGGAAGCCGTGAAGATCGCTTCGGTGCTCCAGGCCGTCGGCGTCACCCTCGAAGCCGAGGCCGTGCTCGCCGAATAGGACAGCGGTACCTTGTACGAGAAGGACCCCGTGGACGACCGACCGTCCGCGGGGTCCTTCTTCGCGTGCGCGCTGTTCGCTCTCCGGGCACGCTTCCGCGCTCGCACGGTGCGCCCGGTTCCTGTCGTGGGGTGCGCGCGGTTCTTGTCGTACGGTGCGCGCGCTCGCCCGGATCAGGTGCGGCGGGCGCGGGCGGCGAAGCGGTCGGCGAACGCGACGACGAGAGCGCGCAGTTCGTCCGGGCGCTCGACGGTGAACGGCCGGTCCAGCGAGGCGAGTAGCGGGGGCAGCCAGTCGAGCCGCTCCGCCCGCAGCTCGACCCGGTGCCAGCGCTCGGCCTCCGGGGCCGGAGCCGGGGCTGTGCCGGTGCCCGCAGTCCCGTCCGTGTCCCCGTCGGTCCCGTCCGTGCCCCCGTCCATGGTGCAGTCGGTCCCGTCCATGTTCCCGGCGGTGCCGTCCCCGCGCGGATCCGTGGGGAGTTCGTCCAGGCTCGCGACGGCTGCGGGGAGACGGGCGCGGATCTGCTCGGCCGTACCGTGGATCCGCAGGGTCACCCGGTGCCGGTACTCGGCGGCGGCGAACCCGGCCAGAAGTCGCTCCGCGGGCTCGGGCCCCTCGGGTGCCTCGAACGAACCGGGCAGGGTCCTCGCGTCGGCGACGCGGTCGAGCCGGAAGGTCCGGTCCTCGCCGACCCCGGGGTCCGTGCCGGTGACGTACCAGCGGCCCGCGTGGGCGACGATCCCGTACGGATGCAGGCCGCGCTCGCCGCACCGTCCGTCGCGCCCGGTGTACCTGATCGAGAGCGGCCGACGGTGGCGTACCGCGTCGGCGACGGTGAGCAGGACCCCGGCGTCCGGAGCGGCCGGCTCGCCGGGCGGATCGGTGAAGGCCAGGGCCTCCAGCACCGTGGCGAGCCTGCGGGCGACGCGCTCGGGCAGCACCCGGCGGATCTTGGCGGCAGCCGTCTCGCCCGCCGTCCCGGCCGCCGTCCCGCCCGCCGTCGTCAGCCCCGTCCTGCGCCCGGCGATCAGGCCGAGCAGCACGGCGAGCGCCTCGTCGTCGCCGAACATGAGCGGGGGCATGCGGTAGCCGGGGCCGAGCCGGTATCCGCCGTAGCGACCGCGCACCGTTTCGACGGGCACGTCGAGGTCGATCAGATGGTCCACGTACCGCCGCACGGTGCGGGCGTCGACCCCGAGCCGGCCGGCCAGCTCGGCGGTCGTCCGGACGCCGCCCGACTGCAGCAGCTCCAGGAGGGTGAGCACTCGACCGGCGGGGCGGGACATGCCCGGAGCCTAACGCGAGCCCCGTGAGCCCTGTGCGTCCTGATGCATCTCGTGCATCTCGTGCATCTCGTGGATGTTCCGCTCCGATACCGGACCGGTTCTGTCCGGTATCGCTTCTATCGTGCGAAGGGCAGAGCTTCCACCGTCCCAGGGAGAACACCATGGACCTCGCATCGATCCGGATCATCACCGGCGACCTCTCGCGTCTCGTCGCGTTCTACGAGAAGGCCACCGGGGTGACGGCGACCTGGTCCACCGAGGACTTCGCCGAGATCAGGACCTCCGGCGCCACGCTCGCCATCGGCAGCACCCGCACCGTGCCGCTGTTCGCGCCGGGCTCCGCCCGCCCCGCCGCGAACCACAGCGTGATCGTCGAGTTCCTGGTCGAGGACGTGGACCGCGTGTACGGGAACCTCACCGGCTTCGTCACCGACTTCGTCAACGAGCCCACCACGATGCCCTGGGGCAACCGGTCGCTGCTCCTCCGCGACCCCGACGGCACCCTCGTCAACTTCTTCACGCCCCTCACCCCGGAGGCCGTCGCGAGGGCCGCCCGCTGACGTCCCCGTCACGCCCGGGGGCGGTCCTCTCCGCTTCCGGGTACGTCGTCCGCTCCGATTACGTTGTCCGCTCCGGGTACGTCGTCCGCTCCGGGAGGCGTGTCCCCGTCCTCCGAAGCGGTGGTCCCGTCGGCCGGACCGCCGGCACCCGGCGGCGTACTGCCCGGCTCCGTGGCGCCCGGCCCTGAACCGCCCGCCTGCGTACCGTCCGTCCGCGTACCGTCCGCCTGCTTACCGTCCGTCCGCGTACCGCCCGGACCGTCCTCGCCGCCGCCCGGGTACGACTCGTCGTACCTGTCCTCGGGCGGGGTGCCGGGGGCGGGGGTGGGGGCGACGTGGAGCGCGGAGGCGCCGTGCGGTTGCGGGGCGTGCCGCTGGGCCTCCTGGCGGCTGTACGACCGCAGGTAGCCGACCACCGTGTTGGTGACGGCGACCAGCGGCACGGCGACGACCGCGCCGCCGATGCCCGCGACCATCCCGCCGGCGGCGACGGAGAGGACCACGGCGAGCGGGTGGACCCGCACCGCCCGGCCGAGGATGAACGGCTGGAGGATGTGCCCCTCGATCTGCTGCACCGCCAGCACCACGATCAGCACCATGAGGGCGGTGAACACCCCCTCGGTGACGAGCGCCACGACCACCGCCAGCGCCCCGGAGACCACGGCGCCGACCAGCGGGACGAAGGCGAAGAGGAAGATGAACACGGCGAGCGGCACCGCCATCGGCACATCGAGGAAGTAGATCCCGAGACCGATGAAGATGGCGTCGATCAGCGCGACGATCACGGTGCCCCGCACATAGGCGGTGAGGGTGCGCCAGGCGCGCGGTCCGGCCCCGGCCACCCCCGGGCGCGCCTGGGCGGGGACCAGCTTGAGGGTCCACTGCCAGATCCGCTTGCCGTCGTAGAGCAGGAAGAGCGTCGAGAACATCGCCAGCAGCATCCCGGTGAGGAACTCGACCATCACCGTGACGCCCTGGAGGCCGGCGGAGGTGATCTCCTCGGTGTTGGTGCCGATGGTGTCGCTGAGGTTCTTGGCGATGTCGTTGATCTGCGACTCGGTGACGTGGAACGGGCTGTCGAGCAGCCAGCGCTTCAGCTCGTCGATCCCGTCGCGGACCTTGTCGGAGAGCGTGTCGAGGTTGTCCATCACCTGCCAGACGACGAACCACCCGACCAGCCCCATGATGACGAAGCCCAGGACGGCGGTGACCGCGGTGGCCAGGCCGCGCGGCAGCCCGTACCGCCGCAGGCGCACCACGGTCGGCTGCAGCAACGCCGTGACCAGCAGGGCGGCCACGAAGGCGAGCACGACGAGCTGGACGGCGCTGATGACGCGCATCAGCACCCAGAGGGTCCCCGCGAGCACGAGCAGCCGCCAGCCGGCCTCGGCGGCGACCCGCATGCCCCAGGGGATGGCGGCCACCGGATCGGGCCGGGCGGCGACCTGGGGCGCGTAGGCGGGCGGTGCGGGAACCTGGGCGGTCGCGTCCGGGGCGCTCCGCGCGGCCCGGGCGGAGGCGGCGTGATGCCCGGAATGCGCGGAGGCGTGCGCGTGGCCGTGCCCGGACTCGGCCTCCTCGGCCTCGGCTCGCTGCCGCCGCTCGTCCAGGCGGGCGGCCAGGTCCGTCAGTTCGGCCCCGACTCGTCCGAGCCAACCGGGCAGTTTCGACATGCGTGGGCCCTCTCCCCCGTGGGTGTGCACCGACCGTCTACCCCCGAACAGCCGGAATGCGACCGTACATGGGCAACGTGTCGCACCACGCACGATGCCCCGCACCGTAGGACGGTGCGGGGCATCGGGAGGTTGCGCGGCGGGCTGCCGGCGCGGCCCGGTACCAGCGGCCTAGTACCAGCTGTTGGCCTGCCAGAACGACCAGGCACCGCAGGGGCTGCCATAGCTGGCGTTCATGTAGCTGAGGCCCCACTTGATCTGGGTGGCCGGGTTGGTCTGCCAGTCGGCGCCCGCGGACGCCATCTTGGAGCCCGGGAGCGCCTGGACCAGGCCGTACGCGCCGGAGGAGGCGTTGACCGCGCGGTAGTTCCACGTCGACTCGTGGTTCACGATGTTGCTGAAGCACTGGAACTGGTCGGCGGGGATCATCTGCCGGGCGATCGCCTGGACCTCGGCGACGCTGTACGAGCCCTGGGCGGCGAACGAGGTGGCGTCGCGGACGGCCGAGCGGCTGGCGCGCTCCTCGGCGTCCTTGGCCTCCTGGGCCTCCTTGGCTTCCTTCTCGCGCTGCGCCTGGTCCTCGGCCGCCTGCTTCTTGGTCTTGGCGTCCTTGGCGGCCTGCAGGCGGGCCGACTCCTCGGCCGACTTCTTCGCGGCGGCGTCGGCGGCGGATGCCTGGGCATCGGCCTGCTGCGTCAGCGAAGCGGTCTGGACCTGGGCCTGGTGGCCCACGGGGATGTCTGCGAGCAGCGTGGTGTCGGCTGCGGTCGCCTCGAAGTTGTTGTCGTCGACAGCGGGAGTGCTGCCCGAAGCAACGCCTACGACGGCGCCAACGGTGGTGACCGCGGTGGCTGATGCCACTGCGAACCCCCGGACCGAGATCCGGCTCACACGGTGTCCTTCCAGCATCGCCCGCTTAGGTGACCTCGCGGGCGCGATCGTGCCCTCTGACACTGGCCTCCCTACTGCTTGGGTCACGGGAGGCACGGGCCCGGTGGGCGACTTCCTCGCGGAAGTGCCGCGTAGTGCTCGCGGGCGGCATACGGAGATCGGTTGTTGAGTTGTGTGGTGCTGAGCGCCTCGGAAGGTGCCCGGTTTCCGTATGCGGGGCCTGACGGAAGCAAGACTCTGCCGGACGAGGACGCCGGGAAGCAATTCTCTGTTGCGTGGGAAAGCTCACACGCCGTTTACGCCACCCGTTTGACGGAAATGACGGCGCGACATGAAGACGCCCGGCTAAGCTGCTTCGCTCGCCGGGCGACCCTCAGGGACATGCGGGACAGTTCACCGAATCTGTCGTTGATCTATCCCTCTTCGAGCATTTCGGTCACCAGTGCGGCGATCTGTGAACGCTCGGAGCGGGTGAGTGTCACGTGGGCGAAGAGCGGATGACCCTTCAGCTTCTCCACCACGGCGACCACGCCGTCGTACCGGCCGACTCTGAGGTTGTCCCGCTGGGCCACGTCATGGGTGAGCACCACACGGGAATTTGCCCCGATACGGGACAGAACGGTCAGCAGGACGTTGCGTTCGAGGGACTGCGCCTCGTCGACGATCACGAACGCGTCGTGCAGCGAGCGGCCCCGGATGTGCGT
This sequence comes from Streptomyces sp. NPDC060184, assembly GCF_042728795.1. NCBI lineage: Bacteria > Bacillati > Actinomycetota > Actinomycetes > Kitasatosporales > Streptomycetaceae > Streptomyces > Streptomyces sp. NPDC060184. The sequence goes on from NZ_JBHWYX010000009.1 coordinate 146,476, forward strand.
GAGCGGCAGGACCTCCAGCATCCCGCGCCCCAGCACCTCCTCGATCACCTCGCGCCCGGCCACCGCCGAGAGCGTGTCGAAGACGGCCTGCGCCCAGGGGCTCATCTTCTCGGCCTCGCTGCCCGGGAGATAGCCCAGCTCCTGCCCGCCGACCGCGTACAGCGGCCGGAAGACCATCACCTTCTGGTGCTGGCGGCGCTCCAGGACGGCTTCGAGGCCGGCGCAGAGCGCCAGCGCCGACTTGCCCGTACCGGCCCTGCCGCCGAGCGACACGATGCCGACCTCCGGGTCGAGCAGCAGATCGAGCGCGATCCGCTGCTCGGCGCTGCGGCCGTGGATGCCGAACGCCTCCCGGTCCCCGCGCACCAGGCGGACGTTGCCCTGCGCCGTGACCCGGCCGAGCGCCTTGCCCCGCTCGGACTGGAGGACGAGCCCGGTGTGCACCGGGAGTTCGGCCGCCTCGGGGACGTACAGCGTCTCCTCGGAGTACAGCAGGTCCACCTGCTCCCCGGAGAGCGGCAGTTCGGCCATCCCGGTATGGCCCGAGTCGGTGATGGCCAGCTCGGCGCGGTACTCCTCGGCGAGCAGCCCGACCGAGGACGCCTTGATGCGCAGCGGCAGGTCCTTGGAGACGACCGTGACGTCGTACCCCTCGGCCTGGAGGTTGCGCGCCACCGCGAGAATCCGTGAGTCGTTGTCCCCCAGCCGGTAGCCGGCGGGCAGCACGCCGGGGTCGGAGTGGTTGAGTTCGACACGGAGCGTGCCGCCCAGGTCCCCGAGGGGGATCGGGGCGTCGAGCCTGCCGTACCGGACGCGGAAGTCGTCGAGCAGGCGCAGGGCCTGCCGGGCGAAGTAACCGAGCTCCGGGTGGTGCCTTTTGGCCTCCAGCTCCGTGACGACGACGATCGGCAGCACGACTTCGTGCTCGTCGAAGCGCGTCATGGCGTTGGGGTCGGCCAGCAGGACGCTGGTGTCGAGAACATAGGTGCGCCTGTCGGGCATGCGGCGCTTTGAGCTGGTCACCACGGAAGGACGTACCCCCTCGGACGAGGTCGGGGAGTGCGACGGACGTCGCGGAACTTCCCGGAGGAAGAGGACGGACCGGGTTCGGACCCGAATGCGCGGGCCGAACACCGGCCCTCCGCGTCGGACGTACGGTGCGTACGGTCCTTCGTGTGCAAAGGGCCTCCCGGGTGGACGGTCCGGTGGGCCGCCCACGTGATGCGACGTCCGCCTGGTTGCTGACCGGACGTCGACCTGTCAGGGATATTCCCTCGAACGCCCGAAGCCATGCCACGGGTTGTGCCACCGTCCCGGGACGCCCAGGTGGACACGTGGCAACCACCGGCCGACGGGCGGAGGACCGCCACGAGGGCGCCCCCGGTCGGCGGGGACGCCCTCGTGGCGGTGGCGCGTACGTATATGGCGCGTACGTATATCGCGTACGTATATAAGGAGTGGGCGCTCTGCCGGTGGTCCCGCTTGCGGGCGGCTCCGGGGGCCGGGTCGCTCAGGCGCCGTAGCGCCGGTGGCGGGCCGCGTAGTCGCGGAGCGCGCGGAGGAAGTCGACCTTGCGGAAGGCCGGCCAGAAGACCTCGCAGAAGTAGTACTCGGAGTGAGCGCTCTGCCACAGCATGAATCCGGAGAGCCGCTGCTCACCGCTGGTACGGATCACCAGGTCGGGGTCGGGCTGACCGCGGGTGTAGAGGTGCTCGGAGATGAGGTCGGTGGAGACGACCTCCGCCAGCTCCTCGAAGCTGGTGCCCTTGTCGGCGTGGTCCAGGAGCAGCGAACGCACGGCGTCGGCGATCTCCTGGCGGCCCCCGTAGCCGACGGCGACGTTCACGATTATCCCGTCGATGTCGGCGGTGGCCTGCTCCGCCTCCTTGAGGACGAGCTGGGTCTGGGCGGGGAGCAGGTCCATGGTGCCCACGTGGTGGACCCGCCAGCGGCCGTCCGAGGCCAGGTTGCTCACGGTGTTCTCGATGATGCCGAGGAGGGGCTTCAGCTCGGCCTCGGGGCGGTCGAAGTTGTCCGTCGACAGCAGCCAGAGGGTGACGACCTCGACATCGGTCTCGTTGCACCAGCCGAGCAGCTCGGAGATCTTGTCCGCGCCGGCCTGGTGCCCCTGCACCGCCGAACCACCGGACGCCTTCGCCCAGCGGCGGTTGCCGTCGAGGATGACCCCGATGTGCTTCGGCACCTGTGAGTGGTCCAGCCGGCCTTCCACCCGGCGTGCGTAGAGCCCGTACACCAGGTCGCGCAAGTTCACTGAGTTCACCCTCTCGGTTCCGTACGGGTCATCGGCCCGCCCGCCCCTGTCACAGGGGTACGGGGACCTCCCCGTGGGGGTTCGCCGCCATGTCCGCACGGCCCCGCGCGGACGAGTGCCGCGCCGCGCGCCGGCATTCCCCGAAGCCGTCACATTACTGCGGGAAGGCGGCACGGGCCCAACCCGGTCTGTCACAACTCCGCGAAAAACAGAGAAATGTGAGCACTCGCCCGCCTCTCGTACCACCGTGTCGCGCGGCGACTCCGGGGAGTACCGGGCCCGCGCCGGAGGCCCCGGCAGGGGGTGGGAGGCGTAGTGCGGAGGGCGTCATGCGGGGAGGCGTAGTGCGGGAGGGGAGTCGGCGGGGACACCGCCCGGGCACCCTGGGCCCCGGACCTCCCAAAAAAATCGGGCCGGTCCGTGGGGGGGATACGGACCGGCCCGAGGGGGGGAGCTCCACCCTAACCCTTCGTGAGCGTTTTCGCCCGCCGCGCCACTCCACAACTACTCTCCGGATTCACCGAACTCCGTTCCGGGCAGGGAATCCGGCATTCCGGGGCGTGTGGGGCGCCTGGGACGGGCAAGGGGGCGTAACGGGGCGGGCACCGGGGCGTACCGGGGCGGGGGCCGGGACGGGTCGGGGCCGGTACGGGTCGGGGCCGGGTATCGGTTGGTTCGACGTCCGGATCGGGTTCGAGACCGCTACCGGTTGGTTCGAGGCCGGTTTCAGGCCGAGTGGAAGCGGATGACGAGCGCGTCCCCGGCGGTGACCACGAAGTCGCCGTTCTCACAGTGGATGACGGCCTCGCGCACCTCGTCGCTCTCGTCCCGGCTCTCCCGGGCCCCGGTGACCGTCCAGCCTCCCCCGTACGGTGCGGGCGGCACGCTGTTCAGCGGGCCGTGCACCCACAGCCCGGCGGGCACGCACCATTCGGGCAGCCTCGGCCAAGTGCCGGCCGTCACCCGGAGCGTCCGGTCCGAAGCGCAGGTCATCAGGACGGACCGCTCGTCCGCGAGGACGAACTCGACCGCTTCGGCGCCGCCTGCCCGGCCGTCCGGGCGGTAGAAGACACCGTGGACGCCGATGATCCGGGCGCCCCGGAGCCAGTCGGACCTGCCCGAGCGGTGTCGGCCGGCTGTCCCCCCGGACTGCTCGCTCCCCACGACACGCTCCCTCTCTCCGTACAACTCGTCCAGGATCGCACTCTGCGGTACAAGACGGCACAAGGGGAGGGAGGTTAACGATTTCCTCACCGAAAGCCGTTCCACGGGGCGCTTGTCGGCCTGCGCGCCTCGATCAGGAAGCGCGTGGTGCGGGCGGTGAAAGGGCCCTCGGCCTCGATCCGCCGGTGCAGCGACTCCAGTTGTGGCCGGTAGGCGTCGACGGTGAAACCCGGCACCATCCAGATGACCTTGCGGAGGAAGTAGACGACGGCCCCGATGTCGAAGAACGCGGTGTCCAGCGACTCCGACCGGAGGTCGGTCACCACGAGCCCCGCCGCCTCGGCCTCGGCGCGGGCCCGCTCGGGGTCGCGCGCGGCGTACGCCGAGGGCGGCAGTGGGCCGAGGAAGTGCTCGACGAGCTCGAAGACGCTCGCGGGACCGACCTGCTGGGAGAAGTACGTGCCCCCGGGGGCCAGCACCCGGGCGATCTCCTGCCACCACGTGGTGACCGGGTGTCTGCTGGTCACCAGGTCGAACGCGCCGTTCCCGAAAGGCAGCGGCGGCTCGTCGGAGTCCACGACCACCACCGCCCCGCGCGGGTGGAGCAGGCCGGTGGCGCGGGCCACGTTCGGCGGCCAGGACTCGGTGGCCACCATGAGCGGTGGCAGGACGGGAGCCGAGGCCAGTACCTCGCCGCCGCCGGTCTGGATGTCGAGCGCGGCGGTGGCCCGGCCGAGCCGGTCGGCCATCGCGCGGGCGTACCCCCAGGAGGGCCGCTGCTCGGTCGCCCGCCCGTCCAGCCAGGAGAAGTCCCAGCCGTCCGTCGGCGCCGCCTCCGCCTCGGCCACCAGCGCGGCGAACCGGTCGGCGGACGCCCCGGTGAGGAGCGGGGAGGAGGCGGGGGTTTCGGGCTGCTTCGGCATGTCCGCAGGGTCGCAGGAGAGCGCGGCGACCGCGAACGGTTTTGAGATCCTGCGCCTTGGGGTTCGGCCGTCGGCTTCGGCAGCCGGCTGTACCGTCGCCCCGACCTGCCCGTGGCCGGGCGTCACAGGGCACCCAGGAGGACGCCGGTCAGCGCGCCCGCGATCATGAAGGGGCCGAACGGGATGCCCGTACGACGGTTCGCGCGCCGCAGCACCAGAAGCCCGAAGCCGTACGTGGCGCCGAAGAGGAACCCGGCGAACCCGCCCGCGACCAGCACGGGCCAGCCGTACCAGCCGAGCACCACGCCGAGGGAGAGGGCGAGCTTCACGTCGCCGAAGCCCATCCCGTTCGGGTTGATCAGGTAGAGGAGCAGGTAGAAGCAGCCCAGCGCGGCCCCGCCGAGCAGCGCCCCGGTCCAGGAACCGACGTGCTCCGGCAGCAGGGCCGCCGCGCCCAGGAGGACGACGGCGGCTCCGGCCAGCGGCAGGGTCAGCTGGTCGGGCAGGCGGTGGACCCGGTGGTCGACAGCGGCGAGGAGCACGGCGACGGGAGCGAGCAGCAGCCAGACGGCGAGCTCGGGACGCGCCCCGGTCGCGGCAGCCAGCAGGGCGCAGGCCAGTGCGGTCACCACGGGGAGGGCGAGCTGCGGCGCATACGGGGTGGGGGTGGGGGTGCTGCCCGTGGAGCTCGCCGGTGCCGTCGCGCTCGTCGTGCCTGCCGTGGACGTCGTGGACGTCGTGGACGTCGTGGACGTCGTGGACGTCGTGGACGTCGTGGACGTCGTGGACGTCGTGGACGTCGCTCCCGTCGTGGTCGACGTGGCCCGTGTGGTCGTCGTGCAGGCCGGGCAGCGGGCAGGGCCCAGCCAGCCGCGGCTGGGGCCGGTCGCGGGGAACGGGTGCCCGGCGGGACAGGAGTCCCGCCACTTCTCCTCCGGCTCCACCGAGAACCGGTACGCCGCACGCGGGATCAGCAGTCCGGCGGCGGTGCCCCAGACGGCGGCGAGGGTCACGACGGCGATCCAGGTGGCGTCCACGGACCGACCCTAATCGCACTCCCCCGCACGGGTCTTGGGCCCGAGGGCCCACTGACGGGCCGCCCAGTCCGCGCCCACTCAGTCCTTGCCCACTCAGCCCTTGCCACTCCTCGTTGCCCACTCCTCGTTGCCCACTCGGTCCTCGCCCGCTCGATCTTGCCCGACAGGGCACGCGTCCTTCCGGCGGGCGCTACGGTCGGCCCCATGGGCAGATGGCGTGATGGCGACGGAACACTGACCGTGGGTACGGGCGGCGAGGCACGGGTGGTCCCGCTGCGGGTGGCGGCCTCGTACCGGGCGCGCACCCGGGGGCTGCTCGGGCAGGACGGCATCGAGGGTGCGCTGCTGCTGACGCCCTGTTCGAGCGTTCACACCTTCCGGATGCGGTTCGCCATCGACGTGGCCTACCTGGACCGGAAGCTGAACGTCGTCGCCGTCCGCACGATGAAGCCGGGCCGCCTCGGCCTGCCCCGGTTGCGCGCCCGCCACGCGGTGGAGTCGCAGGCCGGTGCGATGGCGGGCTGGGGACTGCGGCCCGGGGTCCGGGTGACGGTGGACCGGGCGGGGCCGGACGGTGGCTGACCTCCCTTAACGGAACTCCCGTACGGAACTCCCGTACGGAGAAGGAATTCGGCCCCTCACGGGGCCGGCGGGAGCTTCTCGGCCTGTGCGGTGACGAGAGCGGGCGGGATGGCGGGGACCCTGCCGTCCAGGTAGTTGGCCGCACTGAAGACGACCACGGCGGTCGCGCTCCGCACGACGGTGAACACCAGCGGGCTCGACTGCCCGCCTCTGCCGCACATCATCCGGAACGCCACCGCGTCCTGACCGGCGCGCGGGGCGGGCAGCGCGGATACGGCGGTGTACCCGGCCGGCCCGTCACTGCCCCGGGTACGAAACCCGTCGGCGCAGACGGCGACGGCCCGCCGCACCCGGCGCAGGAGCGACGCGGCGGCGCCGTCGTCGGCGTACGCGGCCAACAGCACGGTCACCACGGTCTGATCGTCCCGTCCGGCACGGGACACGTCGACGGCGGTCCGCAACACGGCTGCGGTGGGCGCCGGTTGAGGATCGAGGTTGACCAGGTCGACGAGCGGGGCACAGGCGGGGGCGTCGGACCGCTCGGTACCGCGCACCTCCTCGTACCCCAGGGGCGCTATCTCGTACCCCTTCAACTCGCCGCTGCGCAGCACCATTTCGTCCGGTGTGGAGACAAGCGATCCGGCACGCACGACGGTTCCGAGGGCAGGCGGGAGAGCCGGGACCGCGGGGCTCCCGCTCGCGCCCCCCGGACGCGAGGTCGCCCGGTCGACCCCTCCGCCACCGCCCGGTGCGCAGGCACCCACCAGCAGACAGAGCACGACGGCGAGAAAACCGACCGCCCTTTTCCCGGGCCGACTTCGCATGCGCCCACCGTCCGCCCTCTGCTCGGCACACCCGCTTCCGCGGCGCCGCGCCCTGTTCATCCCGTCCGCCGCCCTCCACCCTGCACGCCGCGCGTTTCGTCCGCATGTCACGGACGGCCGGGCGTTGAACGCCGCACGGACGGCGCCCCTCCACCACACGATCCAGTGGTGCGCGGGATCACGCGGAGCGCGGCAGGCCACCCCTCTTCCGACCCGCCGGGCGGGGTACGTGGACCGCCGGACCAGGTGCGTGGGACGTGCACCCGGTGACGGCCAGGGCCAGCCGGTAGCGCCCCTCCTCCGCCGCCTTCGCCCGTAACGACGCCAGCGCCCCCGGCAGCTCCCCCGCACGCAAGGACATGATCAGCGACACGTCGCGGTTCTGTGCGCCGTCCTCCTCGGCCGGGAGCCGCTTCGCCCCATGAAAGTACAACTCCCGCGCGAAGTCCCGTGCGAAGAAAGACGGTTCCACCGCACCTCCTGGTCCACCACGGCCCTCGGGGCTGGCGGCCAGGACCAGCGCGGAGTACAGCGCGCGGGCCCCGGTCCTCGCCAGCACGTCAAGCCCGGCGACGGCTCCGGGACCGTGCAGTTCGGGCAGCGCGTGCAGGTGCCGGAGCAGCCCCGGGACCGCGACGGGCCGCGGGTGGGGACTCCAGAGCACGTCCACGGCGGCCCGGCACGCCGCCAGGTCGTCGGCCCGTCCGGCGAGGTCCAGGGATCGCAGGAGCACCACGGAGGTGCGTTCCGCACAGGCGGCGGCGAAGGCCCTGGCTTGCGGGAGGGTCCCCAGGAAGACCAGGCTGCGCACACTTTCCAGCACTTTCACGGCAGGTTCCCGTCGGCGTGCGGCCGGCACCGTGGGGGGAGCACCGGATCGCTGTCTCGTGATCTACGGATCCGACGCTAACTCCCTTACGGGGCTGAGTCTTGGGCCCCTGGGCTCAGCGGGGGCCCATTGATCCACGCGACGGGAAAGCCCTCGTGGGGACGGCTTCGGGTGGGCGGTCCCTGGTCGTTGCGTACACGCGACGTCAACAGGGTTCGTGCGCCGTCGGCTTGGGCCCCGGATGGGGGCCGTGGACCCGTGCCGAGGGACGGCTCGCCGCCTACTCTCACGAAGGGGCCATGGCGTACGCCGGGAAGGGGTGGACCGTGAGCAGTGACAGCTCGGGCCGAGAGCGGGGCAACGCAGGTGCCGCGCCACGCACCCCACTGTTTCTCCCCCTGGTCCGCAGCTGGGTGGCGGGCGCGCTCGTCCTCGTCGCCGCCGGCTTCATGGTCGGCCGGGCGCTGGAGGTGACGCTGGGCACCCCGGAACGCCTGGAGAGCTTCGGCTGGCGGCTGGGGCTGCGGCACGTTCCGAGCCTCGCCGTCACCGCCCTGGCCGTACTGGCGGCAGCCCGGCTGCTCCCCGAAAGACTTCGGGCGTCCCGGATGCTGTACCCGCTCGGCTGCCTGGCCGTCCCGCTGGCCGGGCTCGGCCACGGCTACGCCGTCTCCTGGGGCTGGGACCTGGCGGACATCGAGGGCCTTCTGATGCCCGCCGCCTCGCTCGTCACCGGCGCCGCCGCGGCGATCGCGGTGGACCGGCTGCTGGAGGAGCGGGCCACCGCACCCGTTCCGCCGTCCGCCTACTCGTCCGCGTACGACCGGCGGCACCACGGTGGCGGCCGGACGGGCGGCCACGACTGGCGGGCCCGGGGCGATCGGTGAGGACGGACCGGGCGGGGCTACGGACCGGACGGGGCGACGGACCGGGCCGGGACGGCCGAGCTGGGCGGGACGGCGGACCGGGCCGGGACGGCTGGAGCCCGGGTCACGAGGTGCTCGCGACCCGGGCCCGGCGGTTCAGCCGATCAGCACCTCAGGAGGTGGCTCCGCGCGGGAAGGAGACCTCCACGCGCCGGTTCTTCCTCCGGCCCTCCTCGGTGCCGTTGTCCGCGATCGGGTACTCCTCGCCGTACCCGCGGATCTCGAAGGTGACCTCCGCACCGAGCTGCTGGGAGAGCACCGCGTGAACGGCCTCCGCGCGCTGCTTGGAGAGCACGTCGCCGTGGGCCGCGGAGCCGAGGTTGTCGGTGAAACCGAAGACCCGGATCTGGGTGGCGTTCTGGTTCTTGATCTCGGCCGCGATGGCCGCGATCCGCGCGTTCGCCTGCGGGCTGAGCTTCGCGCTGTCCTTGCCGAAGAGCACCTCGGCCTGGAGCGCGAACTTGATGGACTGGTTCGAGTCCTCCCGCCGCTCCTCACCTCCCATGTCCTCGACGACCTGCACGATGTCGAGAACCTTGCCCGGGGCGAGCGTGCCGCCCTCGGGCATCCGGAGGTCGGGGTCGTTGGCGTCGAGAGGGACAGGCGCTTCGGAGGTGGCCTCGGTGCCGGGAGGAACGGAGGGCCCGTCGTCGGCCAGGGCGGGCGTGCCGCCGAACAGGGTCACACCGGCGATCAGCATCACCGAGGCGACGGGGACGGCCAGGTGCCGTCGCCGTGCCGGGGTCAGTCGTGTGTCAGCCATCCGCGCACTCACCCGGAGATCTTGAGGGACGTGGTGGCGAAGGTCGGCAGGGTGAAGTCGACCTCGGTGGTCGTGGCGGGCGGGGCGGGGAACTGCATGAAGATGGGGATGGACGCCCCCACCACCAGCGGAGCGATCCCGGTGGTGCACAGACAGCGGCTCTCCGTGTCGCGCAGAACGTAGTAGCGCTTTTTCCCCGTCTTGTCCACCAGTGTCGCGCCGGCGACAGAGTTCGGGTTGCTCCCGCTGACCGAGGACTCGATGCCCGCCCACCCGCTGGAGTTCTGGACCCTGTCGCTCACATTCTTGATCTCTCCCTGAACTGTCAGGAAGCCACCGGAGTCGCGCACCACCTGATTGATGACCAGGGTCGTTCCGCGTCCACGGACCTCGGCGAGCTTCACATCCGGGTCCACGTTCTCACCGGCAGCAGTGTCCTGCTGCCCCCCCTTGTCTTCCGAGGAGGGAGTGGCGGAGGCCGAGACCGGGGGCGCGCCCTCCTCCGTACCCCCGTCGCCCTCATCACCGCCACAGCCGGAGAGGACGAGGACGAGAGCCGCTGCAGCCGAGACAGCCGCCACCGCCCTTCGGGATGTGATCGCGCGCCGAATGCTCATGGGTCGAATCCTCTACTCGTCGTTCGCTGTCATCTGTCGACCAAGTGCACGTCGAAGAGAATTTTGCTCACGCTGGACCACGGAGGAGGGCTGCTTGGCCTAATCTCGGCCATCTTTCCGTCGCAAGTGAAGAAGTAGATGTCTTGGACCCCGTCTTCGTTGAGATCCACCGATCTCCAGTCGCACCGAAACTCGACGATGGCGGTGGCCTTCGTCGTCGCTCGGGTCCCAGCGGATCCTGGCAGGACGGACGAGTCCACCGCCCCGTTGCCCTTCACCTTGGTCGTGATGGAGTCGCGGAGCCCACCCTCATGGGGTTCGCAGCTGGTGAGCGTTGCGTCGTTGTCCGAAGCGAACCTAGGAGCGGAGAGACACCCGGCAGCGACAGGGGACTGACTGAGGAAGATCCCGAGCGAATCGGTCCACAGAGCTTGAAGGAACGGAGCTTCGAACTGTTCCCGGGCAGACTGCGCGGCGGCGAGAGCAGAAGCGTCCGCTGCACCTTGCGCCTCGTTACGAAGAGCGGACGCCTTACCCACGGCGAAGAAGGCCAACGCGAGGAAGAGCAGGCCCCCCACCATCATGATGTAGATGGGGAAAGCCTGCCCTGCATCGGGGCGAGCATCACGACGCATTACTGAGTGACGATCGAGTCCACCAGGTTGGTGATCCTCGTGCTGATCGCCGAGCCGATGCCCGTGGCGATGATCGCACCGATGATCGCCACGACGACCAGGATGATGCCCAGGTACTCGAACGCCGTCTGCCCCCGGTCCTTCGCCGCGTACCGCTTCCGGATGGCGGAAACCGCCGTGCCGGCCCAGCCGTTGACGCGGACAGCGGTCTTCAGGGTGATGTTCGACATGGTGGTGGTCCCCTCCTGGTCCGGTCGGCCGCTTGCCGGCCGACCCGCACACTGCCTCACTGCCGCCTCCAGTACCGGCTTCCTCCTGGCCGGTCCCATCGGCGACAGAAGCAACATACGGCGTGAGCACCTGCTCCCCGGAGGGCCCCAGGACCCATTTTCGGGCCCAAACGATTCTGTCTGCAGGCATGTTGCTCCCCGCTCGCAACCGGGGAAGCCCAACCGCCCGGGGTGCTCTCCGACCACTCCTCATGAGCGCGGCTCCCACTGCGGACCACTGCTTGCGGACGGGGCCGTACCGAGCCAACGAGCTATGGCCTCGCTGCGACTCCGGCTGCGCAGCTTGGTGAAGATGCGGTTGATGTGATTCTTCACCGTCTTCTCGCTGATGAAGCAGACGGCGGCGATTTGCTGATTACTCATACCGGAAGCAATGAGCTCCATGATCTCCACCTCCCTCGAACTCAGGCCGTGCTCAGACCGGTTGCCCGGTTTCGGCAACTTCTCATCCCCCGAGAACTGTCCCACAGGCGGTTGCAGTTGCGAAACCCCTTCTGTTCGCTTCGACTGGGGCAGCATCACGGGCAACTCCCGCCCTGCGCCCGGCGGGCCCTTTCTCTCCCCCTCCGCCTTCGGCAATGGCCCGGAAGCCGGCACAGCCCCAAGGCCATCGGGCAGAGGGGGGCGCTGCGACGAAGCGCCCTGACGCACATGGGCCAGGAGGGCGTTGGCCGCTGTGGCGGTGAAGCTGGCTCTCCCGTCCTTCGTGTCCCGCACCGCTGCCACGAGCTGGTCGGCCGTGAACTCGCCGTGCACCAGATAGCCGCCGGCACCCAACCGGAGCGCCTCCCGCACGATCTCGCTCTCGCGGCTGTACGTGAGCATCAGCACCGGGGCGATCGGCACCAGATACGGAAGGGCCGAGATGCCGTCCACGCCCGGCATCCGCACATCCAGCAGAAGGACGTCCGGACGCTCGGACAACACCATCTCGTACGCCTGCCTCCCATCCGTCGCCTCGGCCACCACCTCGATGTCGGGACGCCCTGAGAGCAGGGCTCCGAGGCCGGCCCGGACCACCGGGTTGTCGTCGGCCACCACCACTCTCAACACCGCGGGTGGGGGTGCGGCAGGGAGCGGGGGGAAGGGTGACTCGACCTCGGTTGTTGCGGAGCGATGACCAGCGGGGTGTTGCGACGTGTTCGGACCCGAGCGGACGGGTGCGGTGTGGTCCGTCTCGCCTCTCCTCTTCGGAGTGTGGGAGCCCTGCGCACGTGACATGTCGTCCGGCATTCTGCGACCTCCTGTCAGGGACTCTCGGATGCATGCATGGGACGGGGTGCGGGCCGGGAGGAATGCGGTTGCGGTCTCTCCGGCCCCGCGGTGGTGTCGAGAGCGACAAGTGGCAGCTCCAGGCGCACTTCGGTGCCCCGGGCCTCCCTGCCTCTGCCGATGCGAAGGCGAGCACCGATCGAGGCCGCGCGCTCCACCATGCCCACGAGGCCGAAGTGCCCTGCCTTCCGCAGGGTTTCGAGGGTGGTGCCGTCCGGCAGCCCACGTCCGTCGTCGTACACGCTCAGACGCAGGACGTCACCCTTCACACCCGCCAGGACGACGAGACAGGTCGGGTCCGCGTGCCGCTGGGCGTTCTCCATCGCTTCCGAGACGACAGTGAGGAGCTGCCGGGCGACCGCGGGGGGAATCGGCGGCACCGGAAGGTCATTCAGAGGACGGAAGGTGGCGGTCACGGCACCTCGTTCCGCGAAGTCAGCTGTACGCGCCTGAAGTTCGGCAATCACATCGATACCGTCGTCCAAGTCCGATTGACGCCGCAGATCGGTGAGGAGCTCGCGGGACTCGGCAGCCGCGCGCCTTGCGGAGCGGGCGACGAGCTCCGCCTGGCTCCTGATGGTGAGCGGGTCCATCCTGCCGGCCGAGCCGGCAAGACCTTCCGCCGCCAGGGCCAGACCGTGCAGAGTCTTCGCCACGGAATCGTGCATCTCTCGCGCAAGGCGGGTGCGCTCGCTCTCGACCGCTTCGCTGACGGCGAGCTTCGCCCTGGCCTCGGTGAGGGCCTGGCTGGCGGTCCCGAACCGGAGCAGCAGATTTCGCAGGGTGACACCGACCGCGCCGGCGATCACGCAGAACCCGGGAAGGAGAAGAACGCTCGCGTCGCCCTCACCCCGCAGACGGGGGACCGTGTTGTACACGCCGAGGACGATCACGATCTGCAGCGCCGCGAAGACCGCGGAGCCCCGCCACCCGTAGACCAGTCCGGCCAGGAGCGGTGTGCACACCGTGACATAAGCGAGCGTCGACTCCGGGGTGGCCGTGACCAGCAGCAGTGCCCCGAGAGAGACATCCACTCCGAGAATCCACCGGTGACGAAGCAGCTGCGGGCCGAAGCGCTCCCAGTCCCGGAAGAGGACGTACGACCCCATGAAGGTGACGAGGATGGCCCCACCGATCAGCCACATGGCCGCCCCGGCAGCTGTGTGTCCGATGGCAAACGGCGTGGCGATCGCGATCATCGCAAGGCGGAAGCCGAAGACCTGTCGGCACATGGCCTGCAGGGCGTTGACCTGAATGGCCAGTGCGGGGTGCGCCCGGGGCTCGTCCGTGGAGTGGGAGAGCCCGGCGGTCCAGGTGCGCCAACGTTCCCCTTGTTCATGCGGCACTGGTCCACCTCGTCTCCCCCACCCAGCCACGGGCTCTCATCTCATCCGCCGGTCACGAAGCCGAAGTCGACGTTTGCTCCGTAAAGGAACCCGACCGTCAGCAGAACGAGCGTCCCCGGCAGGAGGAACGTCGTCACGGCGAAGGTCGCCTTGGGCACGGCCCGGGCCGCCTTCCGGCGGGCGTTCTGCGCGTCGGTGCGCCGCATGTCGTTGGCGATCTGGATCAGCGTGTCGACGATCGGGGCACCCAGCTCCTCACCCTGCTGGAGAGCGGTGACGAACATGGCGACCTGTTCGGAGTCGTTGCGCTTGCGCAGCTCGTCGAAGGCTTGGCGCCTGCTGACACCCATGTCCATCTGCCTCAGGGTGATGCGGAGTTCGTCAGCCCAGGGCCCCTCGTACTTCTCCGCCACCCGGCCCAGTGCCTGGCGGAACCCGAGCCCTGCGGACACCACCACCGCGAGGACGTCGAGGAAGTCCGGGAGTGTGCGCTCGATGTGCTCTCGCCGGGCCCGGACCGCCGACCAGATGCCCGCCTCCACCCAGAACAGGCCGAAGCCCACCATGAGCAGGGCGAAGAACACCTGGCCGCGCAGCAGCATGGCGAAGGCGCCGAGGAGGCCGAGCGCGCCGTAGACCGCGCGCCGGGCCGCGTAGCGGTCGATGGTGAGGCCGCCGGGGTTGCCCGCCATGTCGATCTGGCGGCGCTTCTTGTTGACGGCCTTCTCGCCCATCATCCGCAGCACGGCGGGGGCCCAGCGCATGCCGAGCCGGTCGATTCCGGAGCCCACGGCGTTGGTGCGGGTGGCGCCCACTTCGAGGGCGATGGCGAGGTCGGTGGGCAGCTTGGCGTCGGCCCGGTACATCCGGTAGCCGTAGAGGATGCCGTAGACGGCGAGTCCCATGCCTGCGGCGAGCAGCAGATCCATGTCCGTTCCTCCCTCAGACGTCGATACGGGACATACGACGGATCACGACGAATCCGATCGTGTACAGGGCGATGGAGACCACCACGGCGACCTGGCCGAGGAAGGCACCCGTCATACGGTCCAGCGCCCCCGGCATCACGGCGTTCATCAGGAGCATCGCTCCGAGGCCGAAGATGGGTACGGCGTAGGCGGTGACGGTGACCTGGGAGAGCTGGGTCTTGACCTCGCGCCGGGTCTCCTTGCGCTCTTCCAGCGTCTCGGTGAGGTTGCGCAGTGAGCTGACGACCGTACCGCCGGCCCGGTTGGAGAGCACCAACGTCGAGATGAGGACGGCCAGTTCACGGGAGGGCAAGCGGTCGGTCAGTTCGCTGAGGGCGTCGTCCAGTGATTCACCGACGGCGAGGCGTCGGGCGACCCTGGCCAGCTCCTCCCCCGCGGGGTTCTCCAACTCCTCCGCGGCCATGGCGAGCGAGGTACGCAGAGCCAGGCCGGCCTGAGTGGCGTTCGCCAGGATGCGGGAGAGTTCCGGGAGTTGGTTGATGAAGCGTTCGGTCCGCTTGACGCGCTGCCAGTTGAGGAACGCGTTCGTGGCCCACAGCCCGATCAGCGCCGCCACCGGCCCGAAGAAGGAAGCCAGCATGGAGGAGGCGACCGCCCAGAGGATCGCCATCGCGGCGATCGCGTACACGACGAACTCGCCCGGGGTGATCTCCAACCCCGTCGCTCCGAGTTTGAGTTCGAGCCTCCGGCCGAGCTTGGTGGTCCGCAGCCGCCGGTCCAGGCCGGCGAAGTGCCGGTTGCTCCTGGCGGCGTGCCCGGCGTACGACAGCCGCTCCACGAGCGCGTCCCGGTCCGCCTTGCCGCCGGTGTAGGCGTACAGGCCCCAGACGCCGAGTACGCCGCAGAGCAGCGTCACACCGACCGTGATCAGAGGGAGATAGTTCATGGCGGGGATACCTACATGGCCTCTCGGGTGGCGAGTTGGTCGGAGTGCAGGGCGACGCCGAAGGCCTGCGGGATGGGCTGGCTGGCCATGTAGAGGCGGTCGGCGATGCGGCGGGGCAGCGGGAGGTACTGGAACTGGCCGTAGATCCTGCCGTCCGCGGCCATCGGCTGCGCGTTGAAGCGGGCGACGCTCACGATGCGGTACGGGTCGCGGCCGTGGGAGTCGAGGGCGGCGATCTCGGTGATCTTGCGGGTGCCGTCGGCGTGCCGGGTCAGCTGGACGATGATGTCGACGGCGCTGTTGATCTGGTCGTGCAGCGCCTCGAACGGGATCTTGATCTCGGACATCGAGGCGAGGGTCTGGAGGCGCATCAGCGCGTCCTCGGCGTTGTTGGCGTGGACGGTGGCGAGCGAGCCGTCGTGGCCGGTGGACATCGCCTGGAGCATGTCGAGCGACTCCCCGCCTCGGACCTCACCGACCACGATCCGGTCGGGGCGCATGCGCAGGGAGTTGCGGACCAGGTCGCGGATGGTGATCTGGCCCTTGCCCTCCACGTTGGCGGGGCGGGACTCCAGCCGGATCACGTGGTTCTGCTGGAGCTGGAGTTCGGCGGAGTCCTCGATGGTGACGATGCGCTCGTTGTTCGGGATCAGTCCGGAGAGCGCGTTGAGCAGGGTGGTCTTCCCGGTGCCGGTGGCCCCGGAGACGATGATGTTCAGCTTGGCCTGGACGAACCCGGCGAGCAGCACCAGCATCTGTTCGTCGAGCGAGCCGAAGCCGATCATCTCGTGGAGGGTGAAGGAGCGGGGGAAGCGGCGGATGGTGAGGGTCGCGCCGGTGAGCGAGAGCGGCGGGATGATCACGTTGACGCGCTCGCCGCTGGGGAGCCGGGCGTCGACCATCGGGTTGGACTCGTCCACGCGGCGGTTGACGGTGGAGACGATGCGCTCGATGGTCTGCATCAGCTGCTCGTGCGAACCGAAGCGCATGGGCAGTTGCTCGACCTTGCCGCTGCGTTCGACGAAGACCTGGTCGGGGCCGTTGACCATGATCTCGGTGATGGACGCGTCTTCGAGCAGCGGCTCCAGGATGCCGAGGCCGAGGGCCTCGTCCACGACGCGGCGGATGAGCTGGGAGCGCTCCAGCGTCGAGAGGACGGGGCCTTCCCGGCTGATGATGTGGCCGAGTACGCGCTCCAGCCGGACCCGCCGGTCGGCGGCGGCCAGCGAGGACATCTCCGCGAGGTCGATCTCCTCCAGGAGCTTGGCACGGTAGAGGGCGACCATGTGGCCGTCCTCGCGCGCCCCGCCGTTCTCCTCGGGAGCGGTGATGCGTGCCCGCAGGCTCATGTGCGTGACTCTCTCTCTGGCTGTCCGGTCGGTGCCGCGGGCGGGGTAGGGGGACGGGGACGACGTACGGGAGACGGGGTGGGGGGGGTACGTGAGTGGGCCCGGTCAGCCCCGGGGGAAGGTGGCGCTGCGGCGGGCCCAGGACCAGTCGACGCCGGGGACCACGCTCGGGACCTTGATCCGTACGGTGGCGGTGACCTCGTCGGCCCCGCCGGACATGTCGATGTCGAATTCGTCGGCGCCGGTGAGCCAGTCGCTGATGGCGTCGCGGCCGTCCTGCTCGGCGTTCCCGCGCGGGTAGTCCTGGCTGGCGCTGCGGGCCGCGACCCGGGCGGCGGTGCCCGCCTGGTTGGCCGCGTACGCCGCGAGGCCCAGCTGGACGGCGAGCATGCCGACCAGCAGCAGCAGGGGCAGGAAGCCGAGGTACTCGATGGCGACCTGGCCCCGGTCGCGCCGCCTCTCTCCGGCGACGGCGGGCGCGGTCGCCGGAGCGGGACCGGAAGCGGGCGCCGAGGCGGGACCGGAGGCGGGCGCCGGAGCGGGACCGGAGGCGGAGACCGGGGCGGGGACGGTGGTGGTCATCGCTCAGCCCTCCTGCGGCGAGGCCGCGTCGCCGTCGATGCGCACGTTCAGGTCGAAGAGGCCGGGCACCAGGACGGGAACCTTGAGCGTGACCTTCGTCCGGTAGAGGGAGGAGCCACTGCTGCACCTGACCACGGCGTTGCCCTCCCAGGCGTCGGGCAGGTTCTCGCGGGCCTTCTGCCGGCAGGCGAAGCTCGAACCGAATTCGGCACCGGCCCCGGCCCGCGCGCCCTTGTCGGCCGCGTTCCCGGCGAGCATGAAGGTGTAGCCGACGAGGGCGAGCTCCCAGAGCACGAGCATGATCAGGATGATGAACGGCGTCATGCCCAGGAACTCGATCGCGGTCTGCCCCCGGTCGCGCCGGGGCCCGCCCGCGACACGGAACAGGCGCCCGCCCCCCGCACCCGTGGGCCCGCCGGTGCGGAACCGGAGCCCGCCCCCCGCACCCGTGGGCCCGCCGGTGCGGAACCGGCGCCCGCCCCCGTCACCCGTGGGCCCGCCGGTGCGGCCGTTCCGGGAGGAGGCGCCGGGGCGCCTCCTCCCTATGTCGGTGTCGTGCGTCAGCGTGGTGGTCATCGCTCAACGTGTCCCCTCGGTCCGTCCCCGGCCCGCGTCGGTGCCGCGCCGTCCGCGCGGGCCTCCGATCGAGCCCCGGTCGTTGCGCACCTTGCCGTTCTTCTTCTCCCCCGGCCGGGGCTTGACGATCCCGATCTCCCCGGCGAGTCCCCAGAGCGCCTGCTTGACCGTGCTCTTGGCGTCGAGTTCGTGGAGCCGCCCGGCATCGACGACGCCTTGCAGCTCCTTGAAGCCGGCGGGCACGGCCACGCCAGCGACGCGGGTGCCGGTGATCTTCTGGATGAGTGGTGGCTGGATCTCCGTGCTCCGGGTGTAGCGGTTGACGACGGTGAGGGTCTCCTCGGCCTTGCGGATCTGCAGCCGGTCCCACATCCGGACGATGCGTTTGGCGCCGCGTACCGCGATGACGTCGGGGGTCGTCACCAGCACGGCCACGTCCGCCATCTCGACCGCCGCCGCGTTGGCGCCGTTCATCTGGCTGCCGCCGTCCACGACGACGACCTCGTACCGGGAGCGCAGGGCGCTGACGATCTGGCGGGCCGACCGGTCGCTGACCTCCTCGCCCCGTTCCCCGTCGCCCGGTGCGAGCAGCAGGGCGAGGCCGGTGGAGTGGGAGAAGACGGCGTCGGTGAGGACGCGCGGCGATATCTCGGAGACAAGGGCGAGGTCCACGATCGACCTGCGGAACTGCACGTCCAGGTAGGAGGCGATGTCGCCGGTCTGCAGGTCCATGTCGACGAGGGCGACGGTCTGCCCGGACGCCTGTGCGGCCAGGGCGAGTTGGACGGCGGCGAGGGTGCAGCCGACACCGCCCTTGGCTCCGGTGAGGGTGACGACCATGCCGCCGGGGCCGGTGAAGACCTCGTTGCCGGAGCTGAGGTGGCGCCGCACGCCGGACGACCACTGGGCCGCCGCCTGGATGCGGTTGACCAGTTCCTCGTAGCCGAGGGGCAGCGTGACGATGCCGCGGGCGCCGGAGTCCATGGCGGCGGCGAAGAGCGCGGGGCTCGCGTCGGTGGTGATCAGGACGACCCCGACCGCCGGGAAGCGGAGCGAGACCTCCCTGATCAGCTCCAGGGCGGGTACCGGGCCGATGCGTTCGTGGACGAGGACGACCTCCGGCAGTTCGTCGAAGGCTTCGCCCGCCAGCCGGGCGAGGGTGTCGATGAGCTGGGTGGAGTCGCCGACCGGGGTGGCCGGTTCGGCGTCGGGCAGCTGGCTGAGCAGGGTGGTGACGGATCTGGCCGCGTCGATGTCTCCGACGGCCGGGAGGATTCTGATGGTCATCCGTCCTCACTTGTCCTTGTCGAGCTGGTACGTGCGGTCGCCCGGACGAATGGTTCCGTCGCTGCCGGGGGCGACGAGCGCCAGCCGTACGTGCTCCGCGAAGGACTCGGCGTACGCGATGCGCTGGGTGTCCAGCGTGTTGAGGGCGAAGGTGATCGGGACCGCCTGCGTCATCTGGAAGGAGGTGCTGTTGCGGTCGGGTTCGAGCGCGGTGAGCTTGCCGACGTCGAGCACCTTGGCGTTGGCGACGATGACCTTCGACTGCGCCGGGTCGCCCTCGCGTTCACCGGCGAAGGTGGCGTAGACGTTCACCGTGGCACCCGGGGTGATCTTTCCGGCGACACCGGTCGCCGCGTCGATCATGATGGCGATCTCCTGCTCGCCGGCCCTCAGTTCGGGCTTGGCGACCATCATGTCGGTCTGCAGCAGGGAACCTGCGCGGAGCTGGGTGACGGCGATCTTGCCCTGGACCTCGCGCAGATCGGTCACGGCGTTGGCGGAGAGCCACCGCTCCGGCATCGAGATCTTCTCGAACTGACCGCTGTTCAGCGCCGTGTACGGGGCGACGTTGGTCTTGAGCTGGTACGCGGTGACCTCGGGCCCGACCTTCGAGTTGACGTCACTGATCACGGAGAGCACCCCTGCGAAGGCGCCGAAGGCGCACAGGACCGACAGGAGCAGGAGTATGACGCCACGGCGCTGGCGGGAGTTCATGGACCGGACAACCTCGTTCGGATCGGATGCGTGGGGCGACGGACAGGGAGGGGTGCGTACGGTGCGGTGTGCCCGGCGAGGGGCCAAGGGCGCGGCGGCGGGTCGCTACCTCTCACGGGCGAGCACGACCGTGCCGTGGGTGCGGCTCTCGGGCTGCGTGAGGGGGGAGGAGCAGAACCCGCAGCGGTCTCCGATGAGTTCCATGCCGCACCAGTGGCAATTCTCCCGCCGTACCGAGGCCACCAGCTGGTACAGCACGGAGATGTCCGGGAGGTAGGAGGCGAATTCCACCAGTTTCGAGGTGCCCCACCAGCGGACCGAGTCGGCGGGGAGCGCCGCCTCGTGAATGGCCTGGACCTTCCAGTCCACGGCCAGTCGCTCCCGTACCCATTCCTGCGGGGCCTGGCCCTTGGCGATCAGCAGATGGGTGGCGAAATCCGGTCCCGGCAGCGGCTCCATCGTGGGGCGCACTTTCACCAGTCGCGCGTCGGCACCGGCCAGTGCGGCGAACTGGGCTCCGGGTACCCATGACTTGGCGTGCTCCTTGAGGCTGACCGGAAAGCGGTCGAGCTTGGCCACGGAGTTCAGCAGGGCCCCGGCGTGGATGTAGTGGGCCAGCAGCCGGACGGCGGAGGCGACCACGCCGGGGCTGAAGTCGCAGATGGATAGTTGCCTCAACTGCCGGACGAGTACGGCGATTCCGAGCGGCGGCAGATCGACCTTGAGCAGGGCGATCCGGTCGCTCTCCAGCACCGAGCGGATGGCGTACAGCCGTCGCTCGTGGGCGGGCGGAAGGGAGGACGGGTACACGGCGATCACGTATCCGTGCTGTTCCAGCAGGAGATGGATGTCGCCGACGGCGAGTTCCAGCGCCTGGTCCTCCGGTGCGTGCAGCAGCGCGGCGGTCGGTGTCTGCTGGTCTGTCGGTGGCAGCACCAGGTCAGCGCTGGTCACTGCAATGGCGATCGGCACGCTGTTCCCCGTTCGGCTCCGGCCGGCGTCGCACCGCCGACCGCAATCGCTCCTGTCCGTGGTTCTCCGACAGCACTGTAGTCACGTCCCACCAGGCGGGAAACCGTCTTCAGGAATCAATATGGCGACGGATACCGGGAAGGCGGCACCACCGTCGGTCCCATATCAGCGCGGGGCGAAAGTAGTTGAATTCGATACGCCGGGGAGGTTTATCCGGCGTTTTTCCAGCCATTCACCAATCCGCTGATCTTGGGCGGCCGTTGGCGTTTCACTCGCCGTCGGCCGCGCCCCCGTACGGCAATTGATGAGTACGAGAACTCATTGACGCCACCCGCTCCCCCGTGCGTCCGCATGATGCCCATCGGCACGACCGCCAACCCTTCTTTGCACACGCCATTTTATCCGGGTCACGGCGCGGCCCGGCCGACAGCCGGACCGCGAGGCGGCGTCCCCGGGCCCGCTGCCGGGCCCCGCCGTTCGTCCCGCCGCTCCCAGCAGGGGCGACGGGCGGCGTTCCGTGCGCCCCGGACCGGCGGGCCGCGCGGATCCGCCGCACCCGGCCAACAGGGTTGCGGGCGCGCCGCGTTGACACCGGGACGCGCGTCCACACGGTCGCAAAGGTTCCGGCCGCCACCGCACGGACCGGGGTGCGGAGGGCCTCGTACTCAGCGCACGGATCCGCTCCGACCGGACATAACGACGCACCGCCCGGGCTGCCGCACAACCGCTAGGACGAGTGAATCGGCAACAGAGGTCTTGACAACTTGATTGGTCTGGACCAGTTTATCGGCCAGCGGTGGCCACCGTCCCCCCTCGTCGCCCTCCCGCGGCGACTCCCCCGCATGACCGCATGGACCCGCACGGACCCGCACGGACCCCCGGCACCCCCGCCACCACCCCGACTCCCCCGGAGGATGCAGTGGAACGCACCGCAGGCAGCAGGCACCGAAGGCCCCACACCCGCCCCGCGCTCGGCGCCGCCATGGCCGTCGTCGCAGCGGGCGCGCTGACCCTCACCGGCATGGTGAGCAGCGCGGAGGCCGCCGACGTCAACGTGGCCAAGAACGCGGGCTTCGAGTCGGGCCTCACCAACTGGACCTGTACGAGCGGCAGTGGAGCCACCGTCTCCTCGCCCGTGCACGGCGGCAGCTCCGCGCTCAAGGCCACCCCGGCCGGGCTGGACAACGCGCAGTGCAGCCAGACCGTCGCGGTGAAGCCCAACTCGACGTACGCGCTCTCCTCCTGGGTGCAGGGCAGTTACGTCTACCTCGGCGTGAGCGGCACCGGCACCACGGACGTCTCCACCTGGACGCCGAGCGCCACCAGCTGGACGCAGCTCGCCACGAGCTTCACGACCGGCGCCTCCACCACCTCGGTCACCGTCTACACCCACGGCTGGTACGGCCAGCCCGCCTACTACGCGGACGACATCGCGGTCACCGGCCCGGACGGCGGCGGCGGCACCGACCCCGCTCCGACGGTCCCGGCCACTCCGGCGGGTCTCACCTCGGGCTCCAAGACCTCGTCCTCCGTGTCGCTCTCCTGGAACTCCATCTCCGGGGCCACCGGCTACACCGTCTACAAGGACGGCGTGAAGGCCACCACCTCGACCGGGACCTCGGCGACCATCTCCGGGCTCTCCGCCGACACCGCGTACTCCTTCGCGGTCAGCGCGACCAACGCGGCGGGCGAGTCGGCCAAGTCGGCGGCGCTCAGCGTCCGTACGTCCACCTCGGGCACCACCAACCCGCCCCCGTCGACCACGGTGCCCAAGCACGCGGTGACCGGCTACTGGCAGAACTTCAACAACGGCGCGACCGTCCAGAAGCTCAGTGACGTGCCGGCCGCCTACGACATCATCGCGGTCTCCTTCGCGGACGCCACGTCCACCCCGGGCGCGGTCTCCTTCACGCTGGACTCGGCGGGCCTGAACGGCTACACGGTCGACCAGTTCAAGGCCGACATCAAGGCGAAGCAGGCCGCCGGGAAGAACGTCATCATCTCGGTCGGCGGCGAGAAGGGCGCGGTCGCGGTCAACAGCGACGCCTCCGCCACCGCGTTCGCCGACTCGGTCTACTCCCTGATGCAGACGTACGGCTTCAACGGCGTCGACATCGACCTGGAGAACGGCCTCAACTCCACCTACATGACGAAGGCGTTGCGCGCGCTCTCCACCAAGGCGGGCTCGGGTCTGGTCATCACGATGGCCCCGCAGACCATCGACATGCAGTCGACGTCGGGCGAGTACTTCAAGACGGCGCTCAACGTCAAGGACATCCTGACGGTCGTCAACATGCAGTACTACAACAGCGGTTCGATGCTCGGCTGCGACGGCAAGGTGTACTCGCAGGGCTCGGTGGACTTCCTCACCGCGCTCGCCTGCATCCAGCTGGAGGGCGGTCTCGACGCCTCGCAGGTCGGCCTCGGGGTTCCCGCCTCGTCCCGGGCCGCGGGCAGCGGCTACATCGCCCCGTCGATCGTGAGCGCCGCGCTCGACTGCCTGACGAAGGGCACCAACTGCGGTTCGTTCAAGCCGTCCAAGACCTACCCGGCGCTGCGCGGCGCGATGACCTGGTCCACCAACTGGGACGCCACCGCGGGCAACGCCTGGTCGAGCGCGGTCGGTGCGAGCGTCCACGCGCTGCCGTAACGGGAACGTCCGTCGGCAACCGGCCGTGAGGTGAGGGCCGGAGCCACACCGTCGAAAAGCGTCACCGCTCCCCCGGTGGCGCTTTTCGGCGTTCCGGGGGAGCGGCGGCGGTCCGGCGAGGGACGCGGGCTCGGGCGAGTACGGCGCGGTGCGCGGGGTCAGCCGAGTACGGCGAGCGCGTCGATCTCGATGAGCAGCCCCTTGGGCAGACCGACGTAGACCGTGGTGCGGGCTGCGGCCGGGGCCTTGAGGCCCTGCTCCTCGAAGTACGCGTTGTAGATCTCGTTCATCTCGGCGAAGTGGTCCACGTCCGTGAGGTAGACGCGCATCATCATCACGTCGTCCCAGCTCGCGCCGCCCTCCTCCAGGATCGCCTTGACGTTGGCGAAGGTCTGCAGGGTCTGCTCGCGCAGGGTGGGTCCGGCCGGGGTCGGGGCCTGGCCCTCCACGGCGGGGAGGAAGCCGACCTGGCCGGCCACCTGGAGGATGTTCCCCTTCTTCACCCCGTGCGAGAACTTCGCGGGCGGGGTGGTGTGGGTGCTGGGGGTGAGAGCGGTCTTCTCGGTCATGAATCGTCCTTCTACGGTGCGGTGTTCGTATCGAGTGCGGCAGGTGAGGCGGACACGGCGGGCACGGCCGTGCCCGAGTACTCGCGGCTGATGGCGTCGGCGGTGCGGCGCAACTGCGGCAGCAGGGCGAGCAGTTCCTCGGCGGTGACCACGACGTTCGGCGCGGAGACCGACATCGCGGCGACCACCCGGCCGTCGGCTCCCCGGACGGGGGCGCCGACGCAGTTGATGGACTCCTCGTGGCCGCCGAGGTCGGTGGCCCAGCCCTGTTCGCGGACGGTGGCGAGTTCACGGAGGAAGGCCGCCGCGTTGGGCGTCGAACGGGGCGTGTACGAGGGGTAGTCGAGCCGTTCGGCGACGGCCCGGCGCTCCGGCTCGGGGAGGTCGGCGAGGAGCAGTTTGGCGACGGCGGCGACGGACATGGCGACGGTCTTGCCGATGCGCGAGTACATCCGCACCGGGTAGCGGCTGTCGACCTTGTCGATGTAGAGGACCTCGCCCTCCTCGTACACGGCGAGGTGGACGGTGTGTCCGCAGCTCTCGTTGAGCTCCACGAGGTGCGGGTGGGCGATCTCGCGGACGTCGAGGTTCTCGACGGCCTCCTGGGCGAGCGCGAAGAGACGGGCGCCGAGACGGTAGCGCTGGTCCTCCTGGCGGTAGACGAGCCCGTGCTCGCGCAGGGTGCGCAGCAGCCGCAGGGCCGTGGACTTGTGGACGCCGAGCCGGTCGGCGACGCGGCCGAGGTCGGCAGGGCCCTCGGCGAGCAGCGGCAGGATGCTCAGCGCGCGGTCGACGGTCTGGCTCATCCGGTGGCTCCTTCCGCCACTGCGCCCGTACGCCCCGTCTCCGGGCTTCCGGCCTCGGTGGATCCTGCATCCGGGCGTCCCGTCCCCGGGCTTCCGGCCTCGGTGGATCCCGCTTCCGGGCGTCCGGTCCCCGGGCATCCGGTTGCGGTGGATCCCGCTTCCGGGCGTCCCGTCCCCGGGCTTCCGGTTGCGGTGGCCCCCGGACCGGTGCGTCCGGTCCATCCGGGGCCGAGTCGCAGTCTCCCCCATGCCGCGTCGTCCAGCGCGGCGAGCCGGTCGGCGTGGGCGCGGGCCGGGGGGTGGGCGAGGTCGCCGGGGACGGTGAGGACGGCGGCGGCCAGCAGGTGGCCGTGGCGGATCCGGTCGCGTACGGGCAGACCGCGCAGGGTCGCGGAGAGGAAGCCGGCGGCGAAGGCGTCGCCCGCTCCCACGGCGGCGACCACGTCCACGCGGGGGGCCGGGACCCTGGTGATCTCGTCCGTCCCCGGTCCGGGCGGGGTGGAGCCGGGGCGGGCGAGGACCGTCGCACCGTCCGCACCGTGCTTGACGACGAGGACGGCGGGTTCCGGGAGGGCGGCGCGCAGGGCCTCGGATCCGTGCACGCCCCAGGCCTCCGCCGCCTCGTCCTCGCCGACGAACACCACGTCGGCGCCGCGTGCCAGGTCGCGCAGGACCCCGGGTCCCGCGGGGTGTCCGCGCCAGAGGCGAGGGCGGTGGTTGATGTCGAAGGAGACCAGGGGCCGGCCGGGGCGCTGGGCGGTGAGCGTGCGCAGCAGGGCGAGGCAGTCGGCGGAGAGCGCGGCGGTGATGCCGGTGAGGTGGAGGACGCGGCCGGCGAAGAGGGCGTCGTACGGGGCGTTCGCCGGGGACATCGCGGAGGCGGCGGACCCGGCCCGGTAGTAGGCGACCTCGTGGTCCGGGTCGGCGCGGTCCGCGGCGGTGCGGAAGTAGACGCCGGTGGGGCGGTCGGGGTCGCGGTGCACGGCGGAGGTGTCGACGCCGTGTCCGGCGATGGTGGAGACGAGGTGGTCGCCGAAGCCGTCGTCGCCGACCCGGCCGACCCAGGCCGCCCGGTGCCCGGCTCCCGCCAGGGCGCAGGCGACGTTGGACTCGGCGCCGCCGATTCCGCGCAGGAAGGCGGGCACGTCGGCGAGGCGGCCGGGCCCGGCGGGGTGGAAGGTCACCATCGACTCGCCGAGGCAGACGACGTCGACGGCGCCGGGGGCACGGCCGTCGGCGGGCGCTGTGGTCGCGGGGGCGGTGCTCCCGGTGGTCCGGGTCTCCGCCGGGACGGTGGTCGCGGGGGCGGTGCTCCCGGCGTGCGCGGGGTCGGCCGTTCCGGTTCCGGGCACCTGGGCTCCTCGCTGGTCACTGGTCGCTGGTCACTGGCCGGCCGGTCGCTGATGTCTGGTGGCTGTCAGCGGGGCTGCCGTCGCCGGCTCGTCGTTGACCCGGCGTCGGCTCGGATGTTAGACAGCCTGGAGCGACATACGCAATGAGCGTTGCAGAGGATGCAACGCTCAAGGAATCCGGGAAAAGGGGATCCGCATGGCAGCCGACGCGACATCCGGAAGCGGGAAGACGGGCACCACGGCGGCCGGAGCGGCCGAGGACGCGGTGGCGGTCGCGGAGCGGCACGCCGCCGCGCTCGCCGACGAGCGGATCGACTCCCGGTTCAAGGGCCTGCCGCCTGATGCCGAAGGGCTCACCGTGGGCGCCCTCGCCGCCGAGGCCCGGCCCCTCTTCTCCGGCGGGTTCACCACCCCGCTGCTGACGCTCTCCGCCGAGTCGCTCGACGCCAACCTCGCACTGCTGGAGGCGTACACCGAGCGGCACAAGCTGGCCTTCGCGCCGCACGGCAAGACCTCGATGTCCCCGCAGCTCTTCGCCCGCCAACTCCGGCACGGGGCCTGGGGGATCACCGCAGCCGTCCCGCACCAGGCCCGGGTCTACCGCGACCACGGCATCCGGCGGATCTTCCTCGCCAACGAGGTGGTGGACCCGGTCGCGCTGACCTGGCTGGCGCGCGAGCTGGACGCGGACCCGGAGTTCACCTTCGTCTGTTACGTCGACTCGGTGCGCGGGGTCGAGCTGATGGACCAGGCCCTGCGCGCGGCGGGCGCCCGCCGCGCCGTGGACGTGGTGGTGGAGCTGGGCGCGGGCGAGGGCGCCCGCACCGGCGTACGTACGGAGGCGGAGGGCGCGGCGGTCGCGGAGGCGGTCGCCGCCGTGTCCACGCTGCGGCTGGTCGGGGTCGCCGGTTACGAGGGCGAGGTGCCGGGTGCCACGACCGGGCGGGTCGGCGACTGGCTGCGCCGACTCGTCGCGCTCACCGCCGAGTTCGACGAGGCGGGCCGGTTCGGCGGACTCTCCGGGGACGAGGAGATCCTGGTGAGCGCGGGCGGCAGCGCCTGGTTCGACGTGGTCGCCGAGGTGTTCGCCGAGATCCCCCAACTGAGCCGCCCGGTCTGCCCGTTGCTGCGCTCGGGGGCGTACGTCTCGCACGACGACGGTCAGTACCGCAACCTCACTCCCTTCAACCGGGTACCGGAAGAGGGAGAGTTGCAGCCCGCGTTCCGGCTGTGGACGCAGGTCGTCTCGCGCCCCACCGACGGCCAGGCGTTCGTCAACGCGGGCAAGCGGGACGCCGCGTACGACCTCCACCTCCCGGAGGCCCAAGTGGTCCGTTCGGCACGGGACGGCTCGGTGCGGCCCGCGACCGGGATCACCGTCACCGGCCTCTCCGACCAGCACGGCTGGCTGGCCACGGAGCCGGGCACCGGCCTCGAGGTGGGCGACTGGGTCGGCCTGGGGCTCTCGCACCCGTGCACCTCCTTCGACAAGTGGCAGCTCATCCCCGTCGTGCGGGAGGACGGCACGGTGGCGGAGTACCTGCGCACCTACTTCTGAGATCGCCCCGAGCCCGCAGCACCGTCCGAACCCGCACATCAGAGCCCCGGGAGGGCTGCCATGGATCTCGTCATCCGCGACGCGCGCGTCATCGACGGCGGCGGCGGTCCGTCCTTCCGGGCGGACGTCGCCGTCGACGGCGGGCGGATCGCCGCGATCCACCCCGAGGGCTCCCCGGGCCGGCGCCCGACCGCCCGCCGCGCCCTGGAGGCGGACGGCCTCGCGCTGGCCCCCGGCTTCATCGACATGCACGCCCACAGCGACCTCGCGCTGCTCCGCGACCCCGACCACAGCGCGAAGGCCGCCCAGGGCGTCACCCTCGAAGTCCTGGGCCAGGACGGCCTGTCGTACGCCCCCGTGGACGACCGCACGCTCGCCGAGGTCCGCCGGACCATCGCCGGGTGGAACGGCAACGGCGACGACGTCGACTTCGACTGGCGCACGGTCGGCGAGTACCTCGACCGGCTCGACCGGAACTTCGGCGGCGAGGGCATCGCCGTCAACGCCGCCTACCTCGTCCCCCAGGGCACGGTCCGGATGTACGCGGTGGGCTGGGAGGACCGCCCCGCCACCGCGGCCGAACTGGACCGGATGCGCGAACTCGTCGCCCAGGGCATGCGGGAGGGCGCGGTCGGCATGTCGTCCGGCCTGACCTACACCCCCGGGATGTACGCGGACGACGCCGAACTCACCGAACTCTGCCGCGTGGTGGCGGACCACGGCGGCTACTGGTGCCCGCACCACCGCTCGTACGGGGCGGGTGCGCTGGAGGCGTACGAGGAGATGGTGCGGGTCACCCGGAAGGCCGGGTGCGCCCTCCATCTCGCCCACGCCACCATGAACTTCGGGGTCAACGAGGGCCGCGCGCCCGAACTGCTCGACCTGCTCGACCGGGCGCTGGACGAGGGCGCCGACATCTCGCTGGACACCTACCCGTACACCCCCGGGTGCACCACGCTGGTGGCGATGCTGCCGAGCTGGGCGAGCGAGGGCGGCCCGGAGGCGACCCTGGCGCGGCTCGCGGACCCCGCCACCGCCGCGCGGATGCGCCACGACCTGGAGGTCACCGGATCGGACGGCTGCCACGGGGTGCCGATCGACTGGGACACCATCGAGATCTCCGGCGTCACCTCCCCCGCGCTCGCCGGGTACGTGGGCCGCACGGTCGCCGCCTCGGCGCGGGAGCGGGCCGAGGAGCCGTGGGCCACCGCGCGACGGCTGCTCACCGAGGACCGCCTCGGCTCCACGATCCTCCAGCACGTGGGGCACGAGGAGAACGTCCGCCGGATCATGCGCCACCGGGTGCACACCGGCGGCAGCGACGGCATTCTGCGCGGCGACAAACCGCACCCGCGCGCGTACGGCACCTTCCCGCACTATCTCGGGCGCTACGCGAGGGAGTTGGGCGTCCTCACCCTGGAGGAGTGCGTGGCGCACCTGACCTCCCGCCCGGCGGCCCGGCTGCGCCTCTCGGACCGCGGGCTGGTCCGCGACGGGTACCGCGCCGACCTCGTACTCTTCGATCCTTCGACGGTGGCGGCAGGTTCGACCTTCGAGGCGCCCCGGACCCTTCCGGTGGGCATCCCGCACGTGCTGATCGACGGCCGGTTCGTCGTCGAGGACGGCCGCAGGACCCAGGTGCTGGCGGGCCGCTCGGTCCGCTCGGCCACGCGCTGACCCGGGGTGCGCCGACCCGGGGCACGCTCCCCCGGGCCCGCGCGCGGACGGCGGCCCGGGAGAGCGTCAACAGGCCTCGCGGCGTTACGGCTTGGGCAGGGCGCAGCCGCTGCGGGTGAGGTCGATCACGCTGCCGGGGCCGACGCAGGGCACGATGCCGTAGGTCTCCTGGGCGTAGTTGATGCCCTGGCGCACGGTGACCGTGCCGTTGGCGTCGACCTCGCACGGGTTGTTCTCCGTGCACTGTCCGCCGTCCTCGTTGCCGGTGTTGTTGACGGCGACGACCTTGCCGGTCGCGTCGTCGATCACCGGGGAGCCCGAGGTGCCGCCGATGGTCTGGCAGGCGGAGGTGTAGCGGACCGAGTCCTTCCAGGTCCACGCGCCTTCCTTGAGGCGGTAGACGAAACCGTCGACGGCGCAGGAGTAGGTCCGCTTCCAGTAGCCGGACGCGACCGTGATCGCGGTGCCCTGGACGGGGTGGGTGGCGGAGAGCTCCAGCGCCTTGATGCCGTAGCTGCTCTCTATCTGGGCGTAGGTGCGGGTGAGCTGGTAGAGCGAGATGTCGGTGTCGGTCATCGTGCCGTAGGCGATCTTGCTGGCGCGCAGGGTGCCGACGCCGGTGCCGGACGCGTTGAGCAGCGTGAAGGAGCGGGTGGACGCGCGGTTCACGATGACCTGCCCGGCGGCCGGGAAGCCCGTCTCCAGGCAGTGGCCGTTGGAGAGGACCAGCGCGGGATCGGTGGCCAGGGCGGTGGGGGTACGGACGACGGAGCCGGAACAGTTGCTCAGCGCCACGGTGCCGGCGAAACCGACCGCCTGCACTCCGGCGACGGACCGGACCGCGGAAGAGGCACCGGCGGCGGGTGCGGACTTTCCGACGGACGCCACGGACGCGGTCGCCCCGGGGCCGGTGGCGGCGACCGCGGGCGCCACGCCGGTGCCGAGGAGAAGGGCGCTCAGGAGTGCGGCGACGAGAGGCTTTTTCATGGGGGTCCCCTCAGGTGACCTGGTGCGCGGGCCCGCCGGGTTGGGCGGGCCCGCGCACGCGTGACCGGAGATCTTCCGGCCTTGGCATGAGCATGCTCACGTACGGGATCCACCCCCACAAGGGGCGGAATCCAGCCGCACCCGACACACTCGACGGGCCCAGCGGGCCCGCGAGGGACACCCGGCCTCCGAGGGACACCAGACCCACGAGGGACACCCGCCCCACGCCGCGGACACCGGGGACGCAACCTCCGGGAAGCGCTCACGGCGACCGTGCCCGGTTCAGGCTCCGGCCGCCGCCGCTTCCCTGGCGTAGGTCACGGCCTGGAGGAGCGAGAGGCCCGGCTCGGCCCTGCGCAGCGCCCTGATCGCTGCGGTGGAGTCGGCGGGTCCGGTGTGCCCCACCGCCGTGAGCCGCTCGCGCACCCAGCGGACGCGCAGCTCGGCCTCGGGCCGGTCGGTGTACGACCCGACGAGGGCGAGCGCGCGCTCCAGGCCCGGACGGTCGGCGGGAGGCGCAGCCGCCAGTTCCTCGCGGAGCGCGTCGAGGATGCCGGTGGCGTCGTGGAGGACGAGGACGGCGAGGTGGTTCTTCACGAGGAGGCCCATGACCGTACTCTGCCCGGGGCGTCCGACCCCGGTGCACGGGTTGAGCAACATCTGAGCCACCGCTCCGGCGCCACCACCGCCCCACCACCCCCGCCGCCACCGCTACCCACACCACCCGCCGCACCCGCACCTCGTACGCACGCCCGATCCCCACCGATGCGTACGTACGCATGTGCGAGCCGGGGACCCGCGTGGCGCATCTCACCCGCGGCTCCACCACACGCGCATTCAAAGCCGCACCACCGGCACGACCGGGCGTTCCCACGGCTCACCCGCCCGGCCGCATGGCGATGGAAGCCTCGACGGCCGGCCGGGCCGTCCGCGACGACCCCGCCCGGCAGCGGCTCCCGAGCACGCCGCGAAACACCGCCGTAAGCTCGCGGACATGCAGGTCATCCAGTCCACGAAGCTCGCCAACGTCTGCTACGAGATCAGGGGCCCCGTGCTGGAGGAGGCGATGCGGCTGGAAGCGGCCGGTCAGCGCATCCTCAAGCTGAACACGGGCAACCCGGCGGCGTTCGGTTTCGAGTGCCCGCCCGAGATCCTCGAAGACATCCTGCGCAACGTCGCGGGGGCGCACGGGTACGGCGACGCGAAGGGCCTGCTGTCGGCGCGCCGGGCTGTGATGCAGCACTACCAGACCAAGGGCATCCCGCTGGACGTCGAGGACATCTACCTCGGCAACGGCGTCTCCGAGCTGATCCAGATGTCGATGCAGGCGCTGCTGGACGACGGGGACGAGGTCCTCGTACCGGCGCCCGACTACCCGCTCTGGACCGCCTCGGTCTCGCTGGCGGGCGGTACGGCGGTGCACTACCGCTGCGACGAGCAGGCCGACTGGATGCCGGACCTCGCCGACATCGAGCGGAAGATCACGGACCGCACCAAGGCCATCGTGATCATCAACCCCAACAACCCGACCGGCGCCGTCTACGACGACGAGATGCTGCGCGGGCTGACGGAGATCGCGCGCCGCCACTCCCTGGTGGTCTGCTCCGACGAGATCTACGACCGCATCCTCTACGACGGCGCCACCCACACCCCGACCGCGGCGATCGCCCCGGACCTGCTGGTCCTCACCTTCAACGGCCTGTCGAAGAACTACCGGGTGGCCGGATACCGCTCCGGGTGGCTGGCGGTGTGCGGGCCGAAGGAGCATGCCTCCTCGTACATCGAGGGGCTGACGATCCTCGCCAACATGCGGCTCTGCGCCAACATGCCGGCCCAGCACGCGGTGGCGACGGCGCTCGGCGGACGGCAGTCGATCGACGATCTGGTGCTGCCGGGCGGCCGGATCCTGGAGCAGCGGGACGTGGCGTACGACCTGCTGACGCAGATCCCCGGGGTGACCTGCGTGAAGCCCAAGGGCGCCCTGTACCTCTTCCCCCGGCTCGATCCGAAGGTCTACAAGATCAAGGACGACCGGCAGATGGTCCTGGACCTGCTGCGGGCCGAGAAGATCATGGTGGTGCACGGCACCGGGTTCAACTGGCCGGAACCCGACCACTTCCGGGTGGTCACGCTGCCCTCGGCGGAAGACCTCCGGGACGCGGTGACCCGGATCGCGCACTTCCTGGACGGTTACAGCCAGCCGTGAACGAGCGCCGCCCTCGGCCGTGAGGGGGCGCCCGACCGCCCGTGCCGGCGTCGCCCCTCGCGAGAGGGCTCTGCCGTGACAGAGCGCTCGGCCGGCCGCCACAGGGCACTGGGCCCGTGGGCGCCGGGGCGGCCGGAGCCGATGCCCGCGGCGGCCCCGCGCCTCAGGCGGTCGGGACCAGGCGCGGGGTTCCGGCGGACGTCGACAGCGCTTCGGCGTGCGCGTCCATCCGTTCCGCCGCGAGGATCGCCGCCGCGGTGTCGGCGCGGGACGCGGCCACCACGAGCGCCCGGCCCGCGAGGGCGTGGGCGCGGCGGTGCAGGGCCCCGGGCGGGGCGTCGATCAGTCCGGCGTGCCGGGCCGGGGGCGCGCCGCGCAGCCGGGACACCTGTTCGGCGATGCGGTCTCCGGCCGTGTCGAGCCCGAGCTCGTCGGTGACGGAGAGCAGGGCGGCGAGGTGTCCGGCGAGCTGGATGTCCAGCTCCTCCTCGCGGCTGCGGTGCGGGAATCCGGCGGTTTCGGCCGGTGTGTGGACCGACGGGGTGCGGATCGGCTCGTACATGGGTGGCCTCCAGGTTCTGCTGGAAAACCATCCTATCTTGGAATCAGTCTAAAGTTATGTGCGATCTCAGGATCGCCGCGCTCGCTCCGACCCGCGCGGGAAGTGACCGGCCGGCGCGGGAAGTGACCGGCCCGCGGGAGGGCTGCCGACCCGCGAGAGGGTGACCGGCCGGCGCGGGGGGCGACCGGCCCGCTGGTCGGCCACCCCCCGCCCCGCACCCGCCCCGGTCAGACCGGCTTGCGGACCCGGACGGTCGCCGTCGCACCGCTGGCAAGGTGCACGTCGTCGCCCGCGTAGCCGACCTGGTACGTCACCTCACCGTTGGCGCCCGGGATGTCGTCGATGGTGAAGGTGCCGTCCGCCGCGACGGCCGCCGACGTCAGCGTGCCGGTCCCCCGCTTGTCGGTGCGCACCACGGAGAGCGTGATCCCGGCGGGCAGCGCGCGGCCCTGACCGGTGAGGGTGCCGGTGATCCGCAGTCCCACCCCCTTGACGCCCTCCGCCGGGGCGGTCAGGGCGATCGAGGTCGGGGCCTTCGCCACCTCGGTCTCCAGGGCGATGTTCTCGGTCGGGCGGTGGGTCAGGTCGCCGGTGAACGAGACGGTGTACGTCGCCGGGCCGACCACCGACGGCACGTCCAGCACGGTGAACGTCCCGTCCGCGTCGACCTCGGCGGGGGCGAGCGTACGGTCGCCGCCCGCGTCGTGGCGTACGGCCGTCACCTTGACGGGCTGCGCCGGTGCGGGCCCGTCGATCTCCAGCCGGCCCCGGATGCCGAGGGGTTCGCCGACCACGGGCTGGGCCGCGCTCGTGGAGAGCGTGCCGGTGAAGCGGGTGTCGTACTGGGCGGCGGGCGGCTGGACGATGTGCAGCCAGTACTCGTAGCCGGTGGTGCTGCTGGTGACGGCGAAGAGGCGGGAGCCGTCCTCGGACCAGGCGAGGCCGCGCGGGGCGACCTTGCTGCCGTCGAGCGCGCCCTCGAAGGCGAACTCCAGCGGGGGCGTGGCGTCCGCCGGATCGGCGGGCTGGATCAGCAGGTCCGCGGTACCGCCGGTGGCGGCGGCGCCCCGCGCCACGTACTTCCCGTCGCCGCTGAAGGCGACCGCGCTGGCCACGGCGCCCTCGGGGAGCGGCTGGTAGGCGGTGGAGGCGTCGGAGAGGTCGTCCGCGTTCAGCAGCCGGGTGCCGGTACGGGCGTCC
The DNA here is from genome assembly GCF_042728795.1 of Streptomyces sp. NPDC060184. Lineage (NCBI taxonomy): Bacteria > Bacillati > Actinomycetota > Actinomycetes > Kitasatosporales > Streptomycetaceae > Streptomyces > Streptomyces sp. NPDC060184. The sequence goes on from NZ_JBHWYX010000009.1 coordinate 180,878, forward strand.
GCGACGGCGATCAGGCTGCCGTCCGCGGACTCGGCCACGTCCCGCATGTCCATCCCGCCCTGGCCGGTGCTGTCGGCGAACCGGCGCTCGGCGGTGCGGACGAGGCCGGTGCCGCTCGCGTCGAAGACGGCGAGGTGCGGGTCGGTCACGGTGGTCCCCCGGGGCTGGGCCATGATCAGCCGGTCCGGGGTCTGCGGGGTGCTGAAGAGCCGGAGCCGGCCGATGTCGTTCCAGCCGGTCGAGGTGGACGTGCCGTTGGCCGCCCCGTACACGGTGTACGTCCGGTTGTCGCAGTCGCTGTCGTTGTTGGTCCCGGTGTACCAGGTCCGGCCGCCCGCGAAGCCGGTCTCCCGGGGGCAGTAGACATCGTAGGCGCCGTACACCCGGCCGGTGCGGGCGTAGGTGGTGGTGTCGAACGTGATCACGCCCGTCGTCTGGCTGACCTGCAGCGTCGAGCTGTCCGAACTGAGCGCCATGGTCGACGGCACGTCGTCCGTCACCAGGGTGGTGACCTTCTCGCCGCCGAAGTCGTAGACCTGGACCGAACCCGTACCGCTGGTCCTGCGGTCGTCGCTGACGTAGACGCGCTGGTGGACCGAGTCGACGACCAGCGAGCCGAACGAGCTGACCGGCAGCTTGACGACCAGCTCCCCGGCCGTACCGGTCCCGGCGGCCAGGGCGGCGGGCGCGGCCAGCGCGGTCAGGCCGACGGTGCCCAGCGAGAGTGCGGCGACCGCCGCGGCGGCCCCCATGCGGAGTCTCGAATTCCTCAACGTACTTCCCCCACACACGTGTTGACGCCCCGGGCGACTCCCGGAGGCGTGCGAGGGACAGGTAACTATCGTGAACACCTCACGCGCAAGGGATTACTGAAAACCGGCGTGTCATGCGCCGCAGGAGCGACCGGCGGACCGTCCGGAGCCGCGGACGGCGCGGCCCCCGGAACCACGTGGATTCCGGGGGCCGTTCACGCGCTCACTCCAGGGGCCTCATCGGACTTCACCCCAGGCGCCGCACCAGCGCCCGGTATTCGTCCCACAGTTCCTTCGGCGTGTGATCGCCGAAGGTGCTGAGGTGCTCGGGGACCAGCGCCGCCTCCTCACGCCAGACCTCCTTGTCGACGGTGAGCAGGAAGTCCAACTCCGCCTCGGAGAGCCCGAGTCCGTCGGTGTCGAGCGAACCCTTGGCCGGCAGGATGCCGATCGGCGACTCGACGCCCTCGGCCGTGCCCTCCAGCCGCTCCACGATCCACTTGAGCACCCGGCTGTTCTCGCCGAACCCGGGCCAGACGAACCGGCCCACGTCGTCCTTGCGGAACCAGTTCACGTAGTAGATCTTCGGCAGCTTCGACTGGTCCGGCTTGTCCGCGCCCACCTTGATCCAGTGGTTCATGTAGTCGCCCATGTTGTAGCCGCAGAACGGCAGCATGGCGAACGGGTCGCGGCGCAGCTCGCCGACCTTGCCCTCGGCGGCGGCGGTCTTCTCGGAGGCGACGTTGGCGCCGAGGAAGACGCCGTGCTGCCAGGTGAAGGACTCGGTGACCAGCGGTACGGCCGTGGCGCGGCGCCCTCCGAAGAGGATGGCCGAGATCGGCACGCCCTTCGGGTCCTCCCACTCGGGGGCGATGATCGGGCACTGGCCGGCCGGGACGGTGAAGCGGGCGTTGGGGTGGGCGGCGGGGACGCCGGACGCGGGGGTCCAGTCGTTGCCCTTCCAGTCGGTGAGGTGCGCCGGGGGTTCCTCGGTCATCCCCTCCCACCAGACGTCGCCGTCGTCGGTGAGCGCGACGTTGGTGAAGACGGAGTTGCCCCACATGGTCTTCATGGCATTGGCATTGGTGTGTTCGCCGGTGCCGGGCGCGACACCGAAGAACCCGGCCTCGGGGTTGATCGCGTAGAGCCGGCCGTCCTCGCCGAAGCGCATCCAGGCGATGTCGTCACCGATGGTCTCGACGCTCCAGCCGGAGATGGTGGGCTCCAGCATGGCGAGGTTGGTCTTGCCGCAGGCGCTCGGGAACGCGGCGGCGACGTACCTCGACTCCCCGCGCGGCGGGGTGAGTTTGAGGATCAGCATGTGCTCGGCGAGCCAGCCCTCGTCGCGCGCCATGACGGAGGCGATGCGCAGCGCGTAACACTTCTTGCCCAGCAGGGCGTTGCCGCCGTAGCCGGAGCCGTACGACCAGATCTCGCGGTCCTCGGGGAAGTGCGAGATGTACTTGGTGGCGTTGCACGGCCACGCCACGTCGGCCTGGCCTTCGGCGAGCGGGGCGCCGAGGGTGTGCACCGCCTTCACGAAGAAGCCGTCGGTGCCGAGTTCGTCGAGGACCTCCTGCCCCATCCGCGTCATGGTGCGCATGGAGACGGCGACGTACGCGGAGTCGGTGAGCTCCACGCCGATCGCGGAGAGCGGGGAGCCGACCGGGCCCATGCAGAAGGGCACGACGTAGAGGGTGCGGCCCCGCATCGAGCCCCGGAAGACGCCCTGTTCACCGGAGAAGATCTCCCGCATCTCGGCGGGGTCCTTCCAGTGGTTGGTCGGGCCCGCGTCCGCTTCCTTCGCGGAGCAGATGAAGGTGCGGTCCTCGACGCGGGCGACGTCGCTCGGATCGGAGGCGGCGTAGTAGGAGTTCGGGCGCAGCGTCGCGTCCAGCTTCGTGAAGGTGCCCTTGGCGACGAGTTCCTCGCACAGGCGCTCGTACTCGGCTTCGGAGCCGTCGCACCAGACCACACGGTCCGGCCGGGTGAGGGTCGCGATCTCGTCGACCCAGGTGACGAGTTCCTGGTGCCGGGTGGGAAGAGGGGAGGGAGCTGCGATGTCGCGCGCCACGATCGCTCCTTGTCGAGGGTGGATTTCGTTGATGCCCCGTGGGGGCTTCGACCCGGACGCTTCGACTGCGTCATCCCTGGCGCTCATCCGGTGCCGACCGCACTCATTTGATCATCCGCCGCATCCGCCCATCTGTCCAGGGGGCCTCACATGTGAGCATCACCACTCGCCGTGTCCGCTTCGACACCCACGGAAGGGACTCCCCGTAGACCCGAAAGCTCCGGGAATCGCCGGAAGACGCCGGAAAATGCCGGGCGAATCCGGCGGCCCCTGGACGCTCCGGAACACGGCCACCACCGCCCGGGAGCCTGAACACCACCACCCATAGGCGGTACTTACGGAGGCGTAGGTAGCATGCGGACATGACTGCTGCCGGTGCGTCCGCACCCGAAACCGCCGTCCTGGACGCAAGTCCGGTCAAGCCGCGGATGCGCGGCTGGCTGCACGCCGGAATGTTCCCCGCGGTGCTGGTCGCGGGGCTGGCGCTCATCACGCTCACGGACAGCGCCAAGGGACGGATCGCCTGCGCGGTGTACGTCCTCAGCGCCTGCCTGCTCTTCGGCGTGAGCGCGGTCTACCACCGCGGCACCTGGGGACCTCGCGGCGAGGCGGTGCTCCGGCGGCTGGACCACGCGAACATCTTCCTGATCATCGCGGGCACGTACACCCCGCTCACCCTGCTCCTGCTGCCCGACTCCACCGGACGCCCACTGCTCTGGGCGGTCTGGGCGGCGGCGCTGGCGGGGATAGCCTTCCGGGTGTTCTGGGTCGGCGCGCCCCGCTGGCTCTACACGCCCTGCTACATCGCGATGGGCTGGGCGGCCGTCTTCTTCCTGCCGGACTTCATGCGGGCCGGCGGCGTCGCCGTCCTGGTCCTCGTCGTCGTCGGCGGGATCCTCTACAGCGCGGGCGGCGTGATCTACGGCCTCAAGCGGCCCAACCCCTCACCGCGGTTCTTCGGCTTCCACGAGGTCTTCCACTCACTGACCCTCGCCGCGTTCGCCGCCCACTACGTGGGCATCTCGCTCGTCGCCTACCAGCACGGCTAATCGTTTCCGCACGTACGCCCCGACGACGGCGGTGGGGGGGGGGGCCGCCACGCCCGGCCCCCCGGGGCTAGAAAAAAAAAAAAAACCCCCCCACCAAACCCCCCACCCCCCCCCCACCACCCCCCCACCCCCCACCCCCAGCCGCTTTCCCACCCGCCCCACGCGACTCCTCAACACGCCTACGCGAAGGCTGCGTCTGAGCCGGAGCAGCAGCAGGCGTACGGGCAGCCGCAGCAGGCGTACGG
>NZ_JBHWYX010000010.1:0-183631 GCF_042728795.1 Streptomyces sp. NPDC060184
CGGCACGGTGATCCGTGCCGCCCGCGCCCCTGCCCGTCGTTCGTCGTCTGCCGTCTGCCGTCTGCCGTCTGCCGTCGTCGCCGTCGTGCCTCGTCCCGCGCCACGCCCTCAGGCGGCGGCGCGTACGACCCGCTCCGCCCTCTCGCTCTTCCAGAAGCCGGAGAAGGTGATCCGGTCCTTCGGCAGGCCCGCGCGGACGAGGTGGCGGCGGCCCTCGGTGGCGAGGGTGGACTCGCCGACGACGAAGGCGTACCCGGCCGCGTCCACGGTGGCGTGGCGGCGGAGCTCCTCCAGGGCGGCGGTGCCGGGCACCGCGGTCGCGTCGTCGCGGACGACCCAGGTCACGGAGACGCCGGCCGGTGCGTCGAGCGGGCGGCGGTCCTCGGCGAGCGGGATCTCCTGGATGACCCGTCCCACGGTGTCGCGCGGGAGGGAACGGAGGATGCCGGCCGTCGACGGCAGGCCGCTCTCGTCCGCCACCACCAGCACCTCGGTGGCATCGTCGGGGCGGTCGAAGATGCCTCCCTGGTCCAGCAGGGCGACCGGGTCGCCGGGGCGGGCCGCGCACGCCCAGATCGCCGCGCCGCCCTCGGGCTCGCCCCCGGGGCCGAAGTGCACCACGAAGTCGATGTCCATCTCGGCCGCCTCGGGGCGGAAGTCGGCCACGGTGTAGTTGGCGCAGTGCGGCCGTACGTCCTCGGGGAGGGCGTAGTACGGGTCCCACCAGCGCTGCGCACCCGCGAGCTCCGGCATGACGAACTCTTCCTGGTGCGGTCGGCGCAGGAAGAGCCGGAACCAGTGGTCGTACCCCCGCCAGGGGAAGTCGCCGAGGTCGGCACCGGTGATCGTCACCCGCTGCATCGACGGGGAGAAGCGCGCGCTGCGGACCACTTCGCCGCGGAACAGAACGGGATGCTTCGGCATGAGCCTGGGGGTTTTCGCCACGAAGGAAGGTTAGCCTAAGTTAACTCGTCGTCAACAGGTGCGCGGGGTGTTTTCCCGCGCCGGGCGCCCGCCCCAGCTCACGCCAGCCTCCGCGCCCCCTCCGGTCCGCCCGCCCCAGCTCACGCCGGCCTCCGCGCCCGCACCGGCCCGCCCGCTCCGGTCCGCCCGCCCCAGCCCGTGCCTGCCTCGCCCCGCCCCGCGTCCGCTCCCGCCCCGGGCGCCGCGCCCTCTCACATCTGCAACGAACCACCAACATGCTGCAAAAAACCAATGGCGCACTGCCTGTTGAGTGAGAAGTGACAGGAAAACCTCACGCACGAGCCTTGTGGCGGCCCGTGCGGGGTCCCTACTGTCGGCTCACCTCACGACGCCCGATCCGCCTCGAACGTCCCGGGCGGTTCGCGCCCGACACGAGAATCGAGCTGGCGATGGCACGGATGGCACGGAGCAGCAGACGAAGGGCGGGACGGAGAACCGTGGCGGCCGTCGTCGCCGCCGCGGGGATCTGCCTCGGTCTCGGCGGCGGTACGGCCCAGGCGGACGCCCCCGGCACCCGCACCGCCACGGCCCCGTCCGCCACGGCCCCGTCCGGTACGGGCAGGGCGGCGGCCCCCGTGGTGACCCGTGCCGGACTGGATCCGGCGCTGGTGGCGGGGACCGGCGCGGACCTCGGGACGGCCGAGCAGGAGGCGGAGAACGCCGTCACCGACGGCACGGTCATCGGCCCCGACCGGCGTGCGTACACCCTCCCGGCGGAGGCCTCCGGGCGTCGGGCGGTGACCCTGGAGCCGGGCCAGTACGTCGAGTTCACGCTGCCGGCCGCCGCCAACGCGATCACCGTGCGGTACAGCATCCCGGACGCGCCGGACGGCGGCGGCATCACCGCCCCGCTCGACGTGACCGCGACCGGGGCAGCCGGGCACGGGCGTACGCCCGCGACCAGGAAGACCCTCACGCTGACGTCCCGGTACTCCTGGCTGTACAACCAGTACCCGTTCTCCAACGACCCCGGTGCCGGTCTGCTGCACGACGACTGGTGGATCACGGAGTGCGGCTGCGTGCCCGCCGCCACCAGCCCCGCCCCGGTGATCGACAAGCCGTTCCGGCCCAGCCACTTCTACGACGAACAGCGCCTGACCCTGGGCCGTACCTACCGGGCGGGCGACACCGTCCGGCTCTCCGTGCCCGCGCGGGCCGGGGCGGTGACCACGACCGTCGACGTCCTCGACTCGCAGCTGGTGGCGCCGCCGCGCGTGCCGGTCCTCGCGGCGAACGTCCTCGCCTTCGGCGCGGACCCGACCGGCCGGAAGGACTCGGCCGGTGCGATCGACCGGGCCATCGTCTTCGCCCGGCGTGCGCACCTCCCCGTGTACCTCCCGCCGGGCACGTACCAGGTCAACCGCCACATCGTCGTGGACGACGTCACGATCGAGGGTGCCGGAAGCTGGTACACGATCATCAAGGGGAGCCAGGTCGCGCTGGACACCCCGGCCGACGACGGCTCCGTCCACACCGGTGTCGGCTTCTACGGCAAGGACGCGGCGTCCGGCGGCAGCCACCGCGTACGCCTCTCGGGCTTCGCCATCGAGGGCGACGTCCGTGAACGCATCGACACCGACCAGGTCAACGGCGTCGGAGGGTCGCTCAGCGACTCCGTGATCGAAGGGCTCTACGTCCACCACACCAAGGTCGGCATGTGGTTCGACGGTCCGATGTCGAACCTGCGGATCATCGGCAACACCATCACCGACCAGATCGCCGACGGCATCAACTTCCATACCGGCGTGACCGATTCGGTCGTACGGAACAACTTCGTGCGCAACTCCGGCGACGACGCCCTCGCCCTGTGGTCGGAGAAGAGCGCCGACGCGCGCAACACCATCGACCACAACACCGTGCAGTCGCCGGTCCTCGCCAACGGCATCGCGATCTACGGTGGTTCGGACACCACCGTCTCCCACAACCTTGTCGCCGACCCGGTCCGCGAGGGCAGCGCCCTGCACGTCGGCTCCCGCTTCGGCGCCGAACCCTTCGCCGGATACCTCCACTTCACCGGCAACACCACGGTCCGTGCCGGTACGTACGAGCTGAACTGGAACATCGGGCTCGGCGCCCTCTGGTTCTACGCGCTGGAGCGGGACATCGACGCGGACATCCGGGTCACCGGCGACAGCTACCTCGACTCCACCTACAACGCGCTCATGCTGGTCGCCGACTGGCCGGTGAAGGACACCTACCGGATCACCGGAGTGCACTTCAAGGACGTACGGGTGGACGGCACCGGCACCTCGGTGATCAGCGCCCGCGCCGCCGGGTCGGCATCCTTCGAGAACGTCGACGCCCGCAACGTCGGCGCGGTCGGCATCAACAACTGCGGTTCGTTCAACTTTCCCGCCACCGGTTCGGAGTTCAGCCTGACCGACCTCGGCGGCAACGACGGCGGCGGCACCACCGGCCCCTGGTTCGGCGCCTGGCAACTGCCCAACACCCTCACCTGCGACGACCGCCCGCCCGTCGTCGCACCCCCGGCGCCGTCGGCGTGGTGACCCGTACACGCTGACCCGTACACGCTGACCCGTACACGCTGACCCGTACGCGGTGACCCCGTACGCGGTGACCCGTACGGTCCGGCCCGGTCTCGACTCCCGCTCCGCGACGAGGAGTCGGCCGGGCCGGACCACCTCCGCGCGCGGCTTCGGGACGAGCGGGCGCGGGCGCGCCCCGGCCCGTCCGTCCGGCGGCCCCGGACGTGCGGGTCGGGTCCACCGCGCGGGCGCGATTTCACCGGAGTTCACGCATCCGCCGCCTCCCGCTCGCCCGGAGCTGGGACCATCGCGGCCGTCTCAGTCGTGGATCGCCGCGCACCGTCGCGCGCAACGGAGGACAGATGCCCCCGAAGAGGACGTACGCAGCACTCGGAGCCCTGGTCGTGACCGGTGGCCTGCTGGCCGGTACCGGCGCGGCGAGCGCGCACCAGCAGGCGCGGGGGCCGGTCGCCTTCCAGCGCACCGCGACCTACCCGGTCTTCCAGAACCGGCCCGCGGGCGAGGACCCGGCCACGGCCACCGTCGCCGAGATCTCGGCGACCAGCGAGGACGGCCGGACCCTCGTCTACACCGACGCCCTGGCCCGCCGTATCGGCTTCCTCGACATCAGCGACCCCGCCAAGCCGCGCGGACTCGGCACGCTGTCGCTGGCCGAGCTCGGCGACGCCGAGGACGAGCCGACCTCCGTCGCCGTGGTCGGCGGCCACGTCCTCGTGGTGGTCAACACCAGCCCGGACCACGCCCACCCCTCCGGCCGCCTCGACGTGATCTCGCTGCGCGACCGCCACCGGGTCCGCAGCTTCGACCTGGGCGGCCAGCCGGACTCCATCGCGATCACCCACGACCAGCGGTACGCCGCCGTCGCCATCGAGAACGAGCGCGACGAGGAGGCGACCCCGGCCGGGGGCGAGGAGGGCGACCTGCCGCAGGCCCCGGCAGGCTTCGTGCAGATCGTCGACCTGAAGGGGGCCTCGCCGCAGCGGTGGCGCACCCGGCCGGTACCGCTCACCAGCCCCGACGGCACCGCCCTGCCCGTACTGGCCGCCGCCGGCCTCACCGAGCCCACCGACCCGGAGCCGGAGTACGTCTCCGTCAACAGCCGCGACCAGCTCGCCGTCACCCTCCAGGAGAACAACGGCGTCGTGCTGGTCGACCTGCCGACCGGCCGGATCACCAAGGCGTTCAGCGCCGGTACGGACACCGTGCGCGGGATCGACACCGCCAAGGACGGCGTGATCGACCAGACCGGCTCGATCACCGACGTGCCGCGCGAGCCCGACGCGATCAGCTGGGTCGACGACCGCTACCTCGCGACCGCCAACGAAGGTGACTGGAAGGGCGGCACCCGCGGCTGGTCCGTCTTCGACAGCCGTACCGGCACGGTCGCCTGGGACGCGGGCAACACCTTCGAACGGCTCGCCGTCCGCCACGGCCTCCACGACGAGGACCGCTCGGCGAAGAAGGGCACCGAGCCCGAGGGCGTGGTGGTCGCCACCTTCCACGGAGTGCGCTACGCCTTCGTCGGCTCCGAGCGGAGCAACTTCGTCGCCGTCTACGACCTGACCCGCCCGACCGCCCCCGTCTTCCGGCAGATCCTGCCCACCACCAACGGCCCCGAAGGACTGCTGCCGATCCCCTCGCGGGACCTGCTCGCGGTCTCCAGCGAGGAGGACGACGCCTCGGTCAACGTACGGGCGTCCGTCAGCCTCTTCCGGCTCGGCAACGGCACCCCCGCGTTCCCGAGCATCCTCTCCGCCTCGGACTCCACCGGCGCCCCGATCGGCTGGGGTGCCCTCGGCGCCCTCTCCGCCGCCCCCGGCAAGCCGCACGAGCTGTACACCGTGACCGACGCGGCGTACTCCCTGACCCGGATCCTGACCGTCGACACGGCCCGCCGCCCCGCGGTCATCACCCGCGCCCTCCAGGTCAAGGACGCTGCGGGCAACCCGGTCGGCTACGACGCCGAGGGCATCCACGCCCGCCCGCAGGGCGGATTCTGGCTCGCGGTGGAGGGCGCGACGGGCGCGGGCAACCAGCTGGTCCGCCTCGACCGCGACGGCACCACCCGCCAGGTCGTCCCGCTCCCCGCGGACGTCGCCGCCGGGCTGACGAAGCAGGGCTTCGAAGGCGTCACCGCCACCACCGACCGCCAGGGCCACGAGATCGTCTGGGCCACCCTGCAACGCGAGGTCAAGGGCGACCCCACCGGCGTCGTCCGCCTCGGCCGGTACGACGTCCAGGCCGGCACCTGGAGCTGGTACGGCTACCAGCTCGGCACCACGACCACCCCGGGCGACTGGATCGGGCTCTCCGAGATCACGGCGGTCGGCGACAAACTGGCCCTCATCGAGCGCGACAAGCTCAACGGTCCCGCCGCCACGATCAAGCGGATCTACACGGTGGACCTGCCCAAGTCCGCCGCTGCCGAGGGCACGTTGCAGGTGCTCCCGAAGACCCTGGCCAAGGATGTGCTGCCCGAGCTCCGGGCCACCGGCGGCTGGACCCAGGAGAAGCTCGAAGGGCTCACCGTGGGAGCCGACGGCCAGGTGTACGCCGTCACCGACAACGACGGCCTCGCCGACGCCACGGGCGAGACGGTGTTCCTGCGGCTGGGGTCGCGGGGGGCGGTGTTCGGGCGCGGGTGAGGCCCTGGAGCTGACGCCCTGGAGCTGACGCCCTGGGGTGAGGCGTCCCTCCGGGGGGCCACCTCGGCGTCGCGTGCTTCCCGGGGGCCGAACCCGCACCCTGTCGGACGGTCGTCGGCTGTCAGCCGACGACCGTCCGCGCGTTGCCCGGGCGCCGGACGGGGCGTCGGCGCCCGGGGCCGCCATCGCGGGCATCATGAGCGGGGCCCGCTCCGACGCGGCGAGGACCTCACCAGCAGCATCCTCGAATCGGTGGCCAAGGATTCCGCCGAGGATGCGTCGAAGGAGGCGGGCGAGAAATACGCCGCAGGCCGGTACGCGATTCTGGATTCCAGCGCGGCGACTGTGAACAGAGCGATTCTCAGCAATCAGGCGGTGCGTACACGGCCCCGGACACCGTCGCCCAAGTTACTCGGCCCTGGTGGAGAACACCTACCGCCCCGGGCACAAGGCCGACGTCGACGGGCTGCGGGCCTTCGTGAAGGCGTACGCGAAGGCGGTGGCTCCCCGACTTCCGTGCGCGTAGCCGTGTGCGTAGTCGTGCGGGTCGACCGTACCGCCCCCGCAGCCCGTGGGGCCGATGCGCTCCGCGCCTGTCGCGGAAGCCCTGCGTTTGTCGCCGCCCCCCTGCAGCTTTGTCCGTGATCCGTAACCGAGCTTCCTCGTCCAGCTGTTCGCATGTGTAGATGGGTCCACGGCAGCGGACAGGACACCGGCGGGCACGGCACCGGCGGGCACGGCGAAGGGGCGGGCGGACATGGGGCGGCACAAGGGAAAGGGATGGCACGGCAAGGTTTTCGCGGCGGCGGTCGGAGTGACGGGGGCGGCCGTTGCCGCCTCCATGTGGACGGCGCAGGCCGACACCTCCGTCCGGCGTCAGCCGCAGGCTCACGCCTCGGCACCCGCCGTCCGCCCCGTGGCGGTGGGCATCGTCCACGCCTCCGACCAGGGCCCCAAGGGCGTCAACATCACCATCGACGACGGGCCGGACCCGACCTGGACGCCGAAGGTGCTGGAACTGCTCAAGGAGAACGGCGTGAAGGCGACGTTCTGCATGGTGGGTACGCAGGCCAAGGCGTACCCGGACCTGGTCAAGGCGGTCGTGGCGGACGGTCACCGGCTCTGCGACCACACGATCTCCCACGACACCGCCATGGACAAGAAGTCCGAGGCCTACCAGTCGAAGGAGATCCTGGACGCCGAACGCATGATCACCGAGGCGTCCGGGGGTGTCCGGCCGATGTACTACCGGGCTCCGGGCGGCGCCTTCACCCCCTACAGCCGTCAACTGGCCGCGTCCCGGGGGATGCGCCCGCTGGGCTGGAACGTCGACACCAAGGACTTCGAGCACCCCGGGGTGGAGGCCATCGTCGCGACCGTCAAGAGCGAGATAGCCAACGGCCCGACCATCCTCTTCCACGACGCGGGCGGTGACCGCGCCGAGACCGTGGACGCCCTCCGCGAGGTGCTGCCCTGGCTCAAGGAGCAGGGGTACTCCTTCGGTTTCCCCGTACGGTGAACGAGGCTCCCGCGTAGGAATCCTGGCCGCCGACCACGGAGCGGCCCGCCCAGCCCCAGCCCCCCCCGGCTCCGCCACCGGGGCACCCCGATCGGCACATGTCTTGGTGAGGCCGGCGACGTCGAAGGACGCCGTCCGGCCTCACACTGCGTTCCGGGGTGGGCTGAGGTGAGCGGGGCGAGGCCGGTGGCGCGTTCAGTGGCGCCCACAGGTCCCCGACCGACGGACCCGGCGACAAGGCCGGGCATTGCCCGAGTCGGCGCTGTGCCCGTACCGGCAATCCAGTCACTGTCCACTGCTGCGGTGCCCGAATTACTGCTCGGCTGACGAGTTCCCGGGAATTAATTGCACGCAACTGCTGCAATTCTGAAAAAGGGGGTCGTCCCGGACGGCGGCACGAGAATACCGACGCCATGGGCCACAAGTAATGGAGTTTGCGATGATTCGGCGGACGGTCGGTGTTGCATGTCACCGGCAGGTTGAAGTCGCAGGTGGCTGCGTGGAGTTGATCATTTTCGTGGTAGAGTATTAGTGAATTCACAGAACGCCGCGAGCAAAAGGGGAATGGCGTGAACACCGAGAAGGTTACGGCTCGACGTCTTACGGCCGACGAGATTTCAGGCTTGGGGCCCCAGGACAACATTTTTGTTCCGGCAGGCGTGGAAGGCCTCTCTCTCGACTGCTACGCCCCGGCTTTTCTGACGGCGCCGGGCAAGGACTTCGAGGGCGGGTCCTTCGTCGCGAAGACGGTCTTCGGTGAGGAGGTCCACGTCCTCCCGGACAACGCCGACGAGGGCGGTGTCTGGATCGCCGACGAGTCGGGTGAGGCGATCGAGGTCCTGCAGGGAGCCGGCGTCCTGCTGAACCTCGCGCTCTTCGTGCCCAACGGAAGCAAGGAGTCCCTGGACTCGCTCTACGCCTCCGCGCGGGAAGCCTTCGGCGCGGGGGTCGTCCAGCGCTGGAGCGAGGAAGTCGTCGCGGTGCCGGACGTCAAGGTCGATCTGTACGAGGAGCCGGCCCGGGCCCGGAAGGGTTCGAACGGTCAGAACCGCGACCGTCGCGCCCTGGACATCTATCCCACCCGCGTCCGGTTCCTGGAGCCCAGCGACGGCTGGAAGTTCATCGTCGAGCCGCACAAGGAGATCGTCGACGACACCCCGACGATCTGACCTGGCCTGACCTGAACCGATCCGGCCCGATCGGATCCGGCCCGGTCTGATGTGCCTGATCCGGCCTGACGGCGGTCGGAGCGCCCGGCCGGGATTCTCCCGGCCGGGCGCTCTGCGTATGGTCGCCCTGTGCGTGGGTGGCGCGCCGGGCCCGTGCGGGCCCAAGGGCGCGGGCCGCTACGGGATTTCGCCGCCCCGCAGGGCGTCCGCCCCTACGGAACACGTCTGTGGCTCTGCCACGTAGGCTGCTCGCGTTGGCCGACGCGGCGGAGTGGGGGAGCGGGCCGATGGGTGAGGTCAGGGATGTCTTCGAGCCACTTCAGGCGGCGGATCCGCCGGTGGTCGGTGGCTACCGGCTCGTCGCCCGGCTGGGCGCCGGGGGTATGGGCAGGGTTTACCTCTCGTACACCCCGGGCGGCCGGCCGGTCGCGATCAAGGTCGTACGGCCGGAGCTGGCGGACGACCCGGGTTTCCAGCGGCGGTTCGGCAGGGAGATCAGGGCGGCCCAGCGGGTTCGGGGGGCGTACACCGCCGAGCTGATCGACGCCGACGCCCAGGGTGAACCCCCTTGGCTGGCCACGCTGTACGTGCCCGGGCCGTCCTTGTCGGCGGCCGTGGCCCTGCGTGGTCCGCTGTCGACTCCGGCCCTGCTCTGGCTGATGGCGGGGATGGCCGAGGCCTTGCAGGCCATCCACGCCGAGGGCATCGTCCACCGGGACCTGAAGCCGTCGAACGTGCTGCTGGCCGCCGACGGGCCGCGGGTGATCGATTTCGGCATCGCGAAGGCGACCGACGGGACCTCGTACACGACCACGGGGCACGCGGTCGGAACGCCCGCGTACATGGCCCCGGAGCAGGCATCCGGGGAAGAGATCACCTCGGCGACCGATGTCTTCGCGCTCGCCCAGACAGCGGCCTTCGCGGCCCTGGGCAGGCCGCTCTACGGCGAGGGCCAGGGCATCAACGTGCTGTACCGGATCGTGCACTCCGGACCCGACCTCTCCCTGCTCCCCGAGCCCCTGCGTCCGCTCTTCGCCCGGTGCCTGTCCCTCGACCCGGCCGAGCGGGCCACTCCGACGGAGGTCGTGGAGTGGTGCCGACAGCGGCTGGGGGGTGACGCCGAAGAGGGCGCCCCGGCCGTGTGGCGGGAGTTCAGCGCTCACGACGCCGTGCTCCCCCCACCGTTGCCCGACCCCACCCCGGCACAGACGCGCCTGCAGCCCCAGACCCAGCCCCAGCGGTCCCATCAGCCCCAGCCCGAGCCGTGGTCGCAGCAGCAGCCGGGTCCGCCGTTCGGCTTCCCGGGCCCCCCGGACCCGCCGTCGCCGTTGACGACGCCGGAGCGCAAGGCGCGCAGGCGGCGCGTCCTGCTGACGGCCGCCGCGAGCCTGGTGGTGGGCACGCTGCTGGCGGCAACGCTGGCGGAACCGGTCATGGACGCGGTACGCCAGGCCGCTCACCAGGTCCTCACCGCCCCTTCGGGGTCCGCCACGAGACCGGGCGCACGGCCGTCGGCTTCCGCGACGGGGTCCTCGCTGTCCTCCGTCGACTCCTCCGGCACGGGCACCGAAGGAGGCGCACCGGGGCCCGCCTCCGCCTCGCCCCGGGATCCGAGACCGCAGCCGTACCCGCTGGTCAGACTGGATACGAAGAACTCGGTGAACCTCGACGACCCGAGCGTGGACGCGGAAGGCCGCACGGGGGACCTCCGCTTCGGATGCAAGACGCTCGGTTGCGAACTGGTGGGCCGCACCAGCGTGTTGGAGCTGATGCCCGCGGAGACGGCCACCACCCTCGCCGACTGCCGTGCCTACCTGCGGGGCGACAAGAACCACAGCATCCCGCTCGTGGCCACGGCCAACGGGAGCGAGATCTGCATCAAGAGCGCCGAGGGCGACATCGCGCTGCTGGTGATCTGGCTGAAGTCGACCGCGTTGCCGGAGGCCGGCTTCCTCCAGGCGGACGTGACGGTCTGGCGGGGAGCGGCGCAGGCGGGGTGACCCGGCCCGTACGGGGTGATCCGGTTCGTCGCCCGGTGTGCGGGCACGGAACCCCGGAGAACGTGGCACGTGGGCGCCGTCGGCCGGCGATCACCCGTAGAGGGAGCGCCCGGCCGGGCTGTCCCCCGTGAAGCGCCCGCCCGCGGCGATCTCCTCGCCGACCACGGACCAGACGGTCTCGTCGTCCCGGAACGGGAGCGCGTCGATGCCGTTCGTCTCCTGACGAATGCGTTCGACCTCGCCCTCCAGGCGCTCGAACTCCGCTTCCTCGTCGCCGTCGAAGGCGAACTCTTCGAGCAGACGCTGAAAGCGGAGGGTCACCTGGACTAGGGAGGAGACGTCCGTGTGGAGCTCCCGTACGGTCTCCTCGTCGGCATCGAAGGCGTAGACCTTGCCGGTACCGGGGGCCAGGGCGAGGTGGGCGTTGAGCAGCCAGCCGAAGACGGGCCACCCGCCCGCGTCCGGCGAGGCGTCCCCGAGGTCCTCGAAGCCCTGGAAGCCATCGAGGTCCAGGACGTCCAAGACCTCCTGGACCAGCGGCAGTCGGCCGGACTCCTCGTCGGGCTTCCGCAGCAGAAGCGTCCCGGTCGGAACGCCGACGGACCGCAGGAACCGGGCGCCCTCGGTGTCCGCCACCGCGGGCGGGAAGGCGCTGGTGGCCAGGGTCGCGATCCGTTCCGCGCCGAAGAGGGCGACGAGTTCCCCGCGGGTCACATCGAAGAGCACTTCCGGGACTCCGTACGTCGGCGGGCGCGGGCGGGGGTGCGGGTGCGGGCGCGGGCGGGGGCGCCGTGGGGCGATCTCCCGTTGCGACGCGGGCGCGGCGGTACTCCACCTGGAGGAGGGGGACGTGGCCGAGTACGTACGGCGGCGCATCTCGTCTCACGGCGGCCGACAGGACCAGGCGGATTCCCGGTCGATGCCGGCCGGTGCGGTTCGTCAGACGATGACGGGGACGGTCTCGGAGGGGTCGGTGGACCAGTTGGTGACGATGGGCTTCTCGACCGTGGCGGTGTCGGGGAGCTTGAGTTCGGCCGGGTCGGGGTCGTCGTCGGTGGTGGCGATGATGACGTTCTCGAACTCCTTGCCACCGTCGCCGTCGGTGGTCTTGGGGCTGATACCGGTGTACGCGACAGCGGATCCGGTGAGCTTGATGGGGTCCTCGCCGCCCTGTCCGACCGGGGAGGCCACTCCGTCGGCCCCGGAGCCGAACGACACGCTGGGCGTGTTGACGTCCAGGTAGCAGGTGATGCCGGACTTGGCCTTGGCGGTGACGAGGTAGTAGCCGCCGGCCTGCGACTTCGCGGTGACCGTGAAGTCCAGGTCATTGGTGCCGCAGGACTGTCCGTAGCCGCTCTTGTCGCCGTTGCCGTTGCCGCCGCCGGAGGCCGCGGTCGCGTCATCGGATCCGCCGGAGCCGGAGCCGGAGCCGGAACTGGAGCCGGAGTCGCCGGAACCGGACGCTCCGGAGCCGGAGTCGCTTGGGCCGGACGCACCGGCGGAGACGGCGGCGCCGGACGCGGGGCTGGAACTTGCGGCGGAGGAAGCCGAGGAGCTGCCGGCGTCCTCGGTGTCGTCAGCGCTGCAGGAGGTGGAGGTGGCGGCGAGAGCTGTCACGGCTGCGGCGGCGAGGAAGAGACGAGTGGAACGTGCGGCGAGGCGCGAACGCATCATGATCTCCAGCGGCGATTCGGTTGCGGTGCTTCCTGCTTTCACCGATGACACTAAGGCCGGGTCGATATTCAAATGATCCTGGACATGTCCGGTTTCTGTCTCAGCGACATCGGACCCGCGGAATGGCGTCGGGCACCACAACTCCCTCTGCGGGGACGTGCCCGTGCCGACCACGGCTCCGGCCCGGCCGCCCCGGCGATACCGCCGGGGCGGAGAGACAAGGCAGCTGCGGCGGCTCCGGACGCTCCGGGCGCGGGCCGGGCCGACCGTGCGAAGCCGCAGTGCGAGGCAGTGCGAGGCAGTGCGAGGCAGTGCGAGGCCTGCCGGGAGAATCAACGCAGTCCGGCGAAGAGATCGTTCTCGCGCCCAGCCGCGCCCGTGGTGTCCTTGACGCCGTCCTTGACGCGTACGAACGTCTCCACGCCCATGAACTCGGCGAACCGCTCCTTGCCCATCTTGAGGAAGAAGATGTTCTCGCCCTGGCTGGCGTGTGCGGCCAGCGAATCGAACTTCTGACCGCTGAACGCCGTGGTGTCCACCCACGTGGTGATCTCGTCGTCGGGGAGCCCGATCTCGGCCATCGCGGCGGCCTCGGCGGGGTCCGGCTCCGGCATGTCCTCCTGGAACTCGCGCATGGTCTCACCGAAGCGCTGCATCATCGAGCGCGGCATGGTCGTCCAGTACACCTTCGGTGTCAGGGCGGTCATCTCCAGCGCGGCCATCGTGATGCGGTGGGCCTGGATGTGGTCGGGGTGGCCGTAGAAACCGTTCTCGTCGTAGGTGACCACCACATCGGGCCGGTAGTGCCGCATGAGCTCTGCCAGTCGGGCGGCGCCCTCCTCGACGGGGGTCTGCCAGAAGGAGCCGGGGGCGTCGTTGCTCGGCCAGCCGACCATCCCGGAGTCCGCGTAGTCCAGCGTCTCCAGGTCGCTGATCTTCAGGACTTCACGGCTCGCCTCCAGCTCACGGCGGCGCATCGCGGCGACGGCCGCAGGATCATGCCCGGGTTCGCCCGGTTTGACGCCTCCCGGTCCGTCACCGCAACCACCGTCGGTACACGTCACCAGCACGGTCCGGATCCCCTCCGCCGCGTACCGCGCGAGAACCCCTCCCGTTCCGGTGGCCTCGTCGTCGGGGTGGGCATGCACTGCCATGAGGGTCAACGGCCGGTCAGTCATGAAAGAACAGTCCTCCTGCGGAATTACGTCGTGGTCTGGTCCGAGTGCACGGCGGGTGCACCGCGATGCGGTCCTGGCCGGTGGCGAACCGGCTGGGCCCGTCCGGTCCTGGCGAACCGGCCGACATCGTGGCCCGACGACGTTCTGTCCGCCGTGTGTCCGCCCATGCGTCCCCGGTCCCCCTGGTGCAACCGTGCAGACCGGGCCGGCTGTTCCCGGCCCGTCCGATCGGCCCCGCAGGAGGATCGTGGGCCTCCTGAGCCTGCCCTGTCCGGCCCTCATGCCGTCGCTGTCGGACGTCACCAGGAGGTCGTGGCGCAGAACTTGGCCATGTCGTCGCTGTCGGAGGTCAGCAGGGCGACGGGTTTCGGCCGGCGGAGCGCGACCTCGGCGACCGTGGCGTCGATGGCGTACGTGTGTTCGTGCAGTCCAGCGCTCTTGAGGAGCTCAGCCGCCGCTTTCGCCGCCTGCTCGGTGACCGGCTCCACCTTGATGCGGGACAGGGCCCAGTCCAGGCGAGGGATGTCGGTACGGGAGTGGGTCGCCTCCGCGATGGTGTTCGCCCCGATCACCAGGTCGGCTCCCATGTCGTGGAAGACCTGCAGCATCGCGAGGAGCTTGCGGTCCTGTGCGATCCAGGCGGAGAGCCCTTTCGAGTCCAGGACGACGGTCTCGATGCGCTCGCTCACGCGGCATCCGCGCCCGGGGAGGAGCCGGCGGAGCCAAAGATCTTCCCGCGCGCCTCGGCGAGCTCCTCATCGCTGAAAGGGCCGTGTTCTTCCTCGTGGCGGCGAAGGTCGTCGCCCAGGAGCTGGTGCCGGATCTGGCGGGCTACCGCTTCCGCCACGTACCCGGAGACGTTGTCCGTGAGCTTGCGGAGCTCCGCCACCTGATCGCTCGGGAGCGTAACGGTGATGCGAGTCGTTGAGGACATACGCCAAGCATGCTGGGGTATGCGTGGGGAATCTCGTGGTTCCTGCCCTGAGGTGGGCCAGGATCTCCCGTGCCGACCGAAACCGCAGACCTTGCGGCGGCAGCGAGCTCTGGGCGGTGATTCCATGGCCGGCTGGCGGATGTCCGTAGTGTCAGGGTGCGTGACTGTCGGCCTTCACCAGGTGGTCAGATCGACCCTGTGGACGCAATGAGGGTCGGACAGGCCTGCCGCCCAGCGTTCTTCTTCGTCGAGGAGTGAGGGCAGGGCGGCCAGCAGGGCGGTCGGTGTGCCATCGAGCCGGATGTCGGCCGCGATCATGCCGTACGCCTTCTCGGAGGCGAGGTAGAGCCGCATGCTGTCCCGCCCGGTGAAGAGGAACCCGCAGAGCGCGGGGCTGGGCGGGATCTCCACGTACGGCCAGGCCAATGCGCGCAGCACCCGTAGCGCTTGATCCGCGCGGGTCGGGTCCGCCGGTTCGAGGTCGGCGGTGTCCACCGTCACCAGAGGCATGCCCATCACGGTGGTGTCCGTGCGGGGGCGGGCGAGGGAAACGAGCGTGCGTGTCCACCCGAGCACCATCGGTGCGGTCACTGGCTCCCCGTCGTCGTCCGTCAACGGCACTTCATAGGCGACCAGCCCATGCCCCTCCACCGCATCGGCGGCTCCGGTCACGACCCGGATGGAATCGTGCGTGGGCAGCACGCCGCGCAGGAAGATCCCCTCGACGAGGGGCGCCGCTGTGTAGTCGAGAAGGAAGCGCGTGAGGTACGCCTGCTGCTCGACTGTCTCCATGGCGAGGTTGCTCACTCGTTGATCCAATTCGGACACTTGGTCATGCCCTTGCAGTAAGCCGTGACGACGCCGACCTTCTTACCCGTACCAGCGTCGTACTCGCCGGCGGCCGTACGACGGGCGTACTGGACGATGACCACGATACTTACCAGCTTGGTCCCGTTTCGGGCGACTCCGTAGTACTCGAGCCTCCCTCCACTCTTCCTGTCCACCTTTCCGGCCAAGGCCGCGTCGACCACCCGGCACTTCTTGATGTTGTGTTTGCCGGAAAAGTGGTTCCAGCCGAGCTCGCCGTTGCCGTAACGCGTGGGGATGACGCGCCCCTCCGGATCCTCCTGCTCGCACTTCACCCTCTTGTCCCAGTGCCGCACCATCGACGCCTCGGCCGCCGGCGCGACCACAAGACAACTGCCGGCAACCGTAGCCGCCACCACGTTGATCATCCTCATGGCCGGACCGTGCCACCGAACGGCGCGGTGTAGTCCTCCCCCGCGAACAGAATCGATTTTCTCGCCGATGCACGCGCCCGATGCGTGCGGTGAAGCTAACGGGCGTTACAGAGAACGAACTGAACAACAAGAAAGGCCCCGGTCGATGACCTGAGCCTTCTTCGTGGAGCGGGTGGCGAGAATCGAACTCGCGCTCTGAGCTTGGGAATCAGCGGTGCTTTGGCAACCAGCGAGGAATTGACCTGCACGTTCGGCCGGGTAATGCGACGGCCGTGGTGGTGCCTGGACGCCGTACGTGACCACTGTTGTCCGCTCTGAAGGGCACGGGTGGGGCACGGCCTCTGAGGGTTGCGTAGCCGACGTACATCTTGCTGAGCACGCCCGTTCTTCGTGCGGCCATCAGCTTCGTCCGGAGTTTCCATCTCTTGGAGTCGCTCGCCGATGTCGGTGGCCCATCCCTGTGCCCACTGGCGCAGCCCGGTGATCGCTTGTTCGTCGAGCCCGTAGGCGGCGAACTCCGTGTCGTCGATCCAGTCGGCTCCACCCAGTCGCGCTTGAAGCTCGCTCAGGTCGAAGGAGTCACGTGCGTGACGCCGTCCGAGCTCTTCGAGTTCGACGTGGCTCCAGCGGCTCGCGGCTGCCTGTACGTCGATGAGGTCCCTGGCGAGTCCGCGGTCGGACAGCGCGCGGACCTTGGTTCCGACGACATCTTCGAGGGACAACACCAACCCGTGTTGGGTGTGGACGGGTGGCCGCCAGAATGCTTCCTTGAGGATGTCGACCTCGCACTCTTCGTGGCTGACGGGATCGGTGACGATCAGGCGCGCGGAGAGAGAGGGTCTGCTTCCAGAGCGCTGACTTGCCACCCGTGTTGTTCCAGGCCGGCGCGCACGGCAGCAGCAATGTCCTCCATGCGATCAGGGTTCTCGGTCGCGACGTCGAGGTCTTGGCTGAGCCGGTCGACCAGGCCGTGCGCCTGGACCGCATAACCGCCGGTGAGTGCCAGAGGGTATGCGACGCCTTCCGCGAGCACGTCCGCGAGCAGGCGACGATGCAGGTCGGTGAGGTTCACGCAGCAGCCTGGGCGCTGTGAGCCAGCTCGTCGAAGGAGTGTTCCCAGACTTCACGGACATCACGGCTGATCAGTGTGCGCAGGGTGGGCCACAGACTGACGAGGAGGCCGTGATTGAGGAACCGGACCAGATCGTCGTGCTGGCCTTCGGCCAACACGATGCGGTAGTAGCTCATCCGCAGCCGGGGCTGGTCGAGGTCGAACGTGGTCAGGCCCGACCACGCCAGGTGAAGCGGCAGGCTCACTGTGCCGTGCTCAGGGCCGGCAAGCTCCGAGAGTGCTGCCGGCGCGCGCCGGGCGAACTTGGCGCGGCGGAGATCGGACATGCTGGGCTGTGATGCCATACGTCGATTATCCAGGGGGGAGCCCATCTGGGTCGACCGGACGGTGACAAGGTGCCGCATACAAAGAAGCCCCGGGCCGTTGGCCTGGGGCTTTCTAGTGGAGCGGGTGACGAGAATCGAACTCGCGCTCTGAGCTTGGGAATCACCCGGCACTCAGGCGTCAATGTGTTGCCTGACCTGCGGGAACAGCCTGATAGTTACCGGATCTGAGCGTCGTACCGGCAGCCGCAATGACCGCTTTTTACCGCTCCTACTGGCACGGTGTGGCATGGCCACCAACGGCGCACGCCATAGGTACGCCGCGTGGCGGTTGACGTCGGAATCGGGATCGGTCCCGGTTGCCTAGGTTCCCAGTGCTTCACGACATGGTCTCCCTCCTCATCGGAGTGCACCAGGACCGAGCCCGTCGATCCGGCTTTGAGCCGTTGACTCTCTCCACATGCAGACGTTTCCCGTCCGGAGTGCTCGGCCGGACAATCCGAGCTGCCCAGATGGTGTCGAGCGTGTACAGGAGGTCGTGCCCCGGTCGGCGATCTGCGTTGCTGCCCACGATGCCGGCCCGGCGAAGTGGATGCCCGCGCGTTGCCTGGCTAGCCCGAGGTCGTCACGCCCGGGCGGACGAGAAGCCGCCGGAAGTACATCGGAAGGGCGGCGCGGGCGACGCTTCGGATGACGAGTGATGAATGCTCGAAAATGTGTTCCCCTTGCTTTGAGTAATTGACGGGTAGATCCTGTAAGGCTGCGCAGTGCATCTGCGGTGCGCGAGAAGGCTCGTTCGATGAGCCGGTTGGTTGATGATCGTAATCGGCTGACTCTTGATCGGTTTTTATCGCTAGACTGTCAGGCCGTCACCGGATGTGAGTGCGATGGCAGTAAAAGTTGCGGTCTTCGCAGCGGGAGAGGGAACAAATGGGTGACCCCGAGATTGATGCCATGTCCGCCGTTACCGATGCACTGAGAAATCTTGAAGAGGAGGCTCAAGGGAGAGTTTTGCGCTGGGCGGCTGAGCGCTACGGCGTAATGATCGGATATTCAACGGCTAGTAAGAATTCAAGTGGCGGGGAATTCGTGGCTGTCGAAGTGAGTGAAGAAGAGATTTCTGCGGAGGCTCCCAAGTTCGAGCACTTTGCCGAACTGTTCAATGCGGCGGCCCCCAAGACTGACGTTGATAGGGCGCTTGTGGCAGGGTACTGGTTTCAGGCAGTTCAAGGGGGTCCTTCATTTCAAGCACTTGACTTGAACAGGGAGCTAAAAAACCTTGGGCATGCACTGAAAAATGTCACGGATGCATTGAAGGGTAACCAGGAAAAGAAGCCGGCTCGAGTAATTCAGCTGCGGAAGGCGGGAAGCTCGAGGCAGGCGCGGAAGCTCTATAAGCTGACGCACGAAGGTCTCGTGTATGTTCAAGGGCTGATTGCGAGCTGAGTGCGATATGACTCCAGATGAGGCCCTTGCGGTTCTTCCTGTCGGGCTCCGTAACGACATCGTGGAATCCTTTAACCGCATTGTAAGTAACTTCAGAGAACATCGCTGGGAGCCTGCAGAGCTGAACGGAGGGAAACTATGCGAGGGAATTTATACTGCCATCAGCGGGTATGTTGATGGCCGGTATGGAATTCGTTCATCTAAGCCCCGTGACATGGTCCGCGCTTGCCGTGAGCTTGAGCAGCAGCCGACCTCAGTGCCGCGATCCATCAAGGTTCAGATTCCTCGAATGTTGCTTGCTTTGTACGAGATTCGCAACAATCGTGGCGTAGGGCATGCTGGTGGTGACATCGACCCGAATTTGATGGATGCTACGGCGGTTCTTTATATGAGTAAATGGCTCATGGCGGAACTGGTGAGGGTATTTCATGACCTCACGACCGAGCAGGCGGCTCACTTGGTGGAAAGCCTAATTGAGCGTGATGTTCCTCAGGTTTGGGTTGAGGGGAGTAGGAAGAGGATCCTGATACCAGGAATGACCTGGAGGCAGAAGATGCTTCTCTTGCTGCTGTCTGAAAATGGATCGGTTCCGGAGGATAGTCTAATTAAGTGGCTTGAATATTCCAATGCTGCACGCTTTAAGCGGGATGTTCTAAGGCCAGCACATAAAGAAAGTCTGATCGACTACGATGAGGAGAAACTGACGGTACGTCTCCTTCCGCCTGGAGTGGTGCAGGCGGAACTCCTGGTGAGGCCCGCTTAAGCTCCAAATCCGCGTCGGATCGGTGTATGACGATTTAGGTCCTGCCGTGTGAGGAATTGCGGGAAGTCTTTAGGTAGCCGTCGAACTTGACAGGTCGCCAGAGCGGTCCATTGGTATGACGTGGTGACCATGATCTTCGAGGTTCCACCAAGGAGTACGCCCCCAACCTGGATTCTGATTCGGCCGCGCCATATATGCGCGGCCGACGGTGTCTCAAAGGATGTCAGGCCACAGCGACTGCCTCCCGGCCCCTGCGCGTCCGCCGGTGGAGGACCTCGTCGAAGGTGGCGCGGGCGCCCGTGGGGTCGATGTAGTGCATGGCTAGGAGGGCGGCGATGACGGCGCCGACGAGGTCGTTCTGCACCTCGGACCAGGCGTGGTCGCCCCCGCAGGTGGTGAGGCCTTTCAGGCCGTGTAGGGCGTGCATGGCCTCGCCAGCCTCTTCGGCGACCTTGCCGACCTGAAGGGCCTTGAGCTCCTCGTCGGGGAGGTGGGCTCCTGCCGCGCGGCAGACGGCGGAGAGCTTCTCGATGTTGTCCCACAGTGTGTCCACGCTGGATCTCCGATCGATGTGTTCGGTTATTCCTGTGCGGGTCGTCCGAGCTGGCGTACGGTCCATCCGGCCATGCGCCAGGCGTCGGCGTCGATAAGGTTGCGGAGGTCGACGAGGACCGGGTCCGCGACCAGGGGGGCGAGGGCCTTGGGGTCGGCCTCGCGGAAGTGGTGCCATTCGGTGGCCAGGACGACGAGTTCGGCGCCCTGGACGGACCCTTCCAGGTTCTCGGCGTAGTCGAGTTCGGGGTTGCGGCGTAGTGCGGTGGGGTTGGCGTGCGGGTCGTGGACGGTGACGGTCGCGCCGCGCTGGTGCATGAGGGCGGCGATGGCGAGGGCGGGTGATTCGCGTACGTCGTTGGTGCCGGCCTTGAAGGAGGCGCCCCAGACGGTGACACGTACGCCGTCGACCGGCCGGCCGAGGGTTTGCTCGATGAGCTTCAGGGCGGCGGCGGGCCGGGATTCGTTGACCTCTTCCGCCGCGCGCAGCATGGTCGCGGCCTCGGTGGCGCCCAGGGCGCGGGCGGATGCGGTGAAGGCGCGTACGTCCTTCGGGAGGCACCCGCCGCCGTAGCCCGGACCGGCGTTGAGGCCGCCGCGGCCGATGCGCGGGTCGACGCCGATGGCCTCGATCAGCTGCTGGACGTCGGCCCCTGCCGCGGCGCACATGTCGGCGACGCCGTTGATGAAGGAGATCTTCATGCCGAGGTAGGCGTTGGCGGCGCCCTTGAGGAGCTCGGCGGTGGCGGGGTCGGTCACGAAGAGCGGGATGCCGTTGGCCAGGAGCGGTGCGTAGACCTCTCGTACGACGTCCTCCGCGTGGGGCGAGGGGACGCCGACGACGATCCGGTCGGGCCGCAGGGTGTCGTCGATGGCGCGACCTTCGCGGAGGAACTCGGGGTTCCAGACGACCTCCACGTCCTTGCCGGCCGGGGAGAGCCGGGCGAGGAGGGCGCCGAGGTCCCGCGCGGTGCCCACGGTGACGGTGGACTTGCCGATGACGACCGCCGGGCGGGTCAGGTGCGGTGCGAGGGCGCGGGCCACGCCGAAGACCTGCCCGGTGTCGTAGCTGCGCCCGTCGGCGTCGATGGGCGTGCCGACCGCGAGGAAGTGGACGTCGGCGAACTTGGCCGCCTCGGCGAGGCTGGTGGTGAACCGCAGTCGCCCGGAGGCGGTGTGGGTGGCGAGGAGTTCGGGCAGGCCCTCCTCGTAGATGGGGCTCTTGCCCGCGTTGAGGCGGTCGATCTTCGCCTGGTCCAGGTCCACGCCGATGACCTCGTGGCCGATCTCGGCCATGGCGGCGGCGTGGGGGATGCCCAGGTGACCGCAGCCGATGACGGATACGCGCATGGGACCGACGCTCCTTTCCCTGTCTTCGCCCGCCCGGGGAATCCGGGCCGGCCGGGTGCGCCACGCTAGCGTCCGCATCCGGCGCGGCCGTCCTTGTGCAGGTGGATCAACCGGACTGCTGCTTCAGCAGATTGACGAGAGCGGGCAGCGCCTCGGCGGCTGTGGAACGGCACACCAGGTCACCGTCCTGGGGCCCCTCCAGCGGGTAGGGCAGGAACCGGCCGTCGTGCCAGAAGCCCTCCGGATCCAGGTAGATGACCTGCATGCCGCGTGCGCGGGCGCGGGCTTGGACCTTGCGTCGGTCGGCGTGCAGGCCGACGACGAGGAGGGCCTTGGCGCCGTCGACCCATTCGACGTCTGGTACCGCCTGGTCGTACCGGCGCATGAAGCACTCGTCGAGTCCGGCGCGGGCGGCTAGCACGTCGAAGTTGTTGGTGATGACCGGTCCGACGAGGTGGCCGGCGTCCTTCAGTTCCTTGAGCGCCCACATGGCTGGGGTGGGCTCGGCGAGGAAACAGGCGCGGAACAGTTCAACGAATTCCGCCGTCTTCTCCTCCGGCTCCGTCAGCACCTCGTGGAGGAGCGTGTCGGCCGTCGGGGAGAGAGTGAAGCGGTGCTCACGCGGCTCGTGGCCTTGGCGGTCGGTGACCCGGTAGATCTCGTGGAGCCGGTGCAGGGGCGGAATCCCCGCCTCGACCGACGTACCGCAGCCGATCTCCACCTGGAACGGCAGCAGGTCCGCGAGCACGGAGAGGTCCGGGACACGGGTAGGTGTGCCGGGTCTGTCCTTGGAGCGGATGCCGGTGGAGAGGACGTTCCAGGGCAGTTGCCGGACGGAGGGCGGCGGCGTGTAGGCCACGGAGGCGATGTGCACGTCCAGGCTCTGGTAGCCGGAGGGGAGCAGCCGACCCGCGGCGGCGTCCTGGGGGTGGACGTCGTACTCGGTGATCCGGCACTTCAGATCGCGTCGCACCCATAAGAAGCCGCCGGGGGCCTCTCGCCAGCCACCGGCGTCGAGCGAGTCCAGGAGGGCGTCGTGGTGCGCGGCGATCTCGTCGGCCGGTGCGGACGCGGAGTGATAGAGGTACAGGTCGGTCAGACCGATGGCGGGTGCGGCCGTGGTGGGGACCAAGCCGTACCGGTACCGGTAGTGGATGATCCGCCGCCGGGCGTCGTCGGGGTTCTCCCAGCCGGACTGGCCGGCCGTGGCCTTCTCCTGGGTGCGGCGCCAGATGCCCTCCTCGATGTAGCGGGGGCGGTCGGCATCGCCGAAGTACGTATTCCAGACCTGCTGCTGGTCGGGGACGAGCTGGTCGATGACGATGTACGGGATGTCCACGAACCCTCCCTGGATAAGCACGCGTGGATGTTCCAGGTGCATGACGGTGGCGATGGTGTGCGCCGCCCGAGGAGTGAGCGGCTCGAGACACTCCGGCGTCGGCGCGCGGGCAGGCGTCCGGACGCCGGAGCAGTCTCAGCGGCCGGAGGCCGGGTGCGGCAGGCTCGCTTCCGGTGCGATGACGGCGGGCCGATAGCCGGCGCCTTCGAGGAGCGGGCCCACGTGCTCACGTAGCGCACAGGCCGGACCGACCAGGCCGACGACGGCCAGGAACCCGAGCGCGAGCCGATTGCCGAGCTCGGACCGTACGAGGGTGGGTGCGGCGTGATGCGGATGACCGCGGTGTCTTCCGGTCACGGGGTCCCGCCGAGGGCGTTCTCGTGGGCGACGAGAAGACGGCTGGTCTGGGCGTACAGCCGCTCCAGCTCCGCCGAGGTGAGGATGAGCGCGCCGTCGAGGGTCGAGCCGTCGTCGCAGTGGAGGACGACGGGTACCGAGCCCTGGCGGGCACGCGGGTCGTAGACCGCGTCCCGGCTGGGCAGCAGCGTGGCGTGGGTGGCCTTCACCGGTACGGGCCTGAGCGTCGCCCCGTCGGCGGGCGCGGACCACGCGGCTCCGCCGCCGGGCGGGCGCAGGTGGTAGGTCGTCGCGGAGCCCTCACCGGGGAGGGCGACCACGACACCGAGACGGCCCTCACGGGAGATATCGGTAGCGAGGTCGCCGAGTCGGGGAACGAACGGAGCTGCCGTTCCCAACTCGACGCCTTGCGACGGAAGGTGGGGAGAACGTCGTCCAGTCATGCCCCGAAGTTAGGAGCGTGCGAGCCCTCGAATATGAGCGGGAGGAATACGACTCCTATCCGTCCAGGTGGAAGCGGTCGGACATGCGTCGCAACTTCTCTCGGGTGGCGGCCCGTTCGGCGTGGACGATGCTGCGGAGCGTGGAGCGGGCGATGGGATGGTTCCGCACGAGCTGGGGCGCGATCCGCTCCGCTGTCTCCAGCTCGGCCAGGGCCTTGTCGCGGTTCCCGTCCCACAGCCATGCTCGCGCGACGTCCATGTGGTGGTGCCCCTGACGGGAGTTGGGAAGGGCCCCCACCAGCGTCGGGCTGGTACGGCGGTTTATCTCCAGCGCCTGGCTCTGCTTGCCCATCTCCAGCGCCACGCTGATCGCGTGGATCTGAACGTTCCCCGCGGAGAACGTCAGCGAGTGCCGGTCGTAGACCGGTGCGCCGACGTACGCGTCCATGCGCTCCGCGGCATCCTTCGCGAAGCCGATCCGTTCCTCGGCCTCCGAGGAACGGCCTGCCCGAGCAGCGGAGACCGCTGCCCGCAGTTGCAGGGTGCCCCAAGCTCGCACGGCCAGCGGATCGCCGTCCTCGTACGGCTGCTGCACCGAGGTGATCGCCTTGTCCGAGAGCGCGAGCGCGTCGGCCCAGTCGGCCGTGGCCCACATGTCCCAGACCCGCATCCAGTCGGCCACGGCGGGCAACACGGGGTCTCCGGAAAGCCTGGCCGACCACGCGGCCCGCTCGCACGCCATGGCCACCAGTTCGGGGTGCCCGAGGGCGTGGGCGGCGGTGTGCGCGAACTTGCAGCACACGGCGTAGACGGCGTACGCCTCCTCTCGCTCGTGGCCGTCTGACTCCTCCGCCAGGGCCCGTGCCTCGCGGAACAGGTCCGGCAAGACGCGGAGGATCGCCACGTTGGAGGCGGTGTCCCGGAGCCGGTGCAGCCGCGTCACCTCACGCCACAGTTGCGATGTCGGCCGGGGAGTCCCGTCGAAGACGGGCGCGAGGTCGTAGCGGCGCAGCTCTCGCAGGATCGAGGAGGCGGCGATCTGCCACTGGTTGTCGTCGGGCGAGCTGTTGTACGGGCGCCCGATCAGGTCGTTCGGATGGATGTGCAGCTCGGCGGCGACCTGGTTGAGCAACCCGACCCGGTCGAGCTCGATCAGGCCGCGTTCCATCTTGGACACCCAGCCCTGCGACTTCCCCAGGGCTGCCGCCAGATCGGCTTGCGGCATGCCCAACCGCAGTCGCGCTCTGCGAGCGCGCCGGCCGATCTCCTCGGCTTCCTCCAGCATCAGGACACCTCCAGGCTGCCGGAGCGCCTGGCTCGGTACCGGGGTTTCCGTGCAGAGTTCGTCATCAGCAAGGTACCCAGAACGACGCATGCGCGTGAGGCGAGTTGCCGTAGGAATGCCGCAGAGGGGCGGGAGGAAGGCACGCGGAGGGCACGCCGCCCCTCAACTGGTCTAGACAACAAGAAAGGCCCCGGTCAATGACCTGGGCCTTCTTCGAAGAGCGGGTGACGAGAATCGAACTCGCGCTCTGAGCTTGGGAAGCTCATGTTCTACCATTAAACTACACCCGCAGCGCGCACCGATGATCGGCTGTGCATGCTCGCACACTGTACCTCATGGCAGGGCCCCGGCGAATCCGTCGAGGGTCCTTTCTGCGTTTCGGGGGACTTGTCGGGGTGTGGGGTGGGCGGGGTGCGGGTGTGGGGGTGACGGGGGCGCGGTGGGCGGGAGTTGGGGGCGTAGGTTGGAGCCGCGCGTGGGTGGGACCGCTGGGGAACGGGGTGTGGACCGGCGAGTGGTGCGGCGTGTGGAGTGGGTCCCGTTCATCCCCTAATGTGTGGGTTTCTCGTTCGAGGCCGGCTGGTTGGGGAAGGGACTTGATGGAGTCGTTGAAGGCAGTGGAGTCGCTCGCGAAGGCGGAGTCGCCGGTCAAGGCTGTGGAGTCGGTGGAGCGCACCGTCGTCCGTTGCGCGGAGGGGCATGTGTTCGCCACCTCGTCGTTCCCGATGCAGCAGCTCGGGCCGGACCGGCTCGGGCCCGGGCGGCTGATCCGGTGCCCGCGGTGCGCTCGG
Source organism: Streptomyces sp. NPDC060184 (assembly GCF_042728795.1). Lineage (NCBI taxonomy): Bacteria > Bacillati > Actinomycetota > Actinomycetes > Kitasatosporales > Streptomycetaceae > Streptomyces > Streptomyces sp. NPDC060184. The sequence goes on from NZ_JBHWYX010000010.1 coordinate 25,573, forward strand.
CTGCGCAGCTCGGTCCCGGTGGTGCCGGGCAGGCGGTAGCCGGGCCACCCGGTAGCCCGGAGGGGGTCCGGGGAGACGGGCGGCGGACGGGCCGGTGTGAAGGGCCGACGGGGGGTCGGCGGGGAGCCGGCGGAGGCCGTCCGCGGTGGTGAGGGCAGGCGCGCGGGTGCGGTCCGGTTGGGGCGGGCTCGCGCGTTCTGCGTATCCTCGGATCGTGCTTCTCTCTGACAAAGACCTCCGGAACGAGATCGACAGCGGGCGGGTCGTCATCGACCCGTTCGATCCGTCGATGGTTCAGCCTTCGAGCATCGATGTGCGGCTGGACCGCTACTTCCGGGTGTTCGAGAACCACCGCTACCCCCACATCGACCCCGCCGTCGAGCAGCCCGACCTGACCCGGACGGTCGAGCCGGAGGGGGACGAGCCGTTCATCCTGCACCCCGGTGAGTTCGTGCTGGCGTCGACGTACGAGGTCATCACGCTGCCGGACGACCTGGCCTCGCGGCTGGAGGGGAAGAGTTCGCTCGGGCGGCTCGGGCTGGTGACGCACTCCACCGCCGGGTTCATCGACCCGGGGTTCTCGGGGCACGTGACGCTGGAGCTGTCGAACCTGGCGACGCTGCCGATAAAGCTGTGGCCGGGGATGAAGATCGGGCAGCTGTGCATGTTCCGGCTGACCTCGCCGTCGGAGTTCCCCTACGGTTCGGAGCGGTACGGCTCCCGTTACCAGGGGCAGCGCGGTCCGACGGCCTCGCGTTCGTATCTGAACTTCCACCGGACCCAGGTCTGACGCGCACGACCGGGGCCGAGACGAGGGACGCCGAGGTGACGGGCATGGCAGCTGCCGAGGACCGGGAGAACCTGACCTACGAGGGGTTCGGGCTCGCCGTGCGCGAGCTCGCCCAGGCGGTCGCCGACGACGGGTACGAGCCCGACGTGGTGCTGAGCATCGCACGGGGCGGCGTGTTCGTGGCCGGCGGTCTGGCGTACGCGCTGGACTGCAAGAACATCCACCTGGTGAACGTGGAGTTCTACACCGGTGTGGGCACCACCCTGGAGATGCCGGTCATGCTGGCGCCCGTCCCGAACGTCGTGGACTTCACGCGCAAGAAGGTCCTGATCGCCGACGACGTCGCCGACACCGGCAAGACGCTGAAGCTGGTCCGCGACTTCTGCCTGGACCACGTCGCCGAGGTGCGCAGCGCGGTCATCTACGAAAAGCCGCAGTCGCTCGTGACGTGCGAGTACGTGTGGAAGAAGACCGACCGGTGGATCAACTTCCCGTGGAGCGTGGAGAAGCCCGTGGTGCGCCGCACCGGGCAGGTTCTCGACTCCTGAAGCCCGCCGCCACCCATGACGAAGGGCCCGGACCGCCGTGTGGCGGTCCGGGCCCTTCGTCGTGCGCGGGGTGCTGCGGCTCGGACGGCTCAGATCGTGCCGAGCTTGAGGATGGAGAGCAGGCCGATCAGCTGGATCGCCGAGGCGCCCAGGGCCTTGGGCCACGGCAGGTCGTGCGACTTGCTGACCATGGAGGTGAAGAGGGCTCCGGCGGCCAGCAGGGTGATCCAGCCGACGATCTGGACGAAGGAGTTCTCGCCGCCCAGGAAGAGGGCGAAGATCAGCCGCGGGGCGTCGGTGATCGACATGATCAGCATGGACAGGCCCACGGTGGGCTGCCAGGATCCGTCGCCGCCGAGCTGGCGGGCCAGGGTGTGGGTCACCGCGCCGAGGACCAGGCCGCCGATCACGAAGCCGACGCCGGTGAAGAGGACGTACGGGACGGCGGCGGAGATGGTGGCGTTGATGGCCTCTTCGCGGGCCTGGTCGAAGCCGAACAGCGCCAGCAGCCCGTAGACGAAGGTGACGATCAGGGCGGGGCCCCAGACGGGGTGGTCCCGCATCTGCCAGAACGTCGCACCCGGCCGCAGCACGATCCCCGCCAGCAGGTCCTTCCAGGCCAGGCGGGGGCCGGCCGGCTGGGCCGGGGCGTTGCCCGCCTGGTAGGTGCTGCCGTCGGTGTACGGGTCGTCGCCGATGCTGAACGCCTGCGTGTGCCCGGGGTTGTTCGCGTACGGGTCCTGGCGCGGGGGCTCCTGGTACGGGTCGCCGAAGTACTCCGGCTCGCCGTGCCCGCCCGGCTGCTGCCCGCGTCCGTCGTTGCCGCGGGGCGCGGAGGTGTAGCCGCCGCCGTTGCCGTACGGGGTCGCGCGCGGCGCGCCGTACTGCGGCGGGGCGGGGGTGCCGCCGCCCGCCTGCGGCCACTGCTGACCGCCGTACGGGGGCTGCGGTGCCTGCCCTCCGTACGACTGCCGCTGCTGCGGGTGTCGCGCTTGCTGCGGTTGTTGCGGGGTGCGGTTGTCCCGGCCGCGTCCGATCCTGAATCCAGCCACGTGATCGAACGTACCTGGTCCGCGGGGCGCCCAGTGAGGGGGCGGGGGGACCGGGACGGCTTTGCGGCTGAGCTGTGACATCCCGTACGGGTTTCCGTACGCCTCCCCGTACGGGTGAAATCGGGCACCGATACGAGTGAGGTCGGGCACCGGCGCGGGTGAAGTCGGGCACGGGGGCGGGTGGAATCGGATGCCCGTGCGGGTGAAATCGCGGGGTGGTACGCGAGAAGCGGCCGGTCCTGCCCCCGAGGCAGGTCCGACCGCTTCTCGCTGTGCGGGGTGGTTACGCGGCCGGTTCCGGTTCGGGCTCCGGCTGGGGTTCGGGCTCGGGCTCGACGGGCTTCTTCACGGACTCCAGGAGGAGCTGCGAGACGTCGACGACCTGGACCGACTCCTTGGCCTTGCCGTCGTTCTTCTTGCCGTTGACCGAGTCGGTCAGCATGACGAGGCAGAACGGGCAGGCCGTCGAGACGATGTCCGGGTTGAGGGAGAGGGCTTCGTCGACACGCTCGTTGTTGATGCGCTTGCCGATCCGCTCCTCCATCCACATCCGCGCGCCGCCGGCGCCGCAGCAGAAGCCGCGCTCCTTGTGGCGGTGCATCTCCTCGTTCCGCAGGCCGGGAACGCTCTTGATGATCTCGCGCGGCGGCGTGTAGACCTTGTTGTGACGGCCCAGGTAGCAGGGGTCGTGGTAGGTGATCAGACCCTCGACCGGGGTCACCGGCACGAGCTTGCCCTCGTCCACCAGGTGCTGGAGCAGCTGGGTGTGGTGGATGACCTCGTACTCGCCGCCGAGCTGCGGGTACTCGTTGGCGATGGTGTTGAAGCAGTGCGGGCAGGTCGCGACGATCTTCTTCGTCGCCTTCGCCTTCTTGGTCGAGTCGTCCTCGTCGTCCTCGCCGAACGCCATGTTCAGCATCGCGACGTTCTCCTGGCCGAGCTGCTGGAAGAGCGGCTCGTTGCCGAGGCGGCGCGCGGAGTCACCGGTGCACTTCTCGTCGCCGCCCATGATCGCGAACTTCACGCCCGCGATGTGGAGCAGTTCGGCGAAGGCCTTGGTGGTCTTCTTCGCCCGGTCCTCCAGGGCGCCGGCGCAGCCGACCCAGTAGAGGTAGTCGACCTCGGTGAGGTCCTCGACGTCCTTGCCGACGATCGGGACCTCGAAGTCGACCTCCTTGGTCCACTCGACGCGCTGCTTCTTGGCGAGCCCCCAGGGGTTGCCCTTCTTCTCCAGGTTCTTGAGCATCGTGCCCGCCTCGGACGGGAACGCGGACTCGATCATCACCTGGTAGCGGCGCATGTCGACGATGTGATCGATGTGCTCGATGTCGACCGGGCACTGCTCGACGCAGGCGCCGCAGGTCGTGCAGGACCAGAGGACGTCCGGGTCGATGACGCCGTTCTCCTCGGCGGTGCCGATCAGCGGGCGCTCGGCCTCGGCGAGGGCCGCGGCCGGGACGTCCTTGAGCTGCTCCTCGGTGGCCTTCTCGTTGCCCTCCATGTCCTTGCCGCCGCCGGCCAGCAGGTACGGCGCCTTGGCGTGCGCGTGGTCGCGCAGGGACATGATGAGGAGCTTCGGGGAGAGCGGCTTGCCGGTGTTCCAGGCGGGGCACTGCGACTGGCAGCGTCCGCACTCGGTGCAGGTGGAGAAGTCGAGGATGCCCTTCCAGGAGAACTGCTCGACCTGGGAGACGCCGAAGACGTCGTCCTCGCCCGGGTCCTCGAAGTCGATCTCCTTGCCGCCGCTGGTCATCGGCTGGAGCTCGCCGAGCGCGACGGCTCCGTCCGCGTTCCGCTTGAACCAGATGTTCGGGAAGGCGAGGAAGCGGTGCCAGGCGACACCCATGTTGGTGTTGAGCCCGACGGTGATCGCCCAGCCCATGGTGACGCCGAGCTTGATCATCGCGGTGAGGTAGACGAGGTTCTGCAGCGTGCCCAGGCTCAGGCCCTTGAACGCGGCGACCAGGGGGTACGAGGCGAAGTAGGCGGCCTCGTAGCCGTCCACGTGGTGCAGGGCGCCCTCGAGGCCGCGCAGGGTCAGGATCGCGAGGCCGATGACGAGGATGACCGCCTCGACGAAGTACGCCTGACCCATCTTGGAGCCCGCGAAGCGGGACTTGCGGCCCGGGCGGGACGGCAGGTTCAGCTGGCGGATCGCGATGAGGACGAGGATGCCCACCGTGGTCGCGAGCGCGATGAACTCCGTGTACACCTCGTACGGCAGCCAGCCGCCGAGGACCGGGAGCACCCAGTCGGCCTTGAACAGCTGTCCGTAGGCCGTGACGATGGTCAGGCCCAGGGTCAGGAAGCCGACGGCGACGAACCAGTGCGCGACGCCGACGATGCCCCACCGGTTCATCCGGGTGTGGCCGACGAACTCCTTGGCCAGGGTGATCGTGCGGTTCCTGGGGTTGTCGGTGCGGCTGCCCGCGGGGACCGGCTGTCCGAGGCGGACGAACCGGTAGATCTGCGCGACGGCTCGGGAAATGAGCGCAACGCCGACCACGGTCAGCACCAGCGACACGATGATCGCGGCGAGTTGCATGTAGGGGCTCCTCGGGCCTGCGAGGGTGGGATTTTGACACTACTAAGCAGTAACTTAATCAGTCTGTGCTGACCCTATCCACTTATTCCAGTGGGCTGTAGCCGGGCAGGCGGTGATCTGTGTCGCTCAGGCCGCCCTTGGCCCGCCGGGTCGTTCCGCGGAGGGTCGCGCGCACAGGAGTGTGCACGGATTCCACCAGGATTGCCAGATCGAGCCCGATTCGCTGGATTTGGGTACGGCTCCGGGCCAGCGTCTGGGCGTAGTGCAGGTCGAGCAGCGCCGTCTCGTCCCAGGGCATCCCCGAGCGGGCGCGCACCTGCGCGAGCCCGGTCAGCCCGGGGCGCAGCTCCAGCCGCCAGCGGCGCGGCCCGCCGTCCAGGAGGCGGGGGTCGTCCGGCGCGAGCGGCGCCGGACCGACGAGCGACAGTTCCCCGCGCACGACGTGCGCCAGCCGGGAGACCACGTCGAGCCGCAGCCGCCGGGTGCGCAGCGAACGCAGGACGAACGGGCGCCCGCCGAGCCCGGCGCGGACGCGTCCGTCGATCACCTCGCGCGGGCCGTGCCGTACGGCGAGGGCGAGGGCGGCGGCCAGCAGTACGGGGGCCGCCAGGAGCAGCAGGGCCGACCCGAGGGTCACGTCCAGGAGCCGTTTGGCTCCCCCGGCGGGGGGCAGGGGCGGGTCCGGTGGCCCTGCCGCGTCGTCCGGCGGGGCGCCCGCGGGCCTCCGTCGCCACGGTGCGGGCCGCCTCGGCGGCCGGACCGGCTGGAGCGACTGCCACCATGCGCCGCCGCTCTGTCTGTAGCGCCGCTGCCTCGCGTTCCGCATCGCGCCCGCCCGGGTTTCGGAGTTCGGTGGGGCCGGGGCCGGTGCGTTTTGACCGGCTCACGGCATTTTGTGACAGAACAATCCCACGGTGCGATGGTGGGACGGGGGGAGTGGCGCGCGCCGCGTTCTGCGTGTCTCGCCCGGGCCGTGCCGGACACGGCCGAGGGGCGGGGCCGGGAGGGAGAGGCGCGCCGACCGTGTGGCGGGTGGGGCGCGTGGGGTGTTCGCCCGGAGTGCCGGAGGGGCACGTACCCCCGCTGAGCTGCACATTCATCGTATGGCGCCAAGGATCGGCACTTAAGTTGAGTCGGCATGACTCAGGTCTGTTGACTCTGCGGCGGGTGTCATGCATCCTTGAGTCAGATCCGCTCAAGTAGTTCTTCAGGAGGAATCGAAATGGCACGTGCGGTCGGCATCGACCTGGGCACGACTAACTCCGTCGTCAGCGTTCTCGAAGGCGGCGAGCCCACCGTCATCACCAACGCCGAAGGCGCCAGGACCACGCCGTCCGTCGTCGCCTTCGCGAAGAACGGCGAGGTGCTCGTCGGCGAGGTGGCCAAGCGTCAGGCCGTCACCAACGTCGACAGGACCATCCGCTCCGTCAAGCGCCACATGGGCACGGACTGGAAGATCGACCTCGACGGCAAGTCCTTCAACCCGCAGCAGATGAGCGCCTTCATCCTGCAGAAGCTGAAGCGCGACGCCGAGGCGTACCTGGGCGAGAAGGTGACCGACGCGGTCATCACCGTCCCGGCGTACTTCAACGACTCCGAGCGTCAGGCGACGAAGGAGGCCGGTGAGATCGCGGGCCTCAACGTCCTGCGCATCGTCAACGAGCCGACCGCCGCCGCGCTGGCGTACGGCCTGGACAAGGACGACCAGACGATCCTCGTCTTCGACCTCGGCGGCGGCACCTTCGACGTGTCGCTCCTGGAGATCGGTGACGGCGTCGTCGAGGTGAAGGCCACCAACGGTGACAACCACCTCGGTGGTGACGACTGGGACCAGCGCGTCGTCGACCACCTGGTGAAGCAGTTCGCCAACGGCCACGGCGTGGACCTGTCCAAGGACAAGATGGCTCTCCAGCGTCTCCGCGAGGCCGCGGAGAAGGCGAAGATCGAGCTCTCGTCCTCGACCGAGACCACGATCAACCTCCCCTACATCACGGCGTCCGCCGAGGGCCCGCTGCACCTGGACGAGAAGCTCACGCGCGCCCAGTTCCAGCAGCTGACCTCCGACCTGCTGGACCGGTGCAAGAGCCCGTTCCACAACGTCATCAAGGACGCGGGCATCGCGCTCTCCGAGATCGACCACGTCGTTCTCGTCGGTGGCTCGACCCGTATGCCGGCCGTCGCCGAGCTCGTCAAGGAGCTGACCGGTGGCCAGGAGGCCAACAAGGGCGTGAACCCGGACGAGGTCGTCGCCATCGGCGCCTCGCTCCAGGCCGGTGTCCTGAAGGGCGAGGTCAAGGACGTCCTGCTCCTCGACGTCACCCCGCTGTCCCTCGGTATCGAGACCAAGGGCGGCATCATGACCAAGCTCATCGAGCGGAACACGACGATCCCGACCAAGCGGTCCGAGATCTTCACCACCGCCGAGGACAACCAGCCCTCCGTGCAGATCCAGGTCTACCAGGGCGAGCGCGAGATCGCGGCGTACAACAAGAAGCTCGGGATGTTCGAGCTGACGGGCCTGCCGCCGGCCCCGCGCGGCGTGCCGCAGATCGAGGTCACCTTCGACATCGACGCCAACGGCATCATGCACGTCGGAGCCAAGGACCTCGGCACCGGCAAGGAGCAGAAGATGACCGTCACCGGTGGCTCCTCGCTGCCGAAGGACGAGGTCAACCGGATGCGCGAAGAGGCCGAGCAGTACGCCGACGAGGACCACCGTCGCCGTGAGGCCGCCGAGACGCGCAACCAGGGCGAGCAGCTCGTCTACCAGACGGAGAAGTTCCTCAAGGACAACGAGGACAAGGTCCCCGGCGACGTCAAGACGGAGGTGGAGACCGCGATCGGCGAGCTGAAGGAGAAGCTCAAGGGCGAGGACACCGCCGAGATCCGTACGGCCACCGAGAAGGTCGCCGCCGTCTCCCAGAAGCTGGGCCAGGCGATGTACGCCAACGCCCAGGCCGAGGGTGCCGCCGCCGGTGAGCCCGGCGCCGAGCAGGCCCGTCCGGCCGACGACGACGTCGTCGACGCCGAGATCGTGGACGACGAGAAGGACAGCAAGGGCGGTGCGGTGTGACGGAGGAGACCCCGGGCTTCGAGGAGAAGCCCGACGTCCCCTCCGGCGCCACCGACGACGACGCCGAGCCGAAGGCCGCCTCCGAGGAGGCGGCCCCGGCCGGGGACGCTGACCAGACCGCAGGCCTGACCGCACAGCTGGACCAGGTGCGCACGGCGCTCGCCGAGCGCACCGCGGACCTCCAGCGGCTGCAGGCCGAGTACCAGAACTACCGTCGCCGCGTCGAGCGGGACCGGGTCACGGTGAAGGAGATCGCCTCGGCGAACCTCCTGACCGAGCTCCTCCCCGTCCTCGACGACGTCGGCCGGGCCCGCGAGCACGGTGAGCTCGTCGGCGGCTTCAAGTCGGTGGCCGACTCCCTGGAGTCGATCGTCACCAAGCTGGGTCTCCAGCAGTTCGGCGAGGAGGGCGAGCCCTTCGACCCGACGATCCACGAAGCCCTGATGCACAGCTACGCGCCGGACGTCACCGAGACGACCTGCGTGGCGATCCTTCAGCCGGGGTACCGCTTCGGCGAGCGCACGATCCGCCCCGCGCGGGTCGCCGTCGCCGAGCCGCAGCCGGGCGCCACGCCCGCCGCGGCGAAGGAGGAGAAGGCAGACGACGAGGAGAGCGGTGGCACTGAGGAGGTCTGACATCACGTCGGACCACCCGGTCGCACACCGACCGGCCGGGCGGCCGGCCCCAGGGCCGGCCGCCAGGGCCTCGTCGGGGAACCGGCGTGGACCGGGGAGCGACCGCGCTCCCCGTGAGCCGGACCAGTCTTACGCGAGAGGCCCCTGGCCGATCGTCCGGAAGGAGGGACGTCGATGAGCACGAAGGACTTCGTCGAGAAGGACTACTACAAGGTCCTCGGCGTCCCGAAGGACGCCACCGACGCCGAGATCAAGAAGGCGTACCGGAAACTCGCCCGCGAGTTCCACCCGGACGCCAACAAGAGCGACGCCAAGGCGGAGGAGCGCTTCAAGGAGATCTCCGAGGCGAACGACGTCCTCGGGGACGCCAAGCGGCGCAAGGAGTACGACGAGGCGCGCGCCCTCTTCGGCAACGGCGGGTTCCGGCCCGGTCCCGGTGCCGGGGGCGGTTTCCCCGGCGGCTTCGACCTGGGCGACCTCTTCGGAGGCGCCCAGGGCGGTGCGGGCCAGGGCGGCGGCTTCGGCGGCGGGGGCGGCCTCGGCGACGTGTTCGGCGGGCTGTTCAACCGCGGCGGCGGCGCCGGTACCCGCGTCCAGCCGCGCCGGGGCCAGGACATCGAGACCGAGGTGACGCTCAGCTTCACCGAGGCCGTCGACGGGGCCACGGTCCCGCTGCGGATGTCCAGCCAGGCGCCCTGCAAGGCGTGCTCCGGCACCGGTGACAAGAACGGCACCCCGCGGGTCTGCCCGACCTGTGTCGGCACGGGGCAGGTCTCGCGCGGCAGCGGTGGCGGGTTCTCGCTCACCGACCCGTGCGTGGACTGCAAGGGCCGCGGCCTGATCGCCGAGAACCCCTGCGAGGTCTGCAAGGGCAGCGGACGCGCCAAGTCCGCCCGCACCATGCAGGTCCGCATCCCGGCGGGCGTCTCCGACGGGCAGCGCATCCGGCTGCGCGGCAAGGGCGGCCAGGGCGAGCGCGGCGGTCCGGCCGGCGACCTCTACGTCGCCGTTCACGTCGACGCGCACCCGGTCTTCGGCCGCAAGGGCGACAACCTCACGGTCACCGTGCCCGTCACCTTCCCGGAGGCGGCGCTCGGCGGCGAGGTGAAGGTGCCCACCCTCGGTGGCCCTCCGGTCACCCTCAAGATCCCCGCGGGTACCCCGAACGGGCGTACGATGCGCGCCCGTGGCAAGGGCGCCGTGCGCAAGGACGGCACCCGGGGCGACCTCCTCGTCACCGTGGAGGTCGCGGTGCCCACGGAGCTGGGCGACGAAGCCAGAGAAGCGCTGGAGGCCTACCGCAAGGCGACCGCGGTCCAGGACCCGCGGGCCGACCTGTTCCAGGCCGCGAAGGGAGCTTGAGATGGACGGCCGCCGACGTAATCCGTACGAACTGACCGACGAGACCCCGGTGTACGTGATCTCGATCGCGGCCCAGCTCTCGGGCCTGCACCCGCAGACGCTCCGTCAGTACGACCGCCTCGGCCTGGTCTCCCCGGACCGCACGGCCGGGCGCGGGCGGCGTTACTCGGCCCGTGACATCGAACTGCTGCGCACCGTCCAGCAGTTGTCCCAGGACGAGGGCATCAACCTGGCCGGCATCAAGCGCATCATCGAGCTGGAGAACCAGGTCGCCGCGCTCCAGCAGCGCGTCGCCGAGCTGTCCGCCGCGGTGGACGGGGCGGCGGTCGCCATGCGGCAGCGCGAGGCCCAGGTGCACGCCTCGTACCGGCGCGACCTCGTGCCGTACCAGGACGTGCAGCAGACCAGTGCGCTGGTCGTCTGGCGGCCCAAGCGGCCCAAGGACTGACGCCGGACGGGCGCGTGCCGCCCGTCCCGCGCGTGGGGCCCGCCTTCCGGTGATCGCCGGGGGCGGGCCCTTCCTGCGCGTGGGGCGTGGCGCGTGCCTCGGTGCCGGTGCCGGGCGCCGGGGCCGGTGCGGTGCCTGTGCAGGCGGTCAGGCGTCCTCGTTGAGGATGCCCGACTGGGCGATCAGGAAGCCGAGTTGGGCGCGGCTGCTGCTGCCGAGGGTGGCGGCGAGCTTGGCGATGTGCGCGCGGCAGGTGCGTACGTTCATCCCCAGCCGGCGCGCGATCGAGTCGTCCACGTGCCCCTCGACGAGGAGATGGGCGATGGAGCGCTGGACGGCGCTGATGCCGTCCGGCGTCGGCTCGTACCGGACCTCCTCCAGCAGCGGGGTGGCGCGGGTCCAGAACTTCTCGAAGACCGACGCGAGATAGCCGACCAGCCCCGGGTGGCGGAGTTCCAGGGCGACTTGGCGGTCGTCCTGGGCCGGGATGAAGGCGACGGTGCGGTCGAAGACGATGAGGCGTTCGACGAGCTCCTCGGACGTCCTGATCTCCACGTTCACGTCGGCGATGCGTTCGGCGTAGGCCAGGGTGCTGGGGCTGTAGCGGACGGTGTGCTGGTACAGCGTCCGCATCCGGATGCCGCGGTCCACGACGGAGAGGCCGCGCTCCAGCGCCCTGCCGAGACGGTCCTCGTTCCGTCCGCCGCCGGGCTGGATGGTGAGGACTTCGGTGCGGCACTCCGCGGTGGCGATGTCCAGGGCGCCGTTGATACGGTTCACGCCCTCCAGCACGGTGATGGCGTGGGTGGCCGGCGGCCCCTGGGCGCTGATCTCCATGAAGGGCTGGAAGGACTGGGCGAGTCGGACCGAGTGCCGTCTGCGCTCCTGTATCTCCCGCTCCAGGGGGTTCACGTGCTGCGCGAGCGCGGTGGACGGCGGTACGGGCCGCAGCCAGTCCGGGTCGTCGGGATCGGCGTGCAGCAGGGCGAACTCCATCAGGCACGGCGCCGGTCCGACCTCGTCGCGCGCGATGCGTCCGGAGCGCAGCGCGCCCGAATAGAGACGCTTTCCGTCCTCACACAGTTCGGTGATCCCATGAGGATGTGTCGTTTTTGTGTCTCTTGTGATCATTTCTCCACCCCCCAGGTTCCTGAACATGCAAGAACATGATGCATCGACTCTGTGGTGTTCACAGGGTCGCGTGAGACATCGTCTTAGGAGCGGGGGAGATGAATCCACAAGTGAGGACGAAGCCGATTATGGATAAGCGAATGCTTCGCTCGGTGCTTGCCGCCTCGTTCGTCGCAGCCTTGGGTCTTGGGCTGGTGGGCGCGGGCGACATCGGCTGGGACGGTGAGGCGGCTGCTGTCCCGGGGGACATTGGCTGGGACAACCAGGCTCGGACGACACCCGGTGACATCGGCTGGGATTCGCTGAACAAGGTCCAGGGCGACATCGGCTGGGACTCACTGGCCGCCGCCCGGACCGACATCGGCTGGCCCGTGCCGGGCAAGGATCAGGGCGACATCGGCTGGGACTCGTCGAACAAGGTCCAGGGCGACATCGGCTGGGACGCGCTTCCGGCCTCCGCGGACGCATGACCACCCCGCCGGACGACCGGATCTTCCGGCGCGAGATGGCCTCGGCCTATCGCTCGGGGTGGCACTTCGTCGATCTGCTCACCGCTCTGCCGGGCCCGGGCGACTCGTTGATGGTCACCCTGCTCGGAGAGCCCGTCGTCGTCGTGATGGAGGAGGGCGAAGAGATTCGCGCCTACCGCTGTCTGCGCAGGCCACGTGGCGCCCCACAGCCCGTCCGTTGCGCGGTCAGGTACGGCATGATCTTCGTCAATCTGGACCAGCGCGACCATGAACTGTTCGACCCCGAGACCATTTCCGCCACCCCCCGAAGCGCCTGAGCGATTCCCCCGAAGTACAGCATCGCTCAAGCGCTGTCCCCCACACAGCGGCGCCACCGTGACCTGACACGGTGGCGCCGTTGTGCTTGCTCCGGGACGTTTCGCAGGGGACGCCTCGCCCGTCGGGTAGCGCCCCGGCGGCGGCGGTCAGGCCCGCCCCAGCGCCCGGTCCAGGGCGATCTCGATGACGACGCGGGTCGGGTTGACCCTCGGCTCGCGTCCGTACCGCTCGGTGTGGCGGCGCTCGGCGTCCTCGACGGCCTCCCGCTCCGTGCGGATCGTCGCGCGACCCTCCAGCGTCGCCCAGCGCGCGCGGTGCATCTGGCAGACCGCGACCCGCGCCCCCTCGGGCCCCGCCGCCCGGATGTGGGCGACCTTGCGGCTGGCGCCGTCGGTGATGATGCGGGCCAGCCCCGCCCCGGGGTCGTACGTCACGCAGACGGGCACCACGTGCGGGGTGCCGTCCGGGCGCAGGGTGGTCAGGGTGCAGAGGTGGTACTCGCGCCAGAAGGCGAGGTATTCGGGGCTGGGGTCGCGCACGTCGAGGGCCATGGCCGAAGCGTAAGGCGTGCTGCGGGGCCGTCCCCCGGGGGCACTTCCCGTGCCCTCGCCGGGCCAGGCCCGCTCGAAACCCAGCCTTGAGTGGAATAGACTCAACTTTGTGCACGTTGGTCGAAGCATGGGCCAGGTGGAGAGCCTGGGTAAGACGCGATCGTTGAGGAGGAGACAGCGCACGTGGACGCCGAGCTGACGAACAAGAGCAGGGACGCCCTCACCGCGGCCACCGGCAGGGCCGTGAAGGACGGACACCCCGATCTCACCCCCGCACACCTGCTGCTCGCGCTGCTCGCGGGCGAGGACAACGAGAACATCATCGATCTGCTGGCCGCCGTGGAGGCCGACCAGGCCGCCGTACGCACCGAGACCGAGCGGCTGCTCGGCGCGCTGCCCAGCGTCACCGGTTCCACCGTGGCACCGCCGCAGCCCAACCGCGAGCTGCTCGCCGTCGTCGAGGACGCCGCGCGCCGCGCCAAGGACCTCGGCGACGAGTACGTCTCCACCGAGCACCTGCTGATCGCGGTCGCCGAGAAGGGCGGCCGGGCCGGTGAGATCCTCGGGGCTCAGGGGGCCAGTGCGAAGAAGCTGCTGGCCGCGTTCGAGAAGAGCAGGGGAGGGCGACGGGTGACCACACCCGACCCGGAGGGTCAGTACAAGGCCCTGGAGAAGTTCGGTACGGACTTCACGGCCGCGGCCCGTGAGGGCAAGCTCGACCCGGTCATCGGCCGGGACCAGGAGATCCGCCGCGTCGTACAGGTGCTGTCGCGCCGTACGAAGAACAACCCGGTCCTCATCGGCGAACCCGGCGTCGGCAAGACCGCCGTGGTCGAAGGGCTCGCCCAGCGCATCGTCAAGGGCGACGTGCCCGAGTCGCTGCGCGACAAGCGGCTCGTCTCCCTCGACCTGGGGGCGATGGTCGCGGGCGCGAAGTACCGCGGCGAGTTCGAGGAGCGGCTGAAGACCGTCCTCTCCGAGATCAAGGAGAGCGACGGCCGGATCATCACCTTCATCGACGAGCTGCACACCGTGGTCGGCGCGGGCGCCGGCGGCGACTCCGCCATGGACGCGGGCAACATGCTCAAGCCCATGCTGGCCCGCGGCGAGCTGCGGATGGTCGGTGCGACCACGCTCGACGAGTACCGCGAGCGGATCGAGAAGGACCCCGCCCTGGAACGCCGCTTCCAGCAGGTGCTGGTCGCCGAGCCCAGCGTCGAGGACACCATCGCGATCCTGCGCGGACTCAAGGGGCGCTACGAGGCGCACCACAAGGTCTCCATCGCGGACGCGGCGCTGGTGGCCGCCGCGACCCTGTCCGACCGCTACATCACCTCCCGCTTCCTCCCGGACAAGGCGATCGACCTCGTGGACGAGGCCGCCTCCCGGCTGCGCATGGAGATCGACTCCTCGCCCGTCGAGATCGACGAGCTGCAACGCGCCGTGGACCGCCTCCACATGGAGGAGCTGGCGCTGAAGAACGAGACCGACCCCGCCTCCCGGCAGCGGCTGGAGAAGCTCCGCCGCGACCTCGCCGACAAGGAGGAGGAGCTGCGCGGCCTCACCGCCCGCTGGGAGAAGGAGAAGCAGGGCCTCAACCGGGTCGGTGAGCTGAAGGAACGCCTCGACGACCTGCGCGGCCAGGCCGAACGCGCCCAGCGCGACGGCGACTTCGACACCGCGTCCAAGCTGCTCTACGGCGAGATCCCCGGCCTGGAGCGCGAGTTGGAGGCGGCCACCGAGGAAGAACAGGTCGCGGCCGAGACGCCCAAGGAGACCCTGGTCAAGGACGAGGTCGGCTCCGACGACATCGCCGACGTGGTCGGCGCCTGGACGGGCATCCCGGCCGGCCGGCTGCTGGAGGGCGAGACGCAGAAACTGCTGCGGATGGAGGAGGAGCTCGGCAAGCGGCTGGTCGGCCAGAGCGAGGCCGTCCGCGCGGTGTCGGACGCGGTACGCCGCACCCGGGCCGGAATCGCCGACCCGGACCGGCCGACCGGCTCGTTCCTCTTCCTCGGCCCCACCGGCGTCGGCAAGACGGAGCTCGCGAAGGCGCTGGCGGACTTCCTCTTCGACGACGAACGGGCCATGGTCCGCGTCGACATGAGCGAGTACAGCGAGAAGCACAGCGTCGCCCGGCTCGTCGGCGCCCCGCCCGGCTACGTCGGTTACGAGGAGGGCGGCCAGCTCACGGAGGCGGTCCGCCGCCGCCCGTACAGCGTCGTGCTGCTGGACGAGGTGGAGAAGGCGCACCCGGAGGTCTTCGACATCCTGCTCCAGGTGCTGGACGACGGCCGGCTCACGGACGGCCAGGGCCGGACGGTGGACTTCCGCAACACCATCCTGATCCTGACCTCCAACCTCGGCAGCCAGTTCCTCGTCGACCCGCTGCTCAAGCCCGAGGCGAAGAAGGACCGGGTGCTGGAGGTCGTACGGGCCTCGTTCAAGCCGGAGTTCCTCAACCGGCTGGACGACCTGGTCGTCTTCTCCGCGCTCACCGGCGACGAGCTCGCCCACATCGCGGGGCTCCAGATCGGCCGCCTCGCGCGCAGGCTCGCCGACCGCCGGCTCACCCTCGACGTCACCCCGGCCGCGCTGGCCTGGCTCGCCGAGAAGGGCAACGACCCGGCCTACGGCGCCCGGCCGCTGCGCCGCCTCATCCAGACGGCGATCGGCGACCAGCTCGCGAAGGAGATCCTCGCGGGCGAGATCGCGGACGGCGACACCGTACGGGTGGACGTCTTCGGGGACGGCAGCGACGGCAGCGCGTCCGGTGGGGACGGCGGGCTCATCGTGGGCGCGGTGCGCTGAGGTCCGCGGGGACCGGAACCTGCGGGGGCGAGGCTACGGGGACGGCGGCGCGCCGTCCCCGTACCCGGACGGCCCTGCCGGTTCCTGTCCGCCGGTCCCTTCCGCCAGTCCTCCCTCCACCGATCCTGTCCGCCGGGAGCGGATCGGGCCCGCGGGGGGTTGCCATTCCCCGCCTGCGATGGGAGAGGATGGCGTACAACCGCACGAAGGGAAATAACGGTGAGCATCGATCCGTCCTCGATTCCTAATTTCGGGGGCCAGCCCGAACCGCAGGCGGCAGGACCGGAGGGCCCCGTCGTCCCTGACCAGGACCTCGTCAAGCAGCTCCTGGAGCAGATGGAGCTCAAGTTCGTCGTCGACGACGAGGGCGACCTCGCGGCGCCGTGGGAAGAGTTCCGCACGTACTTCATGTTCCGCGGCGAGGCGGACCAGCAGGTCTTCTCGGTGCGGACGTTCTACGACCGCCCGCACGCCCTCGACCAGCGCGCCGTCCTGCTGGACGCCATCGACGACTGGAACCGCCGCACCCTGTGGCCCAAGGTCTACACGCACTCCCACGAGGGCGAGGAGGGCGAGGCCGGTTCGGTCCGCCTGATCGGTGAGGCGCAGATGCTCATCGGCACCGGCGTCAGCCTGGAGCACTTCGTCTCCTCCACGGTGAGCTGGGTCCGCGCCTCCATCGAGTTCGACAAGTGGCTCGTCGAGCGCCTCGGCCTCGCGCCGGCCGAGGAGAAGGCCGAGTCCGCGGACGAGACGCCCGAGGACTGACCCACCGCGCTCCGCTCCCGCACGACGCACCCGCAGGACGCCCGGCCGGGGCGGCGGTCACCACGACCGCCGCCCCGGCCGTCGGTGTTTCCGGGGGCCAGACGGCCTCACGGCCTCATGCGGCGAGCCGTGCGAGGCGCTCCACGGCCTGTCGGAGCACCTCCTCCCGCTTGCAGGGGGTCAAGGTGAGCGCATCGGATGTCGGACAGTCTCCCTTGCGATCAGATCGTGATCTGAGTACGCTCTGATTATGTCTACCGCACGTCTGGAAGCAGAAACGGAATCCGTCACCTTCACCGACCTCTCCCGCAATCCCAAGGGGGTCGCGGCCAGGGCTGCTGCCTTGGGGCGGCTTCGGGTCACGCATCGAGACGCGCCGGACATGGTCTTGACTACGGCTGTGCGTGCGGAGGGTGCGGAGGAGAACCTGACCACCGCTTCGCGGCTCTTCCTCGCACTGATGAAGCAGGACGACGGTGCCAGGGCACTCCTTCTCGCATTGCCCGAGGTGTTTCCTTGGGCGCGGCACCTGGACGCGGAGGAGGTTCGGGCCTTCACCGTCGAGCTTCTTGAAGCTTTGTCGGACGCCGCCGAGCTGGGGGCGGGAGAGGCCGTGCATCGCGCGATCGTCTCCTGGCGCGCCACGGCTCGTATCAATGCTGATCCCGAGCAGCTCAGGGAATCGCTCCGTCCGCTCGATGGTGACGACCTCGGCCACGTCGAGGTGCGTGGGTGAGCCCGAAGAAGGGGGACCGGGTCAGCGTTCCGCCCCTCAACGGGTGGAACGTCGTCTTCGGGACCACGGAGGCGGTGACGGGCTGGGAGGAACTGTGCCGTGTGGCGTTGTCGAGCGCGCATCGTTGCCTGGACGCGCTCCGAAGCGATCCCGTGTCCCGGACCAACTGGAGCCGCCAGCATCAGCTACGAGGCAGGCACGCGACCAAAGTATGGAAGGGCTCAGACCTCGAGCAGTGGGAGTACGAGGTCACCAGTGGCGGTCGAGTGCGCTACCTGATCAGCGCGGAAACTTCCACTGTGATCCTCGTGCATGCCTCGCCACGGCATCCGAAAGACACCGAGTGAAACTGAGCCGTTGTTGGGACGGGGCCCGCCAACAGGCCCCGTCCCCGCCCCTTGGCGGAACGCCTTCCACGCGCTCCGTCAGACCGCCAACCGCTTGACGCGGGTAACCGCTTCTTCCAACACACTCTTCCGCTTGCAGAAGGCGAACCGGACCTGGGTGCGGCCTGCCTCCTGGTCGTCGTAGAAGACGGAGTTGGGGACGGCGACGACCCCGGCGCGTCCGGGGAGGGCGCGGCAGAAGGCGACGCCGTCCTTCTCGCCGAGGGGGGCCACGTCGGTGGTGATGAAGTAGGTGCCCTGGGGCCGGTACACGGCGAAGCCGGCGGCGGTGAGGCCCGCCGCGAGGAGGTCGCGCTTGGCGCGCAGGTCCTCGCGGAGGGCGGTGAAGAACGCGTCGGGGAGGGCCAGTGCCTCGGCGACGGCGTACTGGAGCGGGCCGCCGCTCACGAAGGTGAGGTACTGCTTCGCGGTGCGGACGGCGGTGACCAGGGCGGCGGAACCGGTGACCCAGCCGATCTTCCAGCCGGTGAACGAGAACGTCTTGCCGGCCGAGGAGATGGAGACCGTCCGGTCGCGCATCCCGGGCAGGGAGATGAGTGGCACGTGGTCCTCGTCGAAGGCCAGGTGCTCGTAGACCTCGTCGGTGACGACCAGGAGGTCGTGTTCCACCGCGAGGGCGGCGATGGCGGTCAGCTCCTCGCGGGTGAGGACCGTGCCGGTCGGGTTGTGCGGGCTGTTCAGGAGGAGCAGCCGGGTGCGCCGGGTGATGGAGTCCCGGAGTGCGTCCAGATCGGGGCGGAAGTCCGGGGCGCGCAGGGTGAGGGGGACGCGGACGCCGCCGGCCATGGCGATGCACGCCGCGTACGAGTCGTAGAAGGGCTCGAAGGCGACGACCTCGTCGCCCGGCTCCAGGAGGGCCAGCATGGTCGCGGCGATGGCCTCGGTGGCGCCCGCGGTGACCAGGACCTCGGTGCCGGGGTCGAAGGTGAGGCCGTAGAAGCGGTCCTGGTGGGCGGCGACGGCGGTACGCAGCTCGGGGATGCCCGGGCCCGGCGGGTACTGGTTGCCCCTGCCGTCGCGCAGGGCGCGGACCGCGGCCTCGCGGACCTCCTCGGGGCCGTCGGTGTCGGGGAAGCCCTGCCCCAGGTTGATGGCTCCGGTCGTGAGCGCCAGGGTCGACATCTCCGCGAAGATCGTCGTCCCGTGCCCGTCCAGCCTGCGGTTCAGCAGCGGCCTGCGGCTCATCTCTCCACCGTCCTCGATGCGGGCCGGCGTCTCCGGGACCCGTGGTCATCCTGTCGGCAAGCTCTGGAGTTGCTCAAGTCCGCTTTGACACGGATGGGGGCGGGGCATCCCGGGGGCATCCGGATTGGTTTTCGGAGGCGGCGGGGGCCGCCACGGGGGACGGAAAGGATGTGAGGGCGTGACGTACGTCCTGTTGGGGCTGATCGCGCTCGCGGTGGCGGGGGTCGTGGTGACGGCCGCGAGGTGGTCGGCGAGGAACCGGCCGGTGTCCCGCGGGTCCGCGTCCCGGAGCGGACCGCGCGGGTACACGGTGAGGACGACGAAGGCGCGCCGTTCGTCGGGGCGCGGGCGGTCGTCCGGGGACAGCTGGTGGGCGGGTGACGGCGGCTCGTCGGGGGACAGCGGTTCCAGCCACTCGGGCGGGCACTCCGGCGGGCACTCCTGCGGGGGCGGGCACGCGTGCGGCGGAGGATCCTCGTGCGGCGGGGGATCCTCGTGCGGCGGGGGAGGCGGCTGCGGCGGCGGCAGCTGACGCGGTCCGGTGCGCCCGGTGGGCGCTCGCGGAGAGGAGTCCAGAGGCCCGGCCGGAGGTGATCAACTCCGGCCGGGTCCCGTCGTGTTGTGGAATCCGCGGTGGCCGGGGAGTACACGGGGGCTTCCTGGTTGAACAGTTGAGCTGTAGGGCCCCCCAGGGGATGGAAACCACGCCAAGTTGGTCAAAAACGCGGTGAGTGCGGCGTAGTTCGTGATTCCCTCGTTTGACAGAACATTTCAGCCCACGGACCCCAGTTGGGCCGGATCTGGCGCCTCCCACCTCCCCCATGTCTCCTCCGGTGGCGTCCCCTGCTCATGTGTCCCTGCGTTTGCGGAGCCGACCCATGCTCACGTCCCTCCAGACGGCCTATTCCGACACCCGCGCTGCCGACCTGGCGTGGGCGCTCGGCAAGGAGCCGCTGCCCGCCCTCGCCGTGCTGGATCTCCAGCTCGGCGGCGCCACCATGCAGTTGAGGCTGCTCGGCGCCTCTCATCAGGTCCTGTTGGAGGAGGGCGGCCGTACCTGTTCGGAGACCGTGGCCTGCCTCCCGGGCACGCGCACCCCGCTTCCTCTGGGGGTGGCCGAGCAGCTCGGCGACCGGGAGTACGAGTTCGCCGCGCGCGTGGAGACCCTCAACGAGGGGCAGTTCGCCGCGCGGGCACAGGAGTTGCTCGCCCTGGTGGCCGAGCACCCGCACGGGCTGGCGGGCACCTTTCCGGGCAGCCCGTACGCCTTCACCGCGATGCTGGCGCAGCGCTCGGAGGGGCAGGTGCGGTGGCGTACGTGGCACGCGTACCCGCAGGAAGGGCAGTTGGTGGCCACGCGGACCCGGTTCGGGGTGCGGATTCCGGTGCCGCCGAGCGGTGCGGCGACGCCCAGGTCGGGCGTGGCGCCGGGGGTGGGGACGGCGGGCGTTCCGGCGTTCGTGGAGCGCTCAACTCCCGTGCTGGCTACAGCCTTTCCGGTCGCTTCGGCTGTTTCCGGGGTGGCCGCCGTTTCTGCCGGGGCCGGTGCGCCCGCCCTGGTGCTCTGAGGTGACCGAAAAGCGCGCGGCGTGCGGGGTGTTGGCGTGCGCCGGTGGGCGGTTGGCGCACGCCGGGCGCTCGCTGCGGCGCCTCATGTGCACCCTTGCGGGTGACAAGGTGCGAAGGATTCGTGACGTAGCGTTCCGGGCATGATCGACCAGCAGGTGCCCCTTCTCGGGGGTGCGGCGCCCCTTCCCGTACACCCGCGGACCGGCCGCTTCCTCGTGCTGGCCTCCGTGTTCGTCTGTGCCGCCTGTGGCCTGGTGTACGAGCTCGAACTGGTCGCCATGGCCTCGTACTTGATCGGCGACTCCGTGACGCAGGCCTCGGTGGTGCTCTCCGTGATGGTCTTCGCGATGGGCATCGGCTCACTGCTCGCGAAACGTTTACGCTGCCACGCCGCCGTCGGCTTCGCCCTGATCGAGGTGGCGCTCGCGCTGGTCGGCGGGTTCTCCGCCCTCGTGCTGTACGCCTCCTTCGCCTGGCTCGGGGAGTCGCGCGTCGCACTGGTCGGGTTCTCGGTGGCGATCGGCGTCCTGATCGGGGCGGAGATCCCGCTGCTGATGACGCTGATCCAGCGGGTCGACCGGCAGGACGCGGGCGGGACCGTCGCGGACCTCTTCGCGGCGGACTACGTGGGCGCCCTGGTCGGCGGGCTGGCCTTCCCCTTCCTGCTGCTGCCGATGCTGGGACAGCTGACCGGCGCGCTGTTCACCGGGGCGGTCAACGCGGCGGCGGGCGGGGCCCTGATCCTCTGGCTCTTCCGCCGCGACCTCACCGCCCGGTCCCGTTGGCTCCTCGTCCTCGCCGGGATCTGCGCGATGGCGCTGCTGGCCACCGCCACCGTGCTGGTGGACGACTTCGAGCGGGCCGCACGCCGGGCGGTGTACGGGGGCGAGGTGCGGGTCGCGGTGCAGACGGGGGTGCAGGAGATCGTCCTCACCGGCTCCGGGCGCGACACCCTGGACCTCTACCTCGACGGCCGGCTGCGGGTCAGCGCCCGCGACGAGTCCCGGTACCACGAAGCCCTCGTGCACCCCGCGATGCGGGGACCGCACGCCCGGGTGCTGGTGCTCGGCGGCGGCGACGGGCTGGCCGCCCGCGAGGTGTTGCGCTACCCCGACGTGACCCGGGTGACGGTGGTCGAGCTGGACCCGGGGGTCACCCGGCTGGCCCGTACCGACCCCGCGCTCTCCGCGCTCAACGGCCGCGCCTACGCGGACCCGCGGCTGACGGCCGTCAACGCGGACGCGTTCACCTGGCTGCGGACCGCGCACGACCGCTACGACGTGGTCATATCCGATCTGCCCGACCCCGGGATCACGGCGAGCACCAAGCTATACTCCGCCGAGTTCTACGGCCTGGTCAGGCGGGCGGTCGCCCCGGGCGGCCGGTTCGTGGTGCACGCGGGGCCGCCGGGAAAGCGCCCGCGCACCTACTGGACGGTCGACGCCACCGTGCACGCGGCGGGCATGGCCACCCGGCCGTACCGGGTCCTCGGGCGGCGTACCGGGTTCGGCGCGAGTCCGGACCGGGTGGCGGGCGACACGGGTGCGGAGGAGGACTGGGGCTTCGTGCTGGCCGCCCCCGGCGGTACGCCGCCGGTGCTCGGGCTCGACCGGGGAACCCCCGCCCTGCGGTCCCTCGGCGCGGAGGGCCTGGCGGCGGCCGGCCGGGCCGCGGAGGCGATGCGGCTGCCCGGACAGCCACCGTCGACGCTGCTGCATCCGCGGTACGCCTCGGAGACCTGACGCGAGGGGCGGAGAGTTGAGTAGGCTCGGACGCATGGAGCATGAGGTGTTCGTTCCGGTTCCGCTCGCGTCCCTGCGGAGCGCGCTCGGCGATCCCGCCCGGGTGGCGCGCTGCGTCCCGTCCCTCCAGCAGGACGCCGCCGCGTCCGAGGCACTTTCCGGCCGGCTGAGGTTCCGGGTGGACGGCCACACGATCACCTACCGGGGTGCCCTGGAGCTCGCCGCGACGGGCGAGGACACCGTCACCCTCACCGGGGAGGGCACCGCCGCCCGGGGTGCCGGGGCGGTGAAGCTGGCCCTGACGATCACCCTCGTCGAGGACTCCGGGAGCGAGGGAGCGGCCGAGGGCGCGTCCGGTACGACCCTCCGCTACTCCGGCACGGCCACCGGTGACGGTCGGCTCGCCGAACTCGATGCCGAAGCCGTCCGCGTCGCCGCCCGTCGTCTGCTCGACCGCTTCACCCAGCAGCTCGTCACGGAGAGCCTCGCCGCCCACGGGACGCCCGGGACGCCGGGGACGCACGAGACGCCCGGGGCGTCAGGGGCCGGTGAGGCGGGCGAGGTGCCGGGAACGGCCGGTACGCCCTCCGCCGGTACGTCCTCCGTCGAGCAGCCCCCGGCCGGTACGCCTTCCGCCGAGCAGCCCTCCGGCGCCGCTCCGTACGGGGACGCCGACAGCAGCACCGGCATGGAGGCGCGGGCGGACGCGGAGACGCGCCCCGACGGCGGCGACACGGACTCCCCGGCCGGTGCGGGCACCGGATCCCTCTTCGACGCCCCGGTACCGCCCTCCTCGCTCGACGCGGGCGCCGGCATCGAGTTCGCCGTCCCGGACGAGCCGCCCGCCGAGGCCGCGCACGCCCGGCGCACCATGATCGGGCGGAGCGCCGAGGAGGTGGACCACGCGCCGCCGCGCGGCCGGTACGCCCCCGTGCCCTCGCCGGAGACCACCACCGCCTCCTCCACCCTGCGGTGGGTGGCCCCGGCGGCGGCCCTCGCGCTCGCCTCCGCCGTGGTCGTGGGGCGGGCGCTGCGGCGCCGTAGGTGAGTGCGCCAGTAGGGTCGTCGCGTGAGTAGCGAGAAGAGCGTCCGGCTGACCGCCGGCGACGCCGAGTTGACCATCGACCCCGTCCGAGGGTGCCGTATCACCAGCCTGCGGATCGGGGGCACCGAACTGCTGCGGCAGGGTGAGCGGTACGGCTGCTTCCCCATGGTGCCGTGGGTCGGGAGAACCGCGTACGGCAAGTTCCGCAACGGCGACACGGTGCACACCCTGCCGCTCAATTCGCCGCCGCACGCCATCCACGGCACCGGTCGCGACACCTCCTGGACCACCGCGCGCGAGGTGGAGGGCGAGGCCGCCTTCACGTACGACCTCGCCGAACCCTGGCCGTACGAGGGGCGGGTGACGCAGACCTTCGAACTCTCCGAGGACGCCCTGACGATCCGCATGGCCGTGGAGACGTACGGCGACTCCTTCCCGGCGCAGGCCGGCTGGCACCCCTGGTTCCTGCGCAACATCGGCGGACAGGACGCCCGGCTCTCCTTCGACGCCGCCTGGCAGGAGGAGCGCGGCGAGGACCACATGCCGACCGGCCGCCGGATCGACCCGCTCCCCGGGCCCTGGGACGACTGCTTCGGGATGCCGGACGGGGTGAAGGCCACGGTCACCTGGCCGGAGCAGCTGGAGCTGACCGTCACCAGCCGCGACGAGTGGGTCGTGATCTACGACGAGCAGGACGAGGCGCTCTGCGTGGAACCGCAGTCCGGCCCGCCCAACGGGCTCAATTCCACTCCGCGCCTGGTCACGCCGATCGAGCCGCTGGAGATGGAGACCACCTGGAGCTGGGCTCGGCTCTGAGGAAGCCTGCCCCGCCACGTACTCTCGACGGTATGACTGACGTACGCGCTGACCTGCTCCAGCAGATCAAGGACAAGGCCGTGGTGCACGGCAAGGTGACCCTCTCCTCGGGTCTGGAAGCCGACTGGTACATCGACCTGCGCCGGGTCACGCTGGACGGCAAGGCCGCGCCGCTGGTCGGCCAGGTCATGCTCGACGCCACCGCCGAGCTGGACTACGACTGCGTCGGCGGTCTGACCCTGGGGGCCGACCCGGTCGCCACCTCGATGCTGCACGCCTCCGCCGCGCGCGGTAAGTCGCTGGACGCGTTCGTCGTCCGCAAGGCGCAGAAGGCGCACGGGATGCAGCGCCGCATCGAGGGCACCGACGTCAAGGGCCGCCGCTGCCTGGTGGTCGAGGACACCTCGACCACCGGCGGATCGCCGCTGACCGCCGTCGAGGCCGTCCGCGAGGCCGGTGGCGAGGTCGTCGCCGTCGCCACGATCGTGGAGCGGGGCGCCGCCCCGGCCATCGCCGAGGCCGGACTGCCGTACCTGCACGTCTACTCGGTCGCCGATCTCGACCTGGCCTGAGCCAACCAGAGGGGGGCTTCCCCTCTGACCTGCGGTTTTCTCCGGGGCGCACTGTTTCACGTGAAACGGTGCGCCCCGGAGCCGTTTCTACGGGGGTCCTCCGGGTGGAGTCCCCGCAGGAGTCTGGGAAGATGGGCACGACGATGACGTCGCCCCCAGGTCAGGGACCAGCACTGCACACCCGCACATCCCAAGGAGCGGACAGATGCCCATCGCAACCCCCGAGGTCTACGCCGAGATGCTCGACCGGGCGAAGGCAGGCAAGTTCGCCTACCCGGCCATCAACGTGACCTCGACCCAGACGCTCCACGCGGCTCTGCGCGGTTTCGCCGAGGCCGAGAGCGACGGCATCGTCCAGATCTCCACCGGTGGTGCGGAGTTCCTGGGCGGTCAGTACAACAAGGACATGGTGACGGGCGCCGTGGCCCTCGCCGAGTTCGCGCACATCGTCGCCGCCAAGTACGACATCACCGTCGCGCTGCACACCGACCACTGCCCCAAGGACAAGCTGGACGGCTACGTCCGCCCGCTGCTCGACATCTCCGCCGAGCGCGTCGCCAAGGGCCTCAACCCGCTGTTCCAGTCCCACATGTGGGATGGCTCGGCCGAGACCCTGGCGGACAACCTGGCCATCGGTCAGGAGCTGCTCGCCAAGGCCGCCGCCGCCAAGATCATCCTTGAGGTCGAGATCACCCCGACCGGTGGCGAGGAGGACGGCGTCACGCACGAGATCAACGACGAGCTGTACACCACCGTCGACGACGCGCTGCGCACCGCCGAGGCGCTCGGCCTGGGCGAGAAGGGCCGCTACCTGCTGGCCGCCTCCTTCGGCAACGTCCACGGCGTCTACAAGCCGGGCAACGTCGTGCTCCGCCCCGAGCTCCTGAAGGACCTCCAGGAGGGCGTCGGCGCCAAGTACGGCAAGACCTCCCCGTTCGACTTCGTCTTCCACGGCGGCTCCGGCTCCACCGCCCAGGAGATCGCCACCGCGCTGGAGAACGGCGTCGTGAAGATGAACCTCGACACCGACACCCAGTACGCCTTCACCCGCCCGATCGCGGACCACATGTTCCGCAACTACGACGGCGTGCTGAAGGTCGACGGCGAGGTCGGCAACAAGAAGACGTACGACCCCCGCACCTGGGGCAAGTCCGCCGAGGCGGGCATGGCCGTGCGTGTCACCGAGGCCTGCGCCAACCTGCGCTCCACGGGCACGAAGCTGAAGTAGGCGCGTACGGGGCCGCGAGGTCCCGTGCCGCGTTCGTCGCGGGCCCGACACTCCTGGGTGATCCCCGGTGAGGTCGGGCCCGTGGCATGTACGGCCGCGGGCACGGCACCCGGAGCGACACCGGACGCCGCTCCCGGGCCGTGCACGACCTGTGTACGACCGAACCATGTGAGGCACCGCTGTGAGTCCGTCCTACGATTTCGACACCGTCGTCGACCGCCGGGGTACCTGGAGCGTGCAGTGGGACGGGGTCGCCGACCGGTTCGGGGTGGACGGGCTGCTGCCGTTCACCATCTCCGACATGGACTTCCGGACCGCGCCCGAGGTGCTGGACGCGCTCCGCGCCTGGATCGACCACGGGGTGTTCGGGTACACCGACTGGCAGCAGGACGACTTCCGTTCGGCGATAGCCCACTGGTACGCCACCCGCTACGACACCGCTGTCGACACCGGGCAGCTCGTCTACGGCCCTTCGGTGCTCAACCAGCTCTCCCAGCTGCTGCGGATGTGGACCGGGGCCGGCGACGCGGTGGTCACCCACACCCCGACGTACGACGGTTTCCGCAAGGCGATCCTCGGTCTGGGGCGCGAGATGCGCGGGGTGCCGGTCGGTGACGACGCGGCACTGGAGAGGGAACTCGCCCGCCCCGACGCGAAGGTGCTGCTGCTCTGCTCGCCCCAGAACCCCACCGGGCGGGTGTGGACTAAGGCCGAGCTCACGCGGATGGCGGAGCTCGCCGCGCGCCACGACGTGCGGGTGATCAGCGACGAGATCCACTCGGACTTCGCGCACGAGGGCCATCACCACGTGCCGTGGACCCGGGTGGCGGACCGGGGCCCCGCGGGCTGGGCGCTCATCACCTCCGGGTCGAAGTCCTTCAACTTCCCCGGACTGAGCGGCTCGTACGGGCTGATCGGAGACCCGGCGGACCGGGCGGAATACCTGCGGCGGATGGCCACGGCCGAGGGGCTGGAGTCCCCGGCGGTGCTCGCGCTGGTCGCCCACATCACCGCGTACCGGGAGTGCGGGCCCTGGCTCGACGAACTGCGCGCCTACATCGCCGGGAACCTCGCCCTGGTCGAGGAGCGGCTGCGCGCCGCCTTCCCGGAGCTGGACTGGCGCCCGCCACAGGCCGGTTACCTCGCCTGGATCGACCTGAGGCCGCTGGGCCTGGACGACGACGCCCTCCAGCGGGTGCTGATCGAGCGGGAGAAGGTCGCCATCATGCCGGGCGGGGTCTACGGCTCCGACGGCTTCGTACGGCTCAACGTCGGCTGCCCGCGCGCCAAGGCGGAGGCGGGCGTCGACGCGCTGGTCCGGGCGATCCGCTCGCTCCGGTAGCCCGCGCGGGGGCACGGGGAGGCCGGTGCCCACTGGCCGCTCCGGCGGGCAGCGGCGATGCTGCCCCCATGGGTGAAACCCCCGAGGGACCCCCGGCGTCCGGGGAACGCACGCCCGCGCGGGCGGACGGCGGGGCCGGTGCCGGTGCGCCGAAGGCCGCCGGGGAGATCCGGGCCGCCTCGGCGCCCGGGCGGTGGATCGTCCTGACCACCGTCCTCGGCTCCGGCATGGCGATGCTGGACTCCACCGTCATCAACGTGGCGCTGCCCCGGATCGGCGAGGACCTCGGCACCGACCTCGCGGCGCTCCAATGGACCGTCAACGCCTACATGCTGACCCTCGCCGGGCTGATCCTGCTCGGCGGGGCGCTCGGCGACCGGTACGGGCGGCGGCGGGTCTTCGTCGTCGGCGTGGTCTGGTTCGCCCTCGCCTCGCTGGTCTGCGCCGTCGCACCGAACGCCGCCGTGCTCGTCGCGGCGCGCGCGTTCCAGGGCATCGGCGGGGCGCTGCTCACCCCAGGGTCGCTGGCGCTCATCCAGGCGAGCTTCCACCCGGACGACCGGGCCCGGGCGGTCGGGCTCTGGTCCGGCTTCGGCGGGGTCGGCGCCGCCATCGGGCCGTTCGTGGGCGGCTGGCTCGTCGACGGGCCCGGCTGGCGGTGGGTCTTCCTGCTCAACCTCCCGGTCGCCGCGCTCTGCGTACCGGTCGCGCTGCGCCATGTGCCGGAGTCCCGGGACCCGCGCGCCCACGGGCGCTTCGACGTCCTCGGGGCGGTGCTCGGCGCGGTGGCGCTGGCCCTGGTGACGTACGCGCTGATCGAGGCGCCGGGGAGCGGCGCCTCGCCCGCGGTGATCGGGGCGGCGGTGAGCGGGGTGGTGGCCGGGGCGGCGTTCGTGCGGGTGGAGCGGCGGCGGCCCGACCCCATGGTGCCTCCGGCGATCTTCCGCTCGCGGCTGTTCACCGCCGTCAACCTGGTGACGTTCTGCGTGTACGCGGCGCTGGGCGGCTTCTTCTTCCTCTCCGCGATCCAGCTCCAGGTCGTCGCCGGGTACTCGGCGCTCGGCGCGGGCACCGCGCTGCTCCCGACGACCGTGCTGATGCTCTTCTTCTCGGCCGCCTCCGGCGAACTGGGCCACCGCATCGGCCCCCGCATCCCGCTCACCGCGGGCCCGCTGCTGGCCGCCGGGGGCATGCTCCTGATGCTGCGGGTCGGGCCCGGCAGCGCCTCGCTCACCGGTTACCTGAGTGAGGTGCTGCCCGCCGTGGTGGTGCTGGGCCTGGGCCTCGTCACCCTCGTCGCGCCGCTCACCGCGACCGTGCTGGCCGCGGTGGACACCGGGCAGGCGGGGCTGGCCAGCGGCATCAACAACGCCGCCGCCCGTGCCGCCGGGCTGATCGCGGTCGCCGCGCTGCCGCTGCTGGCGGGCATGGGCCCGGAGGCGTACCGGGACGCGGGCGAGTTCGCCGCGACCTTC
The DNA here is from genome assembly GCF_042728795.1 of Streptomyces sp. NPDC060184. Taxonomy (NCBI): domain Bacteria; kingdom Bacillati; phylum Actinomycetota; class Actinomycetes; order Kitasatosporales; family Streptomycetaceae; genus Streptomyces; species Streptomyces sp. NPDC060184. The sequence continues at coordinate 54,192 of NZ_JBHWYX010000010.1, forward strand.
CGGCGGGCGATGCCGATGTGCGCGGGGCTCCTGGTGGCGGGCGCGGTGCTCGCCTTCTGCACGGTGCGGACGCCCGCCCCGGGCCCGGCCCCGTCGTCGGAGGCCGACCGCGAGCCCGCCGAGGGCGGCGGTGCGGAGGGCGGCGGGGCCCATCCGGCGGGGGCGCCCTGCCGTCCCGAGTGCACCGTGCACTGCGGGGTCGTCTCGCCGCCCCTGGAGCCCGCCCGGCGGCGCCCCGGGGAGTGACCGCACGCCCCGGGCCCGGAGCGTGACCCGGGCGGGGCCGGGGCGTCCTGAGGGGGGTTCTGGCGACGGGCCCGGTGGTGGGCCGGGCGGTGTCCCGGAACGCCGGGGTGCCAGGCACACTGGGACCCATGTCCATCCACGAGAACCTGCTCGGGGGCCCCGCCCCGACCCACCTGCCCGACGACCCGGAGCCGCGCGGGCTGCTCGCCGGCGGCACCCCGCCCGCCGAGGTCGCGGCGAAGTACCCCACCTCCTCGCTCGCCTGGGCGCAGCTGGCCGACGACGCCTTCGAGGGCGGCCGGGTCATCGAGTCGTACGCCTACGCCCGCACCGGCTACCACCGCGGGCTCGACGCCCTGCGCCGGGCCGGCTGGAAGGGCCACGGGCCCGTGCCGTTCGAGCACGAGCCGAACCGCGGCTTCCTCCGCGCCCTGCACGCCCTCGCGCGTGCCGCCGGGGCCATCGGCGAGCAGGAGGAGTACGAGCGCTGCTCGACCTTCCTCCGCGACTCCTCGCCGACCGCGGCCGACATCCTGAGCTGATCCAGGCCCCGGCCCGAACCGGACGCCGAGCTGATCCCACCGGCAGCCGCCGACGGCCGTGAGGCGTACGTCGTGCCTGGTCAACCGGCCCGCAGCCCGCTTTGTCGGCTGCGGGCCGGTATGCGTCGCGGCGGGCGCGGGCCGGGCGGATCAAGTTCCTCGCGGCCGAGCACCCCGCGCGTTTCCGGTCATAGGATGCGCCGCAGGGGACCGGAGCCCACCCAGCTAGGACGGGGCGGACCGCTACCCGGAAGCTCGTGTCGAGGAGACAGCGATGTCGGCGAAACACCCCGATTCCGAAGAGACCGGTGCGGAGACCCCGTACCTCGATTTCGCGGGAACGACTCCTTACGAGGACTACGTCCAGGCGGACGTTCTCACCCATTTGCAGCAGCTGCGCTCCGACGATCCGGGCGAGATGGTCTTCCTCGTCACCACCCAGGTCATGGAGCTGTGGTTCACCGTCCTGGTCCACGAGTGGGAGACGGCCGCGCTGGCCCTGCGCGAGGACCGGCTGCCGGACGCGCGGGACGCCCTGAAGCGCTCGCTGCGCGAGCTGGAGGCCCTGAACGCGTCCTGGCGACCGCTGGCCCAGCTCACCCCCGCCCAGTTCAACTCCTACCGGGGCGCGCTCGGCGAGGGCTCCGGCTTCCAGTCGGCGATGTACCGGCGGATGGAGTTCCTGCTCGGCGACAAGTCCGCGTCCATGCTCGTACCGCACCGGGGTTCCCCGCGCGTGTACGCAGAGCTGGAGAAGGCGCTGAGCCAGCCGAGCCTCTACGACGAGACGCTGGCGCTGCTCGCGCGGCGCGGGCACCCGGTGCCGCAGTCGGTCCTCGGCCGTGACCTGCGGCAGAAGTACGAGCCCTCCCCGGTGGTCGAGGCCGTCTGGACCCGGATCTACGCCGAACCGGAGAAGTACGACGAGCTGGTGCGCCTCGGCGAGCTGCTCACGGACGTCGGCGAGCTGGTCTGGCGCTGGCGCAACGACCACCTGGTGGCGACCCGGCGGGCCATGGGCTCGAAGACCGGAACCGGCGGTTCCGCCGGAGTGGCGTGGCTGGAGAAGCGCGCCTCGAAGAACGTGTTCCCCGAACTCTGGACGGCCCGCAGTCATGTCTGAGACCAACCACCGCCGACTGGCGGACCGCGCGGCCAAGCTCGACGCCGCCGACGAACTCGCCGATGTGCGCGAGCTGTTCACCCTCGACGAGGCCGTCTACCTGGACGGCAACTCGCTCGGCGCGCTCCCCGTCCACGTGCCCGACCGGCTGCACGAGGTGCTCACCCGCGAGTGGGGCGAGCTGCGCATCCGGTCCTGGGACGAGAGCGGCTGGTGGACCGCGCCCGAGCGGGTCGGCGACCGCATCGCGCCGATCGTCGGCGCGGCACCGGGCCGGATCGTGGCCGGCGACTCCACCAGCGTCAACATCTTCAAGGCGCTGGTCGCCGCGACCCGGCTCGCTCCGGGCGGCCGGGACGAGATCGTGGTCGACGCCTCGACGTTCCCGACCGACGGCTACATCGCCGGTTCGGCCGCTCGGATGACCGGCCACCGGATCGTCCCGGTCGACCCCGCAGACGTACCGACGGCCGTCAACTCCCGCACCGCGGCAGTCCTGTTGAATCACGTCGACTACCGCACCGGCCGGCTGCACGACCTGCCCACGCTCACGGCCGCCGTGCAGCGCGCGGGGGCCGTCGTGGTCTGGGACCTCTGCCACAGCGCCGGTGCGCTGCCGGTCGGCCTGGACGAGCACGGCGTGGACCTGGCGGTCGGCTGCACGTACAAGTACCTGAACGGCGGCCCGGGTTCGCCCGCGTACCTGTACGTCGCCGAGCGCCACCAGGGCGTCTTCGACTCCCCGCTGCCGGGGTGGAACTCGCACGCCGACCCGTTCGGCATGACCCCCGGGTACGAGCCTGCCGAGGGCTCCGCCCGGGGCCGGGTCGGCACGCCCGACATCCTCTCCATGCTGGCGCTGGAGTCCGCCCTCGACGTGTGGGACGGCGTCCCGATCGAGGCCGTACGCGCCAAGTCCCTCGCGCTGACGGACTTTTTCCTGGAGTGCGTCGAGGCTTACGCCCCCGGGGGCCGGGTCGTCTCCGTCACCCCGGCCGCGCACGCCGAGCGCGGCAGCCAGGTCGCGCTGCGGTGCGCCGAGGCCGGACCGGTGATGCGTGAACTGATCGCCCGGGGCGTCGTCGGCGACCTGCGCCGCCCCGACGTGCTCCGGTTCGGATTCACCCCGCTGTACGTCGGCTTCGCCGACGCGGAGCGGGCCGCGCGGGTGCTGGCCGGGGTGCTGGCGGACGTGCCGGCGGGGTCGGCCGGGTAGGACCGGCAGGGCAGGTGGGACGTGTGCCGGAAGTGGCGCCGGCCGCCCGGACGCCGCCGGACGGGCGGGACTTTCGACACACGGCCCGGCTCCCGGGCGGTCGCGGGCGGGGCCCGGTGGCGAACCGGCTCCGTCCGGCGGTCGCTCCGGGGACTGGTACGGTCCCCGCAGGTCGGACAAGTGGGGCAGCCCCGAGGATGGTTGGAGCAAGAATGTCGGATTCCGCCGCGCGTGACCGGGACGCCGCGCGTGATCGTGACGCCGTCGAGGAGAAGTCGGCGTTCGCGCATCCGGAGGTCGCCCCCGACCGGACCGCCGCCTACGGCGACCACCCCGACCAGGTGGTCGACTTCTACGCCCCGCGCGACGGGCGGACCGGAGTGCCGCTCGTCGTGCTGCTCCACGGGGGCGCCTGGCGCGCTCCGTACGACCGCCGCCATGTGTCGCCGCTCGCCGGGTTCCTGGCCCGCCGGGGCTTCGCCGTCGCCAGCGTCGAGTACCGGCGCGGCGGCGCCGGGGCCCCGGCGGGGGAGGGCAACACCGCCGGGCGCTGGCCCGAGACCTTCGACGACGTGGCCGCCGCGATGGACGCCCTCCCCGCGCTCGTGGCGCGGGAGTTGCCCGAGGCCGACCCGCGGCGGACCGTCGTCACCGGCCACTCGGCGGGCGGCCACCTCGCGCTCTGGGCGGCGGCCCGGCATGTGCTGCCCGCGGGTTCGCCGTGGCGGCTGCCCGAACCTCCGCCGTTGCGCGGGGTGGTGGCGCTGGCCCCGGTCGCCGACCTGATGACCGCCGCGAAGCTCGGCATCTGCTCGGGGGCCGTCCACGAACTCCTGGGCGGCGAGGAGGGGTTCGCCGAGCGGCGCCCGCACGTCGACCCGGCCGCGCTGCTGCCCACCGGCATCGCGACCGTCGTGGTGCAGGGGTGCACCGACGTGGTCGTGCCGCAGCCGGTCGCGGAGGCGTTCGTCGCCGCCGCCGCGGCGGCGGGGGAGACGGTCGGGCTGACCCTGCTGGACGAGGTCGGCCACTTCCCGCTCATCGACCCCTCGGCGGACGCCTGTGCGGTGGTCGCCGCGGAGCTGGAGCAGCTCGCCTGGTGAAGGGCCGCGCCCGGGTGGCGGCCGGGCACCGCCGGGGCCTGGCCGGGCGGTTCAGCGCTCCGGCCGCAGGTGGGTGCGCCGGCCGTCGCGGTCGAAGATCGCGAGGATCTCCGCCGGGCCGCCGCGCGCGCCGAAGGCGTGCGGGACCATCGTGGAGAACTCCGCGGCCTCGCCGGTCTCGACCGTGATGGTCCGCTCCCCCAGCAGCAGCACGACCGTGCCGGAGAGCACGGTGAACCAGTCCTTGCCGCCGGGGTGGACCTTCAGCTCGTCCCGCCCGTGCCGGGGCTCGGGCGCGGTGATGCCCATCCGGACCACGGTGACGCCCGGCTGCCCGCCCTCCCGGTTCAGCAGCCAGGTGGTCGTGCCGCACTCCGCGTCGTGCTGCGGGCGGATCACCACGTCCTCGTCGGAGACGGACTCCACCAGCGCGTCCAGGGTGGTTCCGAGGGCGCGCGCGATCGAGCCGAGCTGATCGAGGCCGATCCGCCGGTGCCCGGTCTCGATACGGCTCAGGGTGGAGGGGCTGAGGAAGCACCGCGCGGCCAGATCGTCGAGCGACCAGCCCTGGGCGGTGCGGAGGCCGCGTATCCGCTTGCGTACCAGGGCGTCGAGTTCTCCGTCTTGCGTCATACGCAAGATGCTATGCCTTTGACGCAAGGCGTGCGTAGGCTCGAAGCATGAGCGAACACGAGGGACACCGGCACGGGCACGGCCGGCAGCAGGGACACCAGCACGGGCGCACCCCCGGCCACCAGCACGGACACGGTCACCAGCACGGCCACGGACACGGCCAGGGGCACGACCCGCAGGACGCCGACTTCTCGGTCCTGACCGAGATGCTGGACCTCGACGCCGAGGTCCTGCACGAGCACCTGGACGAGCTGACCGGCTGGATCGACGAACTCTCCGGCGGGACGGCGGAGAAACCCGGCGGGCGGGGCCTCCGGGTGCTCGACCTGGGCAGCGGCACCGGTGCGGGCACCTTCGCCCTGCTCCAGCGTTTCCCCGGCGCCGACGTCACCGCCGTGGACGCCTCGCCCGCGATGGCCGCCCGGCTGGAGGAGAAGGCCGCCGCGCTCGGGGTCGCCGGCCGGGTCCGTACCGTGGTCGCCGACCTCGACACCGAGGCCCTGCCCGCCGGGCCCTTCGATCTGGTGTGGGCCTCCGCCTCGCTCCACCACATGGCCGACCCGGGCAGCGTCCTCGCCCAGGTCCGCGAGGTGCTGCGCCCCGGCGGGCTCATGGTCGCGGTCGAGCTCGAAGGCTTGCCGCGCTTCCTCCCCGACGACCTCGGCATCGGCCGCCCCGGTCTGGAGAGCCGCGTCCACGCGGCCCAGGCCGAGGGCCGGGCGGCGGCCGGGATGCACATGACCGAGGACTGGGGGGCGAGGCTGCGGGAGGCCGGGCTCGACGTGGTGGCCGAACGGGTCGTCGCCATCGACCTGGCCGCCCCGCTGCCCGCCGCCGCCGGCCGCTACGTCCTGGCCTCCCTCACCCGGGTCCGGTCCGCGCTGGGGGACGTACTCGACGCCGGGGACCTCGCCACCCTCGACGCGCTCACCGACGCGGACGGCCCGCACGGTGTGCCGCGCCGCGACGACCTCACCGTCCGCACCGAGCGGAGCGTCTGGGTGGCCGTCCGCGGGTGAGTCCGTAGTCCCTGAGACGGAGGCCCCGGTATCCGCTTCCGTGGGGACGACCCGGGCGGGTGCCCCGCCCTACCGTGGGCACGTGACCGAGACCCGAGCCCAGACGAAGACGAGAACACCGGAGTTCCAGGTGGCGGCGGGCGCGTTGGGCGGCCTGCGGAAGGACCTCCTCCAGGACGTGTTCGCCTACCGCCCGCTGCCACCGCTCGACGGCGACGGGCCGCTGCTGGGCCTGCTCCCGGCGGACGTGCGCAAGAAGCTGGTGTGGACCCCGCACGCGCTGGTGCTGGGAGCCGCGCTGATCTGCGTGTTCCTCGGCATGGCCCAGTCCGGGGACGAGCTGGTGCTCTCCCTGGTGCCGGCGATAGCCGTGGCCCTGACCCTGGTCCGTCCGGTGGCCGCGTTCTGGGCCTCCGTGCTGGGCACGCTGGTGGTCGCCGGGGGCGGCGGCGCCGGGCCGTGGGCGGCGAGCAGTCTGTGGGGGCACCTGGTCGTGCTGGTCGTCGTCGCGGCCCGCACCCGGCCGCGTACCGCCGCCTGGGCCTGGATTCTCACCGTGCTGCTGGGCGTGCTCATGGAGAGCGCGGCCTACTCCGACGGCACGTCGACCGCCGCCCCGATGTTCGTCGTGTCGGCGCTCGCCCTGCTCGTGGTGACCGTCGTCCAGGTCCGGCGCGAGGCCAGGCGCGAAGTGGACGAGGCCGAGCGGGAGGTGACGGTCCAGCGCACCGTCACGGCCGTCGAGCGCGACCGGCGCACGCTCCTCGAGGAGCGCACCACCATCGCCCGCGAGCTGCACGACGTGGTCGCCCACCACATGTCGGTGGTGGCGATCCAGGCCGAGGCCGCCCCGTACCGGGTGGAGAACCCGCCGCCCGAGCTGGCGCAGGCGTTCGTCACCATCCGCGAGAACGCGGTCGCCGCGCTCACCGAACTGCGGCGCGTGCTCGGTGTCGTACGGGCGGAGGACCAGGAGGCGCCGGACGCCCCGCAGCCCACCCTCGCCCGGCTCGACCGGCTGCTGGACAACGTCCGCGAGGCGGGCCTGGAGACGGAGAAGACGGTCACCGGGGCGGTGCGCGTACTGCCGCAGGGCGTCGAGCTGTCGGCGTACCGGATCGTCCAGGAGGCGCTGAGCAACACCCTGCGCCACGCCCCGGGCGCCACCGCCGCCGTCGAGATCGCCTACGTCCTCGGCGGGCTCGGGGTGCGGGTCGTCAACGGGCCGCCGACCGGGCCGGTCGACGCCTCGCCGGGCGCCGGGCACGGCATCACCGGGATGCGCGAACGGGTCGCGATGCTGGAGGGCGAGATGACGGCGGGGGAGACCGAGGAGGGCGGCTACGAGGTCGCCGTGTTCCTCCCCGTTCCGCGGGCGGGGGACGCGGGCGCCTCCGCGACCGGCACCGGCACCGGCACGGACCAGGAGGCCGCGGCGTGAGCGACATCGGGGTTCTGATCGTCGACGACCAGATGATGGTCCGCGAGGGCTTCTCGGTGCTGCTCAACGCCATGCCCGGGATCGAGGTCGTCGGCGAGGCCGTCGACGGGCGGCAGGCGGTCGAGCGGGTCGCCGCGCTCGCCCCGGACGTGGTGCTGATGGACATCCGGATGCCGGAGATGAACGGCATCGAGGCCACCCGTGAGATCGTCGCCGCCGACGCGGAGGCGAAGGTGCTCGTGCTCACCACCTTCGACCTGGACGAGTACGTCTACCAGGCCCTGCGCGCCGGTGCCTCCGGCTTCCTGCTCAAGGACGCCTCGGCCAGGCAACTCGCCGAGGGAGTACGGGTGGTGGCCTCCGGCGAGGCGCTGCTCGCGCCCACCGTGACGCGTCGGCTGATCACCGAGTTCTCCAAGCTCGCCCAGGCGCCGAAAGCTCCCGCCCTGGCCCGGATCGGAGACCTCACCGAGCGCGAGACGGAGGTGCTGGTGCTGGTCGCGCAGGGGCTCTCCAACGCGGAGATCGCCGCGCATCTGGTGGTCGCCGAATCCACCGTCAAGACCCATGTGAGCCGGGTCCTGGTGAAGCTGGGGCTGCGCGACCGGACCCAGGCGGCGGTCTTCGCCTACGAAGCGCGGCTGGTCACGCCGGGGTAGGCGGTGCCCGACGGCTGGTCACGCCGGGGCAGGCGGTGTCCTACGGACGGTCACGCCGGGGCTGGCGGTGTCCGGGCCTTCGCCCGCCGGACACCGCGGAGGCCTGTCCCCGCGCCCCGGTACCTGCCGGTAGCGTCGGGTCATGCACGTCTCCTTCGACCCCTGGTCACCCGCGTTCGTCGCCGATCCGTACCCCGCCTACACCGCGCTGCGCGCCGCAGGCCGGGTCCACTGGTTCGAGCCGACCCGGCAGTGGCTGATCCCGCACTACGCCGACGTGTCGGGGCTGCTCCGGGACCGGCGGCTCGGCCGGACGTATCTGCACCGCTTCACCCACGAGGAGTTCGGCCGCACCCCGCCGCCCGCCGCGCACGAGCCGTTCACCACCCTCAACGGCCAGGGGCTCCTCGACCTGGAGGCGCCCGACCACACCCGCATCCGGCGCCTCGTCTCGAAGGCGTTCACCCCGCGCACGGTCGAGCGGCTCGCGCCCACCGTGGCGCGGCTGGCGGCCGAGCTGGTCGACGCGTTCGTCGCCGAGGGCGGTGGCGACCTGCTCACGGCGATCGCCGAACCGCTGCCGGTCGCCGTGATCGCCGAGATGCTGGGCGTACCGGAGTCGGACCGGGCGCTGCTGCGCCCCTGGTCGGCCGCGATCTGCGGGATGTTCGAGCTGAACCCGTCAAAGGAGACCGCGCGGGCGGCGGTATCGGCGTCCACCGAGTTCTCCGCCTACCTGCGCGAACTCATCGCCGTACGGCGGGAGAAGCCGGGCGAGGACCTGATCTCCGGCCTCATCGCCGCCCACGACGAGGACGAGCGGCTCACCGAGCAGGAGATGATCTCCACCTGCGTGCTGCTGCTGAACGCGGGCCACGAGGCGACCGTCAACACCACCGTGAGCGGGTGGCGCACCCTCTTCCACCACCCCGAACAACTCGCCGCGCTCCGGGCGGACCACGGTCTGCTGTCCACAGCTGTGGAAGAACTCCTGCGGTACGACACCCCGTTGCAGATGTTCGAGCGCTGGGTGCTGGACGACATCGAGATCGCCGGTACGGTCGTCCCGCGCGGCTCCGAGGTGGCGCTGCTCTTCGGCTCCGCCAACCGCGACCCGGAGCGCTTCGCCGACCCGGACACCCTCGACCTGTCGCGCCCGGACAACCCGCACATCACCTTCGGCGCGGGCATCCACTACTGCCTGGGCGCCCCGCTGGCCCGCATCGAACTCGCGGCGTCCTTCGGCGAGTTGCTGCGCAAGGCGCCCGGGATGCGGCTGACCGAGGAGCCGGAGTGGCACCCGGGGTACGTCATCCGGGGGCTGAAGGAGCTCCGCGTGGAGGTGTGACCCGTACGCGCCGGGGCCCGCGGGATCTCCTCCGCGCAGGTCGCGCAGGTCGCGCAAGCCCCGCGGCCCCCCCCCGGCGCGGGGCGTCACCCCCGCAGGTCCCGGCGGCGCAGGGCGGCGAGGCCCGCCACCACCAGGGCCGCCGCCACGGCGGTCAGCGCGATCAGGGCCGTTGCCCGCAGGTCGCCACCGGGGAGCTTCGGCAGATGGGTGAAGGGCGACACGTCCAGCACCGCCTGCGGCAGGTCCACCGCCGGGCCGATCCAGCCGAGCGCCAGGCAGAGCCCCGCCGCGCCCCAGGAAGCGGCGGCGGCGATCCGGGGCGCCGCCCCGTAGAGCAGGACGGCCACCCCGCCCAGCAGCCAGATCGCGGGGAGCTGGACCAGGGCGGCGCCGAGCACGGCCGGGAGGCGGTGACCGTAACCGGCGGCGAGGCCGAGGCCGCCCGCACCCGTCACGAGGACCGAACCGCCGAACGCGATCAGCAGGTGCCCGCCGGCCCAGGCGGTCCGGGCGGCGCCCGCCACGAGGACGGGTTCGGCCCGGCCGCCGGTCTCCTCGGCGAGCGGCCTCAGTGCCGAGGAGACGACGTACAGGGCCGCCACCATGCCGAGCATCCCGGCCATCGCGGCGAGGAACGCGTCGGTCAGTCCGGCGGCGCCGCCCATCCGCGCGATGATCTCGCGGGTCTGCTCGTTGTCGCCGACGAGGTCGGCGGCCCCGTCCGCCAGCCGGCCGAAGACGAGCCCGGTGACCGCGAACGACACGGTCCACCCGGCCAGCGCACCGCGCTGGAGCCGCATCGCCAGCCCGTACGGGGTGGCGATCCTGCCGCGCGCGGCACCGGGGCGGGTGGCGAAGAGGCCGCTGCCCAGGTCCCGACGGCCGGCGAGCGCGACGGCGAGGGCGAGGAGCGCCGCGGTACCGGCCACGAAGATCAGCGGCACCCACCAGCGCTCGCCCGCGTACGCGCGGGTGTTCTCCACCCAGCCGAACGGGGAGAGCCGGGTCAGCACCGAGGAGGCGCCGGGGCTCGCCGCGTCACCGGCGGCCTTCACCACGAACGCCGCGCCGAGGGCGGCGGCGGTCACCCCCTTCGCGGCGCGCGCGCCCCCGGTGAGCTGGGCGGCGACGGCGGCGGTTGCGGCGAAGAGCAGGCCCGTACCGGCGACCGCGAGCCCCAGCGCGTACGCGCCGGGGCCGCCGCAGCCGGCGGCCGTCAGGAGGAGCACCACGAGCGCGGCGAGCGCCAGATCGGCGACGGCGGCGGCGAGCAGGGCGGCGGTCAGCGGGGCCCTGCGGCCGACCGGCGCGGCCGAGAGCATCTCCTGACGGCCGGTCTCCTCCTCCTCGCGGGTGTGGCGCACGACGACGATCAGCGACATCACGGCGGCCAGCCCGGCCCCGAAGCCGCCCATCCGCCAGCTGACGAGCGCACCGGCGGAGTCGCCGAGGACGGGGCCGTACAGCGCGCGGAGGCTGCCGTTGGCGTTCGTCGTCGCGGCGAGCGCGGCGCGGTCGGCGACGTCCGGGTAGAGGGAGGCGAAGGAACCGGCCACGGAGGCGAACGAGCCGCCGATCGCCAGCAGCCACACGGGGATCAGCACCCGGTCGCGGCGGAGCGCGAGGCACAGCAGGGCGAGGGTGCCGGTGAACGGGCCGGAGCGGGCGGCGGTGGCATCACCGGAACCGGTGCGGGGCAGCGCGCCCGAGGCGGCGGAGGTCATCGCGGGGCCGCCTCGTCCTCGTCGCGGTCGCGCCGCCCGTCCTCCGGGGCGCCGTCCGCCGCGTAGTGGCGCAGGAACAGTTCCTCCAGCGTCGGCGGCGCGCAGCTCAGCGCGCGCACCCCGGCGGCGGCCAGCGCCGCGAGGACCGCGTCGAGCTTGTCGGTGTCCACCTGGCATTTGATCCGGGTGGACCGCACGTCGAGGCCGTGCACCCCGGGCAGCTGCGCCAACCCGGCGGGCACGGAGATGAGTTCGGCGGTGATGCCGGTACGCGTCAGATGCCGCATCCCGGCCGGCGAACCGGTCTCCACCGTGCGGCCCCGGCGGACGATGCTCACCCGGTCGCAAAGGGCCTCGACCTCGCTGAGCAGGTGGCTGGAGAGCAGCACCGTGCGCCCCCGGTCGCGCGCCTCGGTGACGCACTCGCGGAACACCGACTCCATCAACGGGTCGAGCCCGCTGGTCGGTTCGTCCAGGATCAGCAGCTCGGCGTCGGAGGCGAACGCGGCGACCAGGGCGACCTTCTGGCGATTGCCCTTGGAGTACGTACGCCCCTTCTTCGCCGGGTCCAGCTCGAACCGCGCGATCAGCGCGTCGCGCCGGGTCCGGTCGAGCCCGCCGCGCAACCTCCCGTACAGATCGATCACTTCGCCGCCGCTGAGGTTCCGCCAGAGCGTGACGTCGCCCGGTACGTACGCGAGCCGGCGGTGCAGGGCGACCGCGTCCCGCCAGGGGTCCCGGCCGAGCATCCGCGCGGTTCCGGAGTCGGCGCGCAGCATGCCGAGCAGGACGCGGATGGTGGTGGACTTCCCGGCGCCGTTGGGGCCGAGGAAACCGTGCACCTCCCCGTGTTCCACGGTGAGTTCGAGACCGTCCAGTGCTGGGGTCCGGCCGAACGACTTGTGCAGTCCGGACACGGAGATGGCCGTCGTCATGGCTCTGAACGTACGCTGGTTTCACAAATTTCTGAAGTTAAAGAACCGTATAAAGTCGGGAGGCGGGTGGCCTGCGGAGCCGGGTCATGTGGGACACCCCTGAGGGGAAAACCGGGCCTACGCAGACCGAGTTGGCCGGGTTGGCCGGGTTGGCCGGGTGAGCCGGATCGGGAGGAGGGAGCGCGATGGGCGAGGTCACGGGCGCTGCGGGCGCTACGGACGCGGAGGTTCGGGACGGGGCGGCGCGGGACGGGGAGGCCGTCTCGCGGTTCGTCGAGCGGTTCGCGGCGGACATGACGGAGGCGGGCATGCAGCGCATGGCCTCCCGGGTCTTCGCCGCGCTCCTCGCCGACGACGACGCCACCATGACCTCGGCCGAACTCGCCTCCGAGCTCCGGATCAGTCCGGCCGCGGTCTCCGGCGCGATCGGCTACCTCACCCAGGTCGGCATGGTCGGCCGGGAACGCGAACCGGGCTCCCGCCGCGACCGCTACCGGCTCCACCACGAGATCTGGTACACCACCTTCGCCGGACGCGACCGGGTCATGACCCGTTGGGAGCAGACCCTCCGCGAGGGCGCCCGCTCCCTCGGCGAGGACACCCCGGCGGGCCTGCGGCTCGCGGAGACGGCGGAGTTCTTCGAGTTCGTGCAGTCCGAGATCGTGACGATGATGGAGCGGTGGAACGCCCGTCAGGAGGCCCGTCGGAGATCCGAGGGACCGGAGGCGTGGGCGGTGGTCCCTGCCGCTGACCGCTGATTGCTGACCGCTGACCGCTGACCGCTGATTGCTGTCCGCTGACCTGTGCACGAGCGCCCTGGAGGCACGCATGAAGATCCGGCCCGTGCGGCCACGCGACGCCGTTCTGGCGGGCGCCGTCCTCGTCGGGCTGGTGGCCCTGACCGGGGGCGCGGAGGCCGTCGCCCGCCACGTGGTGGACGGGCGGGTGGAGAAGCTGGCCGGTGAGCGGCTGGGTTCCGAGGTGACGGCCGACACCGACGGCTGGGGCCTCGTGGCTCTCGCCGGCGGCGAGCTGGGCACCCTCACCCTGCACGCGGAGGACGCCACCCTCGACGGCTTCGACGGCGTCACGGTCGACGCGGAACTCCGGGACCTCGTCGTCCCCCACGGCGACGGCCGGGCCTCGGTCTCCGGCAGCAGCGCCCGGGCCGAGATGCCGGCCGGCGCCCTGCGCGACCGGGTCACGGCAGCCGGCGGGGCGTTCGCGGCGATGGTCGGCGACGTCGAACCCCGGCCCGAGGACGGGACGCTGCGGATCACGCTGGGCCCGGGCGGGCTCGGCCAGGCCGACATACGGCCCGAGGTGCGCGACGGCACCGTCCGCTTCACCCTGGCCGGCGCGAAGATGCTCGGCGTGGACGCCCCGAAGTCGCTGACCGCCCGCATCGAGTCCGCCCTCACCGACCTGTCCCCGAGCGGTACGGGCAGTGCGGGCGGAGCAGGCGGTGCGGCCGGTACGGGCGGCGGCGCGGCCGGTCCGGAGAGCGCGGCGGACGCGCTGGGCCTCCGCCCCACCGCCGTCACGGTCACCGAGGACGGGCTGCGGGTGGACCTGAAGGGCGGACCGGCCACGTTCGACCAAGACGTCGGGGCTCAGGACGGGGACCGCTGAGCCCACGGGGGACGGGGCCCCGGCCGGAGCAGGGCCGGGGACCGCCGGGGCAGGGCAGCCGAGCCGGGACCGCCGGGGCAGGGCAGCCGAGCCGGGACCGCCGGAAAGGGCAGCCGGTGCCGGGACCGCCGGGACAGGGCAGCCGGGACCTCTGGTCTCAGGCCGCCGCCGCGGCGGCCGGGACCATCAGCCCCCAGGCGTCCGCCCGCACCGTCCACGTCCGCCGCCGGACCGGGCCGTGCAGCTGTATGTCGGCGCGGTAGCGGAAATCGGGGCCGGAGACCGTGACCGCCTCGGCCTCCGCCGTCACGGTCTCGCCGCTCGACGTGCGCACCACCACCTCCGCCAGGCCGCCGCCGCTCCGCGAGGTCACGGTCACGCCCTCCACGGGCCGGTCCAGGTCGTGGAGGAGGACCCCGTCCGCCTCCACGCGGAGGCGGTAGCCGGACGCGCCGGGGGAGCTCGCCGCCGGGGCGGGGCGGACGAGGGTGCGGACCAGCGAGAGACAGGTGTCCCAGACGGCCGTGACCCCGCTGTGGGGCCCCGGTCCAGGGCCGTCCGCTGTCTGGCCGGGGGCGGGCGGGGGTGCCGGGACGTCCACGCCGCCCAGGACCACGCCGTCGCTGTCGTCGACGAGCAGGTCGAGACGGTGCACCGCCCCGTCCAGCGCCGTCCGTGCCGCCGCCACCGCGCCGTGCGGCACGCCCAGGGCGTGGGCGAGGCGGAGGGCGGGCGGGGCGCCGACGGGGACGAGCGCCAGGGCGCTGTCGGCCAGCTCCCGGTCGCGGTGCAGCTGGGCCACCGCCCGGAGCAGAGCGTGGTCGTCGCCGATGACCACCGGCCGCCTGCTGCCCCGCCGGGACAGGGCGCGGGCGAACTCCTCCGGGGTGTCCGGAAGGGAGATCTTGGCGTGCGCTCCGGCGTTCAGCACGTCCTTCGCGATACGGACGGACTCGCCGTCGGTCCGGCGGGCAACCGGGTCGATGACCACCAGCAGCTGGTGGCCGTCGTCGCCGGGGGGCTCTGCAGCCGACACCTCGGTCCTTCCTCGGGTAGCATCTTGGTGCAAGAGCCCCTTGCGCTATTGCGCCAGGGGCTTCGTCTATTCCGGGGCACCCGGTTCGACGGCTCAGGCTTTGTCGTACATCGTCGTATGGCAAGTACGACCTTTACGTACGCCCCTGACCTTGGACATGCCCCGCCCGGAAGGGGTGTACGCCTGTGCCCGCACTTGTGCTGCTCGGTGCTCAGTGGGGTGACGAGGGCAAGGGGAAGGCCACCGATCTCCTCGGTGGATCCGTCGACTATGTGGTGCGATACCAGGGCGGCAACAACGCCGGTCACACGGTTGTCGTAGGCGACCAGAAGTACGCACTGCATCTCCTCCCCTCCGGAATCCTGTCACCGGGTTGTACCCCGGTGATCGGTAACGGTGTCGTGGTCGACCCGGCGGTGCTGCTCTCCGAGCTGAGCGGACTGAACGAGCGGGGCGTCGACACGTCCAAGCTCCTGATCAGCGGCAACGCTCATTTGATCACCCCGTACAACGTGACGCTCGACAAGGTGACGGAACGCTTCCTCGGCAAGCGGAAGATCGGCACGACCGGCCGTGGAATCGGCCCGACGTACGCCGACAAGATCAACCGTGTCGGTATTCGCGTCCAGGACCTCTACGACGAGTCGATCCTCGTCCAGAAGGTCGAGGCGGCCCTGGAGCAGAAGAACCAGCTTCTGGCCAAGGTCTTCAACCGCCGCGCGATCGAGGCGGAGGGCATCGTCGAGGAGATGCTCCAGTACGCGGAGCAGATCAAGCCGTACGTCGCCGACACCACGCTGATCCTCAACAACGCCATCGACGACGGCAAGGTCGTCCTGTTCGAGGGCGGCCAGGGCACCCTGCTCGACGTCGACCACGGCACGTACCCCTTCGTCACCTCGTCGAACCCGACCGCGGGCGGCGCCTGCACCGGCGCCGGCGTCGGCCCGACGAAGATCACGCGGGTCATCGGCATCCTCAAGGCCTACACCACGCGCGTCGGCTCCGGCCCGTTCCCGACGGAGCTGCTGGACGCGGACGGCGAGGCGCTGCGCCGTATCGGTGGCGAGCGCGGTGTCACCACCGGCCGCGACCGTCGCTGCGGCTGGTTCGACGCGGTCATCGCGCGGTACGCGACCCGGGTCAACGGCCTGACCGACTTCTTCCTCACCAAGCTCGACGTGCTCACCGGCTGGGAGCAGATCCCGGTCTGCGTGGCGTACGAGATCGACGGCAAGCGCGTCGAGGAGCTGCCCTACAGCCAGACCGACTTCCACCACGCGAAGCCGATCTACGAGATGCTGCCGGGCTGGTCCGAGGACATCACCAAGGCGAAGACCTTCTCCGACCTGCCGAAGAACGCGCAGGCCTACGTGAAGGCGCTGGAGGAGATGTCGGGCGCGCCGATCTCCGCGATCGGTGTCGGCCCCGGCCGCACCGAGACGATCGAGATCAACTCGTTCCTGTAAGGAGCCCGCGGGGGCCTGTCGGGGCTCCCGAAGGACCCCGCTTACGACGACGGCCGCGGGCCGGGACACGTTCTGTGTCCCGGCCCGCGGCCGTTCCGTTCGCGGGGGCCCGTCCGCGGTGGCTCCGTTCCGTTCGTTTCCGGGTCCCGCCGTCCTGGTGGTGGCCGTGTCTGCCGTGTCTGCCATGACTGCCGTGTCGGCCGTGGCCGCTGTGTCTGCCCTGGTGACGGCGGTGCCGGGAAGGGGCGTCGTCAGGAGCGGGGGCGGTCGCCGCACAGGGGGTACGCCTGCGGGGCCGAGCAGGGCACGTGGCCGTGGGTGCGCAGGACCTGCTGGTCGTGGCTGTTCACGTAGTCGAGGAAGCGGGCCGCGAGCGAGTCGGGGGCCGGATCCCGGTACGTGTACGCGTACTCGACCACCCAGTACGGGTAACCGTTCGAAGTGATCCTCTCGGGGGACGGTTCCTTGGCGTCGATGGTGACGCGGTGCAGCCCCTTCGGGGCGGCCGTACCCGTGCGCAGCTCGCTGTAGCCGATCGCCCCGTCCACGGCGCCGACGGTGCGCAGCACCTCGTCGGTGCTGCCCAGTTCGCACCGGGTGACCAGCGCCTTCGGGTCGTCGCGGGTGAGGCAGTCGCGGGAGGACGTGGGGATGGGCTCGTTGCCGCCCAGCACCCGGCGCTGGAGCGCCACCCTGGTACCCGAGTTCGCGTCCCGGCTGACGAGCCGGATCTCCAGGTCCGGGTTGCCGGGGAAGTGGTTCCAGTTGCGGATCTCCCCCCGGTAGATCCGCCGTACGTCGTCGAGCGACAGATCCCTCACCCGCACCTTGTCGTTGACGACGAGGGAGAACAGCACGACGGCGACCCGGCTGTTCTCGTGCAGGTCCGGGTAGCCGCCCGGCTTCGGGCCGTCGGCGAAGACGACCGTGGCGGGGGAGGCACCGCGCTCGTCGAGCAGCCTGACTCCGGCGTCACTGCCGTGCATGTCCACGTCGATCGAGGAGCCCTCGCAGGCCTCCGTGTACAGCTTCGCCAGCCGGCTCACCGCCGGCTGGAACGCGGTGGAGCCCGCCACCCTCAGGGAGCCCCGGGCGCATTCCACCGGCGGCGGGGTGCGGTCGAGCGCCAGGATGATCGAGGAGAGGGTCACGACCCCGATGGTCAGCGCCACGGTGATGGACCGGGCGGCCCTGCTGAACACCGGCGGCTTCTCGTCGGGACGGGCCGCGCTGTTGACCCGTACGTCTCCGTCCCGGATACCTCCGACGACCCTGATCGGACTGCCCACCTCGCCGCCGGTGAGCAGCACGAGGAGCTTGAAGTGCTGGTGGCGGTTGAGGGGCACCCGGGGCAGCCGTATCAGACCGCCCTCCTGCCGCATTCCCGCGGCGGGGGTGAAGTGCTCCATCAGATGCCCGGTCTCGACGGGCTGCGTGACCGCTATCCCGCGCACCGTACGGTCGGTGAACTCCACGGTGAGGCCGTGCCGTTCGATGCCGGTGTAGTCGTCGCGGGAGATGGACTGCGAACCGTCGTTCTCGATGCGCAGCAGGACGAGGGTGGCGTCCGACATGTCGGGTGTCTCGTCGAACAACCCCAGCCGGACGTTGACGCCGCTGCCGATCGGGGTGTCCATCTGGACGCGGTATCCGATGCGCCGCTGGGCCGGGATGCGGCGCTCGTACCAGAGCACCCCCACGGAGACCAGCACGCCGACCGCGGCGGTCGCGACGGCCACGACGTTCTCGGCGCTCAACCATTCCACGGCTGTCTCGCACCCCTTCGTGCGTACCGAACCGGGCGCGCGCGGCGCGTCCTTGGGCGGCCACCGTACGAGTGGGAGGGCGGGGGCGGAGCGGGGGAAGGCGTCTTGTCCGCGGGTGTTCGCCTCTCGTTCAGCTCGCCTCTCGTTCAGGTCGCCTCTCGGTCGGCCGGCCTCTCGCTCCGCGCGGGGGCCGGGAGTTCGGGTGGGGCGGGTGGGTGTCAGAAGGCCCGGTAGTACTCGGCGGGTTCGCCGTCCGCGCTCATCCCGTAGACGAGCAGACGTTCCCGTCCTTCGAAGGTGTCGATCCGCAGGTACTGCGAGCCGTTGGAGAAGCAGTCGGGATCGGCGCGGTCCGCCGCCGAGAGCATGTCCGGCCCGGCGATCAGCAGTTCGCCCGCTCCTCCGACGACGGCGCTGCTCGCGCAGTCGACGGGGGCGACGTTCGGCAGTCCGGTGTCGGGGTCCAGCTTCGGGGTTCTCGACACGTACCGGATGAGCGGGGCGCCCACCGGACCCTGGGTGACGGTGACGGCGTACCGGTACAGGTGCCTTTCCCCGCGGCCGAGGTGGGGCATGGGCGCGCGCTTCCAGGTCCCGAGGAAGGCGGCCGGGACGGCACGGGTACCGCTCGCGGCCCGCCGGAAGAGGGAGTGGACCGCCCCGGAGGTCCACTCCATGATGTCGGGCGAGCGCACCGCGAGCGTCTGGTGGGCGGCCGGAGTGCAGCGGTCGGCGGGGATGCCGGTGGTCACGTCGCTCGCGCCGAAGACGATGTGGTCCTCGTCGGCGTCGACGAGGACGGACCGGCCCATGCAGAGGCGCCCGCCGAAGACCTGTACCCAGGTGGCGGTCTTGTGACCCCGGGTGCCCTGCCCGATCTCGATCCGGCCCGTCGCGTACGGGGCGTCGTCGGCGCCCTTGAGCACGCCTTCCCAGGCCCCGAGGTAGACCTCGGGGACGTCGCCGGGGCCGTTGGGCCCCCAGGGGCGGGAGCCGTAGCTTCCGTCGTCGCCGGTGCTAACGCCGGTGCCCACATCGGTGCCCAAGTCGGTGCTCTGCGCGGGGTTCCCGAAGAGGCCGAGACCGACGAGCCGGCTGAATCCGCTGAGCCCGCCCGCGGTGTAGTGCTGGAGGGCCAGACCGGCGCCGAAGAGCCCGGTGGCCGCCGCGCAGGCGGCGACCAGTGCCGTGCGCCCCAGGGGACGTCCTCCCGCGTGGGTGCGGGGGGCCCTTCGGAGGCCCGCCGGGGATGTGGCCGTGGACGACGAGGCGGGTGACGAGGAGGGCGACGAAGCGGACGTCGTCGGAGGTGTTCTCGAGGGTGAGCTCACGGGTGTGTTCGTGGATGCACGCGTGGGTGTGGCCGAGCGTGAATCCCGGGGGGTCGTCGGAGGTGCTTCCGGGGATGGTGTCGGGCCGCCGCTGGGGGCGTGCGACGGGTGTGCGCGGGGTGCGCGGTCCGGTGACCGGTGCTGGAGGTCGGCACGTACGGGGGCGGCGTGATCCGGCGTGGCGGGTTCGGGGCCGGGGCGGTCCGGGGTCGGGTGGCCCGGGGTGAGGTGGGCCGGGGCGGAATCGTCCGGGTCGGGGTGGTCCGGGGCGGGGCGGGCCGGGTCGGGGTGGTCCGGGGCGGGTGTCTCCGCGTCCAGCAGCCGGGCCGACTGGGAGCCGAGCAGGGCCAGGAGTTCGGGCGGCAGCCATGCTTCGGGCCGCTTGGACGACCGGGGCCCCGACTTCGCCAGATCGGCGGCGGTGGGGCGACGGTGGGGGTCGCGGTGCAGGCAGGACCGCACCAGGGGCCCGAGCTCGGCGGGCAGCGCGGTCAGGTCCGGCTCGTTGTTCGCGATCCGGAACATGATGGCGTGGACCCCGCTGTCGGAGGCCCCGAAGGGCTGCACCCCGGTCGCCGCGTACGCGAGGACCGCGCCGACGCAGAAGATGTCCGAGGCGGCGGTGACTTTCTCGCCCCGTACCTGCTCGGGCGACATGAACCCCGGCGAGCCGATCACCGCGCCGGTGCTGGTCAGGCCGCCGTCCGTGACCGTCTCGACGGCGCGGGCGATGCCGAAGTCGATGATGCGGGGGCCGTCCACGGTGAGCAGGATGTTGGACGGCTTCAGGTCGCGGTGGACGAGTCCCGCCGCATGGATGTGGGTCAGCGCCCGCCCGAGGCCGGCGGCCAGGAAACGCACGGAGAGCACCGGCAACGGCCTTACCTCCGCGACGGGTTCGGGCCTGCCGCGCTCGGCGGCTTCCCATCGCCCCTCCGCCCAGGTGCGTTGGGCCCGCCGCGGGCGCCGGTCACCCACGACGGTACGGAGCGAGGGGCCCGGCACGTACGCGATGGCCACCCACGGAAGGGCGGCTTCCGTGTCCGCCGCGATGACCGGGGCGGTGCCCGCGCCACCGACGCGCTCCAGCGCGGCGACCTCCCGGGCGAACCGGATCCGGAACTCGTCCACCACCGCGAACTGGGCGTGCACGACCTTCACCGCGACGGTCCGCCCGCCCTCCGAGCGGGCGAGATAGACGCGGCCCATGCCTCCCGTGCCGAGGCGTCCGAGGAGCCGGAACGGGCCTACCCGAGGAGGATCTTGAGGAGTCAGCGGGTCCACGCCGGGATACTCGCATATCGGTCGCCCGGGTGGCGCGGTCCCGCGCTTCGGCTGCCTCATCCGGAGTGGTCCCGGAGCGTGCCGCGCACGAGGAGATCCTGCCGCGCACCCGGGTGCTCCGGTCGCTCGCCCCTTCGAACTGAGTTGCGGTGCGAGGGGGTCGAGGTGGGGTGAGGTCGCCCGGATTCTTTTCCGGGGCGCTGGCCCGTCCGTCGAAGGGAACTGCCCAACACCTGCGTGTTTAGCCCCTGTTGAGGGGCGCTGCGTGACGTCCGCCGACGTGGACGGTCCGTGGGGCGAGGGTCTGCGGGCGGCGAACGAAGCTTGGTCCAGACCTTGACAGGTCCAGACCACTCTCGCTTGAGTGTCCGCACCCCCACAAGCCGGCGCGCCCCCGGACCGGCCAGAAGTCCGGACGCAGCGTCGCACCGAAGGAGTGATCACGTGTTCCGACGCGTCATGGGCCTTCTCGCCGCGGCAGCGGCCGTAGCGGCCACGGTCGTCGTTCTTCCCGCCGGTACGGCCTCCGCCGCGACCTGCGCCGCCGCCTGGAACTCCTCGTCCGTCTACTGGGGCGGCGACTCCGCTTCCCGCAACGGGCACAACTGGACCGCCAAGTGGTGGACCCAGAACGAGGTTCCCGGCACCACCGACGTCTGGGCCGACGCCGGCACCTGTGGCAGCGGCACCACCGACCCCGGCACGCCGAGCACCTCCGGCTTCGTCGTCAGCGAGTCGCAGTTCAACCAGATGTTCCCGAGCCGGAACTCCTTCTACACGTACTCCGGGCTGACCGCCGCCCTGAGCGCGTACCCCGGCTTCGCCACCACCGGCAGCGACACCGTCAAGCGCCAGGAGGCGGCTGCCTTCCTCGCCAACGTCAGCCACGAGACGGGCGGGCTGGTGTACGTGGTCGAGCAGAACACGGCCAACTACTCGCACTACTGCGACACCTCGCAGTCCTACGGCTGCCCGGCCGGCCAGTCCGCGTACTACGGCCGCGGCCCGATCCAGCTGAGCTGGAACTTCAACTACAAGGCCGCCGGTGACGCCCTCGGCATCAACCTGCTGTCCAACCCCAACCTCGTCCAGACGGACGCGGCCGTGGCCTGGAAGACCGCTCTCTGGTACTGGAACACCCAGAGCGGCCCCGGCACGATGACCCCGCACAACGCCATGGTCAACGGTGCCGGGTTCGGTGAGACGATCCGCTCGATCAACGGCTCCATCGAGTGCAACGGCGGCAACCCCGCCCAGGTCCAGAGCCGCGTCAACTCGTACCAGTCGTTCACCTCGATCCTGGGCGTCGCCCCGGGCTCGAACCTGAGCTGCTGATCCCCTTCCCGCTTCGGGGCAGCTCCATGAACTGCCTCCGCGCCACCGTCTCCACCTCCTCCTCCGCTTGACCGGGCGGGGGGTGCGACCGGCCCCCGGCCGAGCCGCACCCCCCGCCTCGGCGTTCCACAGGGGGCGTTGGCAAGATCCGTGTGCATGACATCCGAGACATCCGACAGCGGCAGCCTGCCCACCCCCACCACGACCGCCGAGCGGATCGCCCTCGTCGACCACGTGCTCGGCCTGCCGTTCCCGCAGGGCGACGAGGCTGAGGACAGCGGGGTACGGAGCAGCGGCCCCGGCCACCATCTGCTCATCCTGCGGGCGAGCGAGGACTTCTGGGACGGGCGGGAGGAAGAGGCGGTGGAACCGGCCGAGGAGGAGATCGAGGCCGAGTTCAGTGCCGTGGCCACGGCACTCACCGAACGCTGGGGCGAGCCCGGGACGATCGACCTGTGGCCCTGGCTGGCCGGTGACGACGAGCCGGAGATGGCCTCCGCTGCCCCCGAACCCCTGGGGCAGCTCTGCAATCTGGCCGGCAGCATGCAGGTCTGGCACATCCCCGGCACCACCCGCTGGCTCGGCCTCACGGTGGGCCAGGCCGACCCGGAGTTCCCGATCTGGCTGCTTGCCGCAGTCGGTGAGAACGAGGTGCTGGAGTCCCGGGGCCCGGAGTCCCGAGACCTGTAGTCCGGGGACCCGGAGTCCGGAGACCCGTAGTCCGGGGACCTGGAGCCCCGAGACCTGTGGTCCGGGGACCCGGAGCCCGGGGTGCTGGGTGAGGAGGAGACCCGGGACGGCGAGGGCGCCGGCCTCTGGGTCCGCGTACGGGACGCCTCCGCGGTGGAACACCAACCCGTACCGGGTTCCCGCCCGTTGACGGATGCCGGAAGGGTGGTGACCGGGCTCAGGGGTGGTACCGGCCGAACCGCCACAGCACGTGCACGACGCGGAGCACCGCGAGCAGCCCTCCGATCGAGGCTCCTGTGATGAGGAGAGCCTTGTCGGTAGTGCGGGAGAGGTCCCAGACGACTGCGGGCCCTGCGATCGCGCCGAAGACGAGGGCGCCGAGGAAGCACGCGCTGAGCAGCGCGTAGCCGATCTCCACGGTGATCTCGTCCCGGTCTTCCTGAGTCCTTCGCCCCGTTGCCATGGCCAGAGCGTGGCAGCGGGCGTGGTCCAGGTCCAGTGGGTGGGGTCGGGCGTGAGGCCTGAGCCGGGGCCGGGGCGCGGGTGTGGGCGGGTCGGGGCGGCGGCTCCAGGGTGGGGGAACGGTTCGGTGGAGGGTGCATTCCGGGAGGGCGGGTGCGCTTGCCCCGTAAATTCCCGAAGAAACAGAGGAGTTTGTGTGTGTGGGGCGAAGTTGTAGGGGCAGCAGAAGTTCTGGAGGTTGATAATCATGGTTCCCCTGCTTCTCGTTCTTCTTCTGGCCGTCATTCTTTTCGGTGCTGGATTCGCGCTCAAGGCGCTGTGGATCGTCGCAGCGATCGTCCTTGTTCTCTGGCTGATCGGTTTCGTGGCCCGCCCGAAGGGTGGCAGCCACCGCTGGTACCGGTGGTAGTCAGCGCGAACCTTCCGTGTGAGCAACGCGCTGTAGCAAGAGGGTCCGCTCCCGATGGGCGGGCCCTTTTCGCGTTCCCGGGTTTCTTTCGGAGTGGCGCGTCGGGTCTTTTGCGATACCCGTCAAGGGAATTGGGGTGCATGGGGTGGACGATGCCGGGCAGGCGAAGGTCAGGACGGAAAACGCACCTGCGGCGAAATTACCGTCCGATTGAGCCTGACATCCCATCCGGCAACGAGAGAGGAAGCCTGGAGATGAGCGAGAACATCTGGGGCTACCAGCCCACGGCCGGCCACACCGCCGGCACCGACCTGATCGGCTACAAGGTCGAAGCGACCGACGGCAGTATCGGCAAGGTCGACAAGCACTCCGACGAGGTCGGCTCCTCCTATCTGGTGGTCGACACCGGAGTCTGGATCTTCGGTAGGCACGTCCTGCTTCCGGCGGGCACGGTGCGCCGGGTCGATCCGGACGAGAAGAGGGTCTACGTGGACCTGGACAAGGAGCAGATCAAGAGTGCTCCGGAGTTCGACAAGGACTCGCACCTGGGGAACACCGAGTTCTTCGAGACCACGGGTGAGCACTACGGACGCCACCGTCGCATCTGACGCCGACGTGCGTCAGGACGGGTCCCGGGCTCGCGGCGCTTCACCCTCCACGGGATGGCGCCCCGAGGAGAAGTCATCACGGAGTCGAGACCGCAGCACGGCACTGTGGCGCTGGTGAGCGCTGCTGGACGCGGCGCGCGGTTGAACGAATCCGGCGGGTCGGGCCAGGCAGAGTCTTTCTGCCAGGCCCGGCCCGCTTTCCGCGCGCCCGGACTTCTCCATGAACCGTGGCGGTGACGTGTTCCAGCGAATCCAGCCGTGGGAGCAGCGGCGAACATCCGTGTTTCGGGGAGAGATTCAGGCGGGTGGATCGCGTGTTCGGAGCGATGGCGATCCATGTGCTGAGCGAGCCGAGCAGGGCGCGGATGACGGCCCAGGCGATTGCCCGCCGGATTGCCGCCGAATGGTGCGCTGGTGTGTGTGAAACCTTCATCGGGGTGCCTTTCCTCCGTGCCCGCTCCCTGAGAAGAGGAGCCGACATCCTTGGTCCGTCACTCCTGTACAGAGCACCGCCGGGTCGGAAAGGTTGATGTTCCCCAGGCCCACATCGCACGAACGAGTGATGCGTACCGGCGACGGCGACGGTGACGGTGGCGGTGGCGCTTGTCGGCTGGAGGAGGGGCAGGAATGGGATGATTCGGTGTGAACCCCACGCACCCGCACGTCAACTCCCCTGTGCGCGGTCATGGAACCGCGCATGTCCCACCCCCTACGCTCGCCGACATGACCGCTGAAGCCCTTCGTGGCCCCCGAGACCCGTTCGTCGACCAGGCCGCCGGTGCGGCCGTGAAGGCAGCCGACCGGGCGCACGTCTTCCACTCCTGGTCCGCGCAGGGCCTCCTCGATCCGCTCGCCGTGGCGGGGGCGGAGGGCTCGTACTTCTGGGACTACGAAGGCAACCGGTACCTCGACTTCACGAGCGGTCTCGTCTTCACCAACATCGGCTATCAGCATCCGGTCGTCGTGGCCGCGATCCAGGAGCAGGCGGGCAAACTCGCCACCTTCGCGCCCGCGTTCGCGATCGAGGCCCGGTCCGAAGCGGCGCGGCTGATCGCCTCCCACACCCCGGGCGCCCTGGACAAGATCTTCTTCACCAACGGCGGGGCCGAGGCGGTGGAGAACGCCGTGCGACTGGCGCGGGTGCACACCGGCCGTACGAAGGTGCTCTCGGCGTACCGCTCGTACCACGGGGCCACCTCCGCCGCGATCAACCTCACGGGTGACCCGAGGCGTTGGGCGTCCGACACCGGGTCGGCGGGGGTGGTGCGGTTCTGGGCGCCGTTCCTGTACCGCTCGCCGTTCCACGCGACGTCCGGGGCGGAGGAGTGTGCCCGCGCCCTTCAGCACCTGGAGGACACCATCGCCTTCGAGGGGCCCGGCACGATCGCGGCGATCGTGCTGGAGACCGTCCCCGGCACGGCGGGCATCATGATCCCGCCGCCCGGCTACCTCCCGGGCGTGCGCGAGATCTGCGACCGGTACGGCATCGTCTTCGTGCTGGACGAGGTGATGGCCGGCTTCGGGCGTACCGGTAAGTGGTTCGCGGCCGATCACGACGGCGTGGTGCCCGACCTGATGACCTTCGCGAAGGGGGTCAACTCCGGTTACGTGCCGCTCGGCGGCGTCGCGATCAACGCCGAGATCGCGGCCACCTTCGAGACCCGCCCCTACCCCGGCGGACTCACCTACTCCGGGCATCCGCTGGCCTGCGCCGCCGCCGTCGCCACGATCCGGGTGATGGAGGAGGAGAAGGTCGTCGAGAGGGCCGCGCGCCTCGGCGAGACGGTGCTGGGACCGGGACTCCGCGAGTTGGCCGAGCGCCACCCCTCGGTCGGCGAGGTGCGGGGCGTGGGCGCGTTCTGGGCGCTGGAACTGGTACGGAACGGGGAGACACGCGAGCCGCTCGTCCCGTACAACGCGACGGGGGAGGCCGCGGCGCCGATGGCCGCCTTCGGGGCGGCGGCGAAGAAGCGGGGGCTGTGGCCCTTCATCAACATGAACCGCACCCATGTCGTGCCGCCCTGCACCGTCAGCGACGCCGAGGCGCGGGAAGGTCTCGCGGCACTCGACGAAGCCCTCACGGTCGCGGACGGCTACACGGTCTGAGCGGGCGCGGCCACGGTCCGAGCGGGCTCGGCGGACATGGGCACGGTCCGGGCGGGCGCGACGGGCGCGGGCACGGACCGCGCCGGTGCCGCCTGAAGCGGCGCCCCGCGGAGCCGTTTGCGGCGCGGCGAGAGAAATGACCGTTATCCGTGTCCCGAGCCGGAAGATCTCCCGTCGAAGGTGACGGACCCTCACATCTGTCCCCGCGCACCCCTCCCCGGCGGCCCTGCCCGGATCCGGGCAGAGCGGCCCTGCCTTAAGGTGTCCCGAACAGAAAAATGGGGAGGGAACGGGATGAGCCCGCACGGAGGTGTGACCCGCAACACGCTGCGCCGCCAGATCTCCGGTGCGCTGCGTGACGAAGTGCTCGCGGGGCGTCTTCCGTCGGGCAAGGAGTTCACGGTCAAGCAGATCGCCGAGCAGTACGGGGTCTCCGCGACGCCCGTCCGCGAGGCCCTCTTCGACCTCGCCTCGCAGGGCCTTCTCGTCTCCGACGAGCATCGCGGGTTCCAGGTCCGAGCGTTCTCCGCCGAGGACTACCGCTCCATCGTGCAGGCGCGTTCCGTCATCGTGGAGGGCGTCTTCAGCGGCTGCCACCCCATCACGGTCCGGGGCGAGGCGATGGTGTCCGTGCGACGCCGTGCCTCCGAGGCCGCCCGCGCCGCGAAGGGCGGCGACCTTGACGTACTGATCGGCTACGACCTGCGGTTCTGGCGCGAGCTGAGCGCGTTCCTCGGCAACCCGAACATCAGCGACTTCCTCGCGACCCTCCGCGTGCAGGGCTGGGTCTTCCTGGTGCACCGGCTCCGTACGAGCGCCGAACGGAACCGGCTGCTCTGGCTCGACCACGAGGCACTCGCCGACGCGGTCACCTCCGGGGACCGGACACGCGTGCTGGCGATGCTGCGCGGCTACTACGCCCGGGAGCAGGAGTGGGCGGAACGGCTCCTGGCGATGGAACGGATCGCGACGGACGGATACTGAGGCGTCCCGCCCGCCCAGGGACCTGGTGCGCCTCGGGCGGCCGTGAGGCGTCCCGCCCGCCCGGTGGGGCCTCGTGCGGCCGTGAGACCTTGTGCGGTCCGTGGACCTCGTGCGGTCCGTGAGGCGTCGTGCGGTCCCTGAGGCGACGTGCCCCCGTCGTGTCCGGATTCGTCCTGGTCCCGTGACCGCAGAGACCCTGTGCGTGGCCCACCCGCCGCATTACGCTGTCCCGACGAGCGCCCAACCCGTGTGAGAGCGAGACTTCGTGGCCTGTGACCTGTGGCTCGTCCCCCTCGTCGATGTGCTGTGCCACAGCCCCGACAACCCGTTCGCCGAAGAGATCGCCGTCTTCGACAACGCGCTGGGGGAGGCCGGTCTGCCGCCCGTCCCCGTTTACGCGTACATGCCGGGCCTCACGGGGGACGTGGCCCCGGTCGCGGGGTTCGACTACGAGGCGCTGCACTACCTGCGCCGTGCCTATCTGCTCCAGCTCAGCGGGCTGGCGGTCACGCCCGTCGACGGCCTCGGTGGGGACTACGAACAGCTCCTGGAGATGTTCGAGCAGAGCGCGCAGCAGTCTCACCTGGTCTGGCACTTCGACCACGCGGGGGCGTACGTCCCGGTGGACTTCCCCGTTCCGCTCTCCAACGACGCGCTGCTGGAGGGCGGGGGGCCGCTCGGGTCCTCGCACGGCCTGCTGCGCGAACTGGAGTTCGTCGCTCCGGCCATCGGCATCGACCCGGCGAACCCGCCGGCCGCGCCCGCGCCGCCCACCCGGCCCACCGAGCTGGAGGAGCCGGCCGACCCGATCGCGTACGACGCGAGCCCGTTCGCCCGGGAGCGGCACGTCTGGCTGGGCCTGCACGCGGCGGCGACCCGCAGCCTCGCGCAGGGCTCGATGATCATCTTCAGCTGACCGCTGCTGACCGCTGCTGACCGCGCGCCCCGCAGGAGCGCGGGGACACGCGGAAAGGACACGCGGGGGAGCGCGCGGCGGCACCTCACCGGGGCGGCTCCGGCGGTCGTTGCCGGGGCATGTTCGGCCGGGTCACCGAGGGCATCGAGAAGCGGCCCGGGGGCCCGGTCTGCTCGCCCCGGCCGATCCCGGTGCCCGTCACCAGGGACTGCGTCCCCATCGGGGCGGGTCCGGCGCGGAACTCCACCATCCAGTCCGCCGTCTCGGACCGTACGAGCTCCGTGATGTCCTCGGAGAAGCGCCGCAGCACCCCGAGGCAGCGCTCGGCCGCCTCGCTCGCGGTGCCCTCCGTCGGGCCGAGCACTTCGCGTACGGACTCCGAGGCCCAGTCGAACTGGAGCATCTGGAGCCTGCGCTGCACGGCCTGCGCGGTGGCCAGATCCCTTATCCAGCCGGAGGTCAGGCCGAAGTACCGGTCGCAGGCCATGCAGGCCGCCCCGAGCAGCAACGAGAAGTAGCCGTACCCCGCCGAGCCGTCCAGCGCGCCCGTCAGGTCGAGCAGCGGCAGCGTCGCTCCCGCGACGACCCCGACCGAGGTGCCGACGCGCAGTCCGCGCGCGCCGCGCCGCTTCCAGGTGCGGTCCTTCAGGTACCAGGCCGCGGTCTCCAGCGCGCCCGTCTCGACCCACCGGTACAGCTCGTCCAGGCGCTCGGCCGGCTCGCCCCAGTCGCCGAGCGGGAACGGTCGCGCGACGAGATCGCGTCCCCGTCCCGCCGGGCCGCCCGGTTCCGGGGCGGAATGCGTGACTCCGGTGCTGTCACCGGATGACCCCGCGGCGGATTCCTTGCGGGGCGGCCCCTCGGGCGGCATCTCCGGCTGGCTCACCGGGGCACTCCTCTGCACTCTGCGTGGAACTACGGAGGGTCTGTCTCGGGTATCTCCACGGACTCTCACCGACTCCGCCGTCTGGCTCGCTGCGCCAGCTTCGCCCGCGGGCCGTGCTGACTCTGCGTGACCGGCGGTGCGATCGTGTGTGGCGGTACGCATGCCCTTCCTACCGCCGAATGGTGGGCCGTGGGAGCGAAATCGCTGCATTACAGCGTGCTGTCGGCCTCTGGTCAGGTATAGGGCGTTTTCCTGGGGTCGAGAATCTCACTCGAAAGAGTTGCTTCCGATGGGTGGAGCGGGGCACCCGGCGAGCACGTAGGCTCGTTTTAGCCAAACATCCGCCCTCGAAAAGCCCAGGAGTGACCATGATTCCCGGTGGTGGTCAGCCCAATATGCAGCAGCTGCTGCAGCAGGCCCAGAAGATGCAGCAGGACCTCGCGGCGGCCCAGGAGGAGCTGGCGCGGACCGAGGTGGAGGGGCAGTCGGGCGGCGGTCTGGTCAAGGCCACCGTGAACGGCTCCGGCGAACTGCGCGCCCTCGTGATCGACCCCAAGGCGGTGGACCCCGAGGACACCGAGACCCTGGCCGACCTCGTCGTCGCGGCGGTCCAGGCGGCCAACGAGAACGCCTCCGCGCTCCAGCAGCAGAAGCTGGGCCCGCTGGCGCAGGGCCTGGGCGGCATGCCCGGACTCCCGTTCTGAGCCGTCCCGCCGACCGGGCGGGCCGGTGCGCGGGCCGGATCGACGGACTCGGCCGGCCCGCGAAACAGAGCCGAGCCGTCCGGCACCCCTATGGGTACCCACGCGTACCCACTACGGTACGAGCAGCGATTGAAGGAAAGGCGTTCCGTTGTACGAAGGCGTTGTTCAGGACCTCATCGACGAACTGGGCAGGCTCCCGGGCGTCGGTCCCAAGAGCGCGCAGCGGATCGCCTTCCACGTGCTGCAGGCGGAGCCGACCGACGTGAGGCGCCTCGCCCATGCCCTCCTCGAGGTCAAGGACAAGGTCCGCTTCTGCTCGGTCTGCGGCAACGTCGCGCAGCAGGAGCAGTGCAACATCTGCCGCGACACGCGCCGCGACCTGACGGTCATCTGCGTGGTCGAGGAGCCGAAGGACGTCGTCGCGATCGAGCGGACCCGTGAGTTCCGGGGCCGGTACCACGTGCTCGGCGGCGCGATCAGCCCCATCGAGGGCGTCGGCCCCGACGATCTGCGCATCCGCGAGCTGCTGACCCGGCTCGCCGACGGCTCCGTCACCGAGTTGATCCTGGCGACCGACCCGAACCTGGAGGGCGAGGCCACCGCGACGTACCTGGCGCGGATGATCAAGCCCATGGGGCTCCGTGTCACCCGCCTCGCCAGTGGTCTGCCCGTGGGCGGCGACCTGGAGTACGCGGACGAAGTGACCCTGGGCCGCGCCTTCGAGGGGAGACGGCTTCTCGATGTCTGACGCGGGTACGTTGCAGAGGTTCCAGCCACCGTCCGTGCAGGTGCCCACCGGAGGTTCCCCCGATGTCTGACGCCACGCTGAACTCCGTCACGCAGGACCCGGACGACTTCGCCGTCCAGATCGCGGACCAGATCAAGACGTTCATCGTCGCGGTCACCGAGGTGTCCAAGGTCGAAGAGCCGGAGGAGGCCGTTCCGGTCCTGCTCCTCCAGGTCTCCCAGCTGCTGCTCGCGGGCGGCCGGCTCGGCGCGTACGAGGACATCCTCCCGGACGAGCGGTACGAGCCCGACCTCGGCGCGGAGCCGGACGCGGACGGCCTGCGGGAGCGGTTCGCGGCCCTGCTGGAGCCCATCGACGTCTACTCCGAGGTCTTCGACCCGTACGAGCCCCGCAAGGCGCCCGTGCCGCACCGGATCTCCGACGACCTGGCCGACCTCGTCACCGACCTCGGCCACGGTCTCGCCCACTACGAGGCGGACCGCGCGGCCGAGGCGCTGTGGTGGTGGCAGTTCTCGTACTTCTCCAACTGGGGCTCGACTGCCTCCGCGACCCTGCGGGCCCTGCAGTCGCTGATCGCGCACATCCGCCTCAACCAGCCGCTGGCGGAGCTGGACGGGCTCGACACCGACCAGGACCCGGGCGACGACGACCTCGCCGAGGCCGCGGGCCTGGTGATGGTCCAGGAGATCGCGGGGCCGCTGGGGCTGCGCCCGGTGAAGCAGCAGTAAGGATCCGGGGGCGGGTCAGACCGCCGACCAGCCGTTGTCCACGGCGAGGACCACGCCGTTGATGTTGCTCGCCGCGTCCGAGGCGAGGAAGACGATCGCCGCGGCCTGCTCCTCGGCGGAGGCCGGCTTCCCGACGTTGCCCATGTAGGAGCCGAGGACGGCCGGGCCGAGCGCGTCACGGTCGGCGTTCACCTGGATGTTGGTGACGGTGCCGCCGGGGGCGATGGCGTTGGTGCGGACGCCCTGGGCGCGGTACATGACGGCGGTCGACTTGGTGAGGCCCGCGATGCCGTGCTTCGACGCGGTGTACGCGGCGCCCGCCGCCGAGCCGCGCAGGCTCGCCTCCGACGCGGTGTTCACGATCGCGCCCTTCCCGGCCGCCAGCATGTGTGGCAGCGCGGCCCGTGTCAGCAGGAACGGCGCGGTGAGGTTGACGCGTATGACCCGCTCCCACTCGGTGTCCGTGACGTCCGCCGCCGCCGACATGGAGTCCATGATTCCGGCGTTGTTGACCAGCACGTCCAGGCCGCCGAAGGTCTCCACCGCGGTACGCACGACCTCGTCCACCACGGCCTGCTCGCTCAGGTCGCCCACCACCGCGACGGCGGTGCCGCCGCCCGCCGTGATGTCGGCGACGGTCTGCTCGGCCCGCGCCCGGTCCAGGTCGGCGACGAGGACCCGCGCGCCCCGGGCGGCGAACTGGAGGGCGGTGGCCCGGCCGATGCCGGAGCCCGCGCCGGTGACCACGACGCCGCGGTCCTGGAAGTCGTTGGTGCTCATGGTGGTGCTCCCTCGCTCTGGTGTTCCGTCTCGGACTGTACGGTTTTTTGGCGCACAGTGCCAGAAAGGCATTGAGTACCACAAAGGCTGGACCGTGCCAGAAAGGCTCCCCGCGTCATAGTGCTGAGATCGTTAGGGTGGGGCCATGGGAGACGCTCCGACCTCTGCCGCGCCGTCCGTCCGCGCCGGCCGCCCGCCGCTGACCGAGCGCCGCAAGGCGGCCACCCGGCTGGAGATCGCGGAGGTCGCGGTGCGGCTCTTCGCCCGGAAGGGCGTCGCCGCCACCTCCGCCGACGAGATCGCCGCGGAGGCGGGCGTCTCGACCCGCACGCTCTGGCGGTACTTCCCGACCAAGGAGGCGTGCGTGCAGCCGCTGCTCGCGGTCGGCGTCGACTCGCTCGCCGAGGCACTCCGCGCGAGCTCCGGCGAGGAACCGCTGATCGACGCGCTGGAGGCCATGCGGCCCGACACCATGCGGCCCACCGCCGGTTCGGAGGACGTGCTCAGCCTGGTCCGGCTCACCCGCACCGAACCGGGGCTCCGGGCCGTGTGGTTGCAGACCCACCTGGAGGCAGAGCCGGTCCTCGCGGAAGCCCTCGCCGAGCGCACCGGGGAATCACCGGACGCCCTCGCGCCCCGAGTTGCCGCCGCCATGATCAACGTCGCGTTGCGGGTCGCCGCCGAGGAGTACGCCTGGAAGCGGGAGCGGACGGACCGCACCCTGGACGAGGTCGCGCGCGACGCCCTGCGGATCGCGGCCGAGGTCCTGCGGCAGGGGCCGGGCTCCGTGGAGGAGGCCGGGGCCGCCGGTCGGTGACGGCTCCCCGGTGAGCGCCCGCCCGGGAGGGGGCTCCTGGGCGGGGCCGGTGCCGGGTGGGCACCGGGCGGGTCCGGTTCCCCGGGCGGTTCCTGGCTTGCGGAGGCGACGCGAACCGTGTGGGCTGGACCACAGACGCGCGTGGTGGCCCGCAGGACGGGCATAGGCCCCGTACGAGCGGCTCGGGTCGACACGCCGGACCAGGTGGTGGGCGGGACATCTCACCATCTGGTAAGGACGGGGAGATTCCGGGCCGCTCGTTAAACTGAGCCGACCGCAGTAACGGAATGAGCGAGGAGCGCACGTGGGCCTGGTCGTGCAGAAGTACGGAGGCTCATCCGTAGCCGATGCCGAGGGCATCAAGCGCGTCGCCAAGCGAGTCGTCGATGCCAAGAAGAGCGGCAACCAGGTGGTTGTCGTGGTGTCCGCGATGGGCGACACGACGGACGAGCTGATCGATCTCGCCGAGCAGGTATCGCCGATGCCTGCCGGGCGTGAGTTCGACATGCTACTGACCGCCGGAGAGCGGATCTCCATGGCCCTGCTGGCCATGGCGATCAAAAACCTGGGCCACGAGGCCCAGTCGTTCACGGGCAGCCAGGCCGGTGTCATCACCGACTCCGTCCACAACAAGGCGCGCATCATCGATGTCACGCCCGGCCGCATCCGGACCTCGATCGACGAGGGCAACATCGCCATCGTCGCCGGGTTCCAGGGCGTGAGCCAGGAGGGCAAGAACATCACCACCCTCGGCCGCGGTGGTTCCGACACCACCGCCGTCGCCCTCGCAGCGGCGCTGGAAGCCGAGGTATGCGAGATCTACACCGACGTGGACGGCGTCTTCACCGCCGACCCCCGGGTCGTCAAGAAGGCCCGGAAGATCGAGTGGATCTCCTTCGAGGACATGCTGGAGCTGGCCGCGTCCGGCTCCAAGGTGCTGCTGCACCGCTGCGTCGAGTACGCACGCCGATACAACATCCCGATCCATGTCCGCTCGTCCTTCTCCGGACTGCGCGGCACCTGGGTCAGCAACGAGCCGCAAGGGGACCAGCAGGTGGAGCACGCGATCATCTCCGGAGTCGCCCATGACGTCTCCGAGGCCAAGATCACCGTCGTCGGCGTCCCCGACAAGCCGGGCGAGGCCGCCGCGATCTTCCGCACCATCGCCAACGCGGAAGTCAACATCGACATGGTGGTGCAGAACGTCTCCGCCGCCGCGACGGGGCTGACGGACATCTCCTTCACCCTGCCCAAGGCCGAGGGCCGCAAGGCCATCGACGCCCTGGAGCGGGCCAAGGGCACCATCGGTTTCGACTCGCTGCGCTACGACGACCAGATCGCCAAGATCTCGCTGGTCGGCGCGGGCATGAAGACCAACCCGGGCGTCACCGCCGGATTCTTCGAGGCGCTCTCCGACGCCGGTGTGAACATCGAGCTGATCTCGACCTCCGAGATCCGCATCTCGGTCGTCACCCGCGCCGACGACGTCAACGAGGCCGTCCGCGCCGTGCACACCGCCTTCGGCCTCGACAGCGACTCCGACGAGGCCGTCGTCTACGGAGGCACCGGCCGATGACCGCACGCCGCCCCTCGCTCGCGGTCGTCGGTGCGACCGGGGCGAGCGGCGGCGTCATGCTCCAGATCCTTTCGCAGCACGCGGACGTCTGGGGCGAGGTGAAACTGATCGCCTCCCCGCGTTCGGCCGGCCGCAAGCTGGCCGTACGCGGCGAGGAGCAGGACGTCCTCCCGATCGGTGAGGATGTCTTCGACGGCGTCGACGTCGCCGTCTTCCTGGTGCCCGACCGGGTTGCCGCACTCTGGGCGCCCGTCGCCGCCTCCCGGGGCGCCGTGGTCGTCGACGGCTCCGCCGCCTTCCGCCTCGACGAGGACGTGCCGCTGGTCGTCCCCGAGGTCAACCCGCACGCCGCCCGCACCCGCCCGCGCGGGATCGTGGCCTCGCCGGACTGCACCACGCTCTCGCTGATCGTCCCGGTCGGCGCACTGCACGCCGAGTTCGGCCTCCGCGAACTGACCGTCTCCACCTACCAGGCCGTGAGCGGCCGGGGCCGCGACGGTGTCGCCGCCCTGCGCGAGGAACTCGGCCTGGTCGCCGGCAGCCTCGCCGCGGGTACGGAGCTGGGCACCCGCCCCGGAGACGTACGCCGCGTCCTCGGCGACCGGCCCGCCGGCCCGTTTCCTGCCCCCGTCGCGCTCAACGTCGTGCCCTGGGCGGGCGGCGACGCGGGCGACGGCTGGTCCTCCGAGGAACTCGCCCTCCGCGAGGAATGCCGCAAGATCCTCGGCCTGCCGGACCTGCGCACCGCCATCACCTGCGTGTACGTCCCCGTCGTCATCACGCACTCGATGTCCGTGCACGCGCGCTTCGAGAACGAGGTCACCGTCGACCGGGCCCACGAGATCCTGGCGACCGCCCCCGGTGTCGTACTCGTCGACAGCCCCGCCGAGGGCGAATTCCCGACCCCGGCGGACGTCGTGGGCACCGACCCCACCTGGGTCGGCCGGGTCCGCCGCTCCCTCGACGACCCGCAGGCCCTGGAGATGTTCCTCTGCGGGGACAACCTGCGAAAAGGCGGGGCCCTGAATGTGGCCCAGATCGCGGAATCCCTGGCGGCCTCCGTGGGCGAGGTCTGAATCCCGGGGGCTGAATCCCGGGGCCTGAATCCCGGGGTGGGAATCCGTGAGTCGGAGTCCCGGGGGCCGAATCCCGGCGCGGGTTCGCCGCGGGCCGCGTTCTGCACCCGCCTCCCGGGCCGGCACAGGGGTCGCCTTCCGGCCCCCTGTCACTGTCCCCGGTCCTCCGCCCCGGCTCTCTTCGGGCTCTCGCCAGGCTCTCTCCAGGTCCTCTCCAGGCTCTCTTCAGGCTCTCTTCAAGGCCGCCGAATTTCGTACGCAATCGAAATGTCTCATCGAAACAGTTTTGTGGGATCTGTGAAGGTCACATGTTCAATTCGGCTTCCTTAACCCCTTGAGCTGGGGCGTTGTCATATCCGACGATGACCCTGTGGTCCTGTGCAACCGTGAGTCGGCTGTTCGGCGTCTTCGCCGTCACTTCTTGCGCGACGGGCGCACCAATAGGGCAATTGGGGAAGAGCGGGTACGTATGAGGGCGAGTCGCAGAGAGCTGAACGCGCTGCCGCACGCGTACAACCCTGACGGGGGGCAGCGTGTCCAACTTGCGTGGCAGAGGTTCTCGAAATCCCGGCGGTCGTCCCCTTGCGGGGGGTCTCCGTGCTCCCGTTCCGCAGGCCCCGCACGGTCGGCGGCATGCCGGTGATCGCCCCGCTGAGCGCCGCGAGCACGACGGGCCCCGTACGGCTCTCCTCGCAGCGCGAGGGTGCTGAAGAGGCGGTGGCGGCCGGAACGACGGTCGACCATCTGACCGAGACCTACCGCGCCCACTACCGTTCGCTGCTCGGCCTCGCCGCGCTCCTGCTGGACGACACCGCCTCCTGCGAGGACGTCGTGCAGGAGGCGTTCATCCGGGTGCACTCCGCCCGCAACCGGGTGCGCGAACCCGAGAAGACGCTCGCCTACCTCCGTCAGACGGTCGTCAACCTCTCCCGTTCCGCGCTCCGCCGCCGCATCCTCGGGCTGAAGCTCCTCTCCAAGCCCATGCCGGACATGGCCAGCGCGGAGGAGGGGGCGTACGACCAGCTGGAGCGGGACGCGCTGATCAAGGCGATGAAGGGCCTCCAGCGGCGCCAGCGGGAAGTTCTCGTCCTGCGCTACTTCGCGGACATGACCGAAGCGCAGGTCGCCGACACCCTCGGTATCTCGCTGGGTTCGGTGAAGGCGTACGGTTCGCGCGGGATCGCCGCCCTGCGCCTGGTGATGGAGGCGCAGGCATGAGCGGTCGCCCCTTCAGCAGCGAGCCGGACCGGACGGGAAGCGGAACTGTGAACGACGGGCCGAACACGAGCCATGGGCCGAAGGCGGGCCCCGGTCCCGAACGCCCGGCCGACGCGGCCGAGCCGACCGGCCGCACCCTCGGAGCCGATGAGGAGCACGGTCCTCCCGGGCGCACACCGGCCGGTCGGTACGGAGAAACGCCCGGCGGTCCGGGCGGTGGAGCCTTTGACCGGCACGAGAGGGCGCCCCGCGCGCTCGACGACCTGTCCCGCCCCCGCGAGGAGGCGTCCGCCTCCTGCGACGAGGCGTCCGGGGCGACCGCACCGACCCTGCTCTTCCCGGCACGCTCCACGACCGCGGGCTTCGGCGGACGCACCGGTGACCCGGTCCCCGGCGACGACGGCGACACCGCCGACGAACAGGCGCTGCGGAACCTGCTGCGGGGAGCCGTCCGGGACCTCGAACCCGCCGAGAACGCGCTGGCCCAACTGCACCGGGCCATACCCGTCCGGCGGGCGCGCCGCCGCCAGGCGGTCGTCGGCGCGGCTGCCGCGGCCCTGCTGATCGGTACCGCAGTGCCCGCCTTCGTGCACGTGGCGAACTCCGAGAGCGCGGCCACCGCGGCACCCGCCCCCGCCGGACACGGCACGAACTCCCAGAGCCAGCAGGGCGATGCCTCCGGGGCGGCGGTGGGAGAGAAGCCGAGCGACGGACAGCCCGCGCAGGGGACGGGCGGCGGGCACGAGGGAACGTCCGACCCCAGCGGTACGCCTTCCGCGACCGAGGGCCCGGCCGAATCCGACAGCACCCGCTCCGGAGCCGTCAGCCGGGAGGAGCTCGCCTCGATCGCCTCTCTGCCCGCCTGCGCACCCGGCCAGCTCGGCATCGTCTCGGCGTCCACCGGAACGGCCGACTCGAACGGCACGGTGTACGGAAGCTTCCGCATCGCCAACACGTCCGCCGCGAAGTGCTCGGTCAGCAGCGCCGGGACGGTGGGCTTCACCGCGTCGGGCGCCGCCGACGCGACGAAGATCGACGTCGTGCAGCACGTCGCGGGCGACCCCGCCGCCGGACTGCCCGACCCCGCGGTCGAGCCCGCCGCGGTGCTGCTGAAGCCCGAGATGTCGTACGAGGTGCAGTTCGCCTTCGTACCGACCGACACCTGTCCCACGGCCACCGCCCCCACGCCCACGCCGACCGAAGCCGCGACGCCGGGCACCGGTGCGGTCGAGGAGCAGGCGGCGAGCGTGGAGACGCAGCTCCTGACGGAGGACGCCGTCCCGGCCGAGGGGTCCATCGCCGTGACGCACACCCCGGAAGCGGGTGCGCCGACGGCCGAGACCACGATCAGCCACGCCTGCGCGGGCACCATCTACCGGACGGGCATCCTCGCGGAGTCCTGACACGTGGTGCGCAACCGTCGGGCGCCGACCGCCCGACGGGAGCGGCCGGACACGGCCCGGCGTCCGACCCCGCGCGTGGGGTCACCCGTTGCG
Source organism: Streptomyces sp. NPDC060184 (assembly GCF_042728795.1). Lineage (NCBI taxonomy): Bacteria > Bacillati > Actinomycetota > Actinomycetes > Kitasatosporales > Streptomycetaceae > Streptomyces > Streptomyces sp. NPDC060184. The sequence goes on from NZ_JBHWYX010000010.1 coordinate 92,241, forward strand.
CGGCGGCGTCCCGGACGAGGTGCCGACGGGTTCACCCGGTTCAGCGGCGGCCGGCGTTGACCGGGGTGCGGCGGCCGGGTCGGGGATCAGGCCCAGGGCGATGTCCCGGGCCGCTTCGGCCTCGCGCCGCAGCAGGCGGAACCACATGAAGAGCACGAACGCGGCGAAGACGAACCACTCCCCGGTGTAGCCCAGGTTCTGGAAGGCCTTCAGGTCGAGACCGCTGCCCTCGACCGCTGCCGCCGGGACCGCCCGCATGCCGTTGCCGGAGTCGTCCGCGCCGCCGATGCCGCTCGCGGGGAGCGTGATCCAGGCGTCGTACACGTCGTACGGGACGAGGTTCACCAGCGTCGCGGCGCTGATGATGCCGAGTTCCCCGTCGGGGAGGCCGCCCGCGTTGTTCACGCCGGTGCTGGTGGCGCTCTCCGACGCCTGGAGGTCGCCGGTCACCGTGATCTCACCGGTGGGCGCCGGGGGGACCGTGTTGTTCTCCCGCGCGTGATCCGGCTCGCCGGGCATCCAGCCGCGTACGACGGGCAGCGCCTTGCCGCCGTCCGTACGCAGCAGGTCCAGGACGTAGAAGCCGTCGCGGTCGTCCAGCTCGCGCCCCGGGACCAGGAACTGGTCGGCGAACGTCCCCGTCGCCGTGGCGGGACGCCCCGACGTGACCGTGTCCACGGGCAGCAGGGAGTCCAGCGGCTTCGCCTGGCGGGTGCCCGGGTCCGGCTGCTTCTCGGCCTGTTCGTGCGACTGCACGCGGTCCTCGAAGCGGCCGAGCTGCCAGGTGCCCATGAACACGCAGAACGGAATGGCCAGCACGACGAAGAGGTTGATCCCCCACCATCGCGGGGTCAGCAGGAACCGGTACACCCCTTTACCGTACGGTCCCCGCCCCGCCGACCGGGAGCGGGGGCGCCCATTTATCCAGCCCTTACGAGGGCGCCCCGGTCCCGGTACGGGTGTCCCGCTACTTCTTAGGGGCCGTCGTCGCGGTGGTCTCCGCGGCCGTTTCCCGGGCGGGCTCCGGCAGATGCCGCAGCGCGAAGTCCAGCTCCAGGCCCACCTGCTTGATCCGCTCCTCCACCACCAGCGAGCCGTGACCCGCGTCGTAGCGGTAGACCTCGTGCACCGCGCCCCGGGCCTTCAGCCGGTCCACGTAGTTCTCCACCTGACGGATGGGGCAGCGCGGATCGTTGACGCCCGCCGAGATGTAGACCGGGGCGCGCACCGCGTCGACGTACGTCAGCGGCGACGACGCCTCGAACCGCTCGGGCACCTCCTCCGGAGTGCCGCCCAGCAACGTCCGGTCCATCGCCTTCAGGGCCTCCATCTCGTCGTGGTACGCCGTGACGTAGTCCGCGACCGGGACGGCCGCCAGCCCCAGCGCCCAGGCCTCCGGCTGGGTACCGAGACCGAGCAGGGTCAGATAACCGCCCCAGGACCCACCGGCCAGGACCAGCCGGTCCGGGTCGGCGAGACCCGACGCGACCGCCCACTCCCGGACCGCCGCGATGTCCTCCAGTTCGATCAGCCCGACCCGGTGCTTCAGCGCGTCGGTCCAGGCCCGGCCGTACCCCGTCGAGCCCCGGTAGTTCACCCGCACCACCGCGAAGCCGTGGTCCACCCAGGCCGCCGGGCCGGACGCGAACGCGTCGCTGTCGTGCCACGTCGGCCCACCGTGGATCTCGAAGACCGTCGGGAACGGGCCCTCGCCCGAGGCCGGCGTCTGCACCAGCGCGTGCACCCGCCCGCCCGGACCCTCCACCCACGCGTCCCGCACCGGCACCGATACGGGGGCCTTCGGCCCCGGCGGGTCCAGCACCACCGCGCCCGTGGTCGAACGGACGACCGGCGGCTGGGCCGCAGAGGACCAGAGGTACTCCACCGTCCCGTCCGGCCGGGCCGTGGCGCCCGACACCGAACCGGCGGGCGTCTCCACCCGCACCGGAGCCGAGCCGCCCGGCTCGTGGCGCCACAGCTCACTGCGGGCCTCGAAGCCGTGCTCGACGAGGATCGCGGAGGCGTCCGGATACCACTCGGCACTCACGTCGCCGGGGAGGTCGATCGCCAGCTCCGTCTCCGTGCCCGCCACCGGGTCCCAGATCATCGGCTCCCAGCGGCCCCGCCGCTGGTGCCCGACGAGCAGCCGGGTGTCACCGGCGACGGGAGCGAACCCCATCACCGAAAGGCCCAGCTCCTTCGTACCGCCCTCGGTGTCGTCGAGCTCGGCCACCGTCGAGCCGTCCGGCCGCACCACCCGCAGCGCCGAATGCATCGCGTCGCCGTGCTCCGTGTGCTCCAGGGCGATCAGACTGCCGTCGTACGACAGATCACCGACACCGGCCGACTCGCGGTGCCGGTAGATCTCCACGTCCCCCGCGCCGTCCGGCCGCGCCAGATGGACCGTGGTCCCGTCCTCGTCGGTGGACCGCCCGACGACCGCGCTGCCGTCCCGCCCGATCGCGAGGCCCGCCGGATACGACGGCTCCAGACCCGGCGCCGCCAGAACGTCCTCGCCGCCACCGAACGGCTGCCGCATCCAGACGCCGAACTCGTCCCCGTACGACGGGGCGGCCGGATCGTCGGAGCTGCGACCGTCGTCGAACCACCAGATCCACTCACCGTCCGGCGAGAGCACAGCCTCCGTGGTGCCGTCCGGCCGGTCCGTGACCATGCGCTGCTCACCGGATTTCCGGTCCCACGCGTAGATCTCGTACGTGCCGGTCGCATTGGACACGAACAGGCTGCGGTCCGGGGCGTCCTCCGCCCAGTCGGGCAGGGAGACGCGCGGTGCACGGAACCGCTTCTCCCAGTCGGGCATGGCTTCTGCGCTACTCATACCCCCATCAAACCCGATGGTGAGGATCTGGTGCACAGCCCCTCGGGGAACCGGAAATCCGGGCGAAAGCGCGGGCGTGGGCCCTTGGGGAGACCGGAACGGCGCGGAACAGCTCGGAACAGCTCCGAGTAATGTCCGGCGATCGGGCCGCGGCTTTTCCGGCCGCGGACACGGAGGGGGAGAGGCGAGGCCGGGCCGCGGACAGGCCGAGGACGACTCACCCCCACCCGAGCCAGAGGGGGGACTCGGCGCACGCAGGTGGACCGTGAGAAGGGCACATTGATGATCGGTCACCATCCTTGCAGGTCAAGGCGATTGTCAGTGGTGGGGTTCACACTCCTTCCATGACTGCAGAGATGAGCGCGGGCACGGTCTCGACCGCTGTTCTGCGCAAGGCCGTGGAGACGTACTGGACCGCCGCCGACGCCCGTGACTGGGAGGCGTTCGCGGCCACGCTCGACGACGACGTGGTGTACGAAGTGCCGCAGACCCGCGAGGTGGTGCGGGGCAAGGAGAGATGCGTCCGGTTCAACCGGGAGTACCCGGGCGACTGGCACGTGCGCGTCGACCGGATCGTGGCCGACCTGCCCGAACACCCGGCCGGAGCGGGCGAGGCCGGGCTCGGTGGCCAGGCCGCCGCGCGCACGCTCTTCACCGTGGGGGAGGCGGAGTTGGACGGCATCCACTTCTTCTCGTTCGACACCAGGGGCCGCATCACCGCCGTCACCGACTTCTGGCCGGAGCCGTACGAGCCGCCGACCGGGCGTGAATACCTCGTCGAACGCGTCTGAGAACGACGCGCCCGACGGCCTTTGGCCGTCGACGGCTCGACGCGCCTGACGGCACAGGGCCCCCGCGCCGGTCTGCGGCGGAGGAGCCCTGTGCGTGTGGGGGGTGGCGCTCTGCGGGCCGTCAGTGGTGCGTGCCGTCAGTGGTGCGGGCGCCGACCGTCCGACGGAAGGGCGGGCAGAGCCTAGAGCGCCGACTTGAAGGCGGGCAGGTAGCCGCCCGACTGTCCGGCGGCCTTCGGGTGGTAGGAGTTGTAGACCGGCAGCGTGACGCTGTTGAGCCAGGCGTCGCCCGAGCAGAGCTCGTGGCCGGTGAACTCGTCCACCACGCTGGAGTAGGTGAACCCGGCGTTGGCCGCGCGCTTGGCGATGACGGAGTTCAGCACGTCCGCACCGTTGTTGATCGCCTTCCGGGAGTTCTCGCTGAGTCCCAGGACGCAGCTGCCGGAGATCTTGTAGAAGCGGGGATAGCTCAGCACGACCACGTGCGCCGAGGGGGCCTTCGCGTGGATGGAGGAGTAGAGGGAGTCGAGGCTGCCCGGCAGGACGTTCTGCGCCTTGGTGACGGCCGCGTTCACGCTGCTGATGCAGGTGGCCTCGCTCGACAGGACGCAGGTTTGCATGACATCGGCGAAGCCGACGTCGTTGCCGCCCACCGAGATGCTGACCAGTGCGGTCGACGAGCTGAGCGCGCTCAGCTGGCCGCTGGCGACGGTCGACGTCGTCGCGCCCGAACACGCGACGAAGGCGAAGGAGGACGGGGAGTTGGCGGCGGCCCAGAGGTACGGATACGCCTTGGTCGAGCGGTGGCAGTCGCCGCTGTCCGAGATGTAGCTGCCGGCGCCCACTCCGGAGGAGTAGGAGTCGCCGAGAGCGACGTAACCGCCCGTAGCGGCGGAGGCCGGCTGAGCGGCTCCCAGCGCTGCGACGGCCGCGATGGCCAGGGTGGAAAAGGATGCCCAGAATCTACGCACTGACATGGCCGGTGGCCCCTTCGGAAGGGTGGGGGGTGCGAGGGGAGTTCGTGGCGCAGACAGTTTTTAGCAGCTCGAAGTACCGGCCGGTAATGGTTGTGCGAGAAGTCGTCTGATATGCCCGAATGATCGTTCGGTGGGCGTAGCTCCGCGCGTAGATAAACCCTGAACACCGGTCAAAATCGGGGCACTTGGGGGCGCAGCGCGGGAGTGCGCGCTACAGGGCGAGGTGACGTCCGGTGGGCTCTCGTGTGGCGTTCGGGCGATCGCGGGGACCTGACGTACCGCCAAAAACCACTCGCATGAGTGGGGCTGGCCCTGCCTACCATGACGCGCATCGAGGACGCCCCGCCCCGGCCGCACCGTCCGGCAGCCACCATGCCGTGGTCACGCTCCGTGGTGCACCCGCGTGGTGGCCCTGCCGGCCCGGCCCGTACCGGACTCAAGAGGAAGCATCCAGGATGCCCTCTCCTTCGACCACTTCGGCCGTAGTTCGTCACCGCAGAACGCCGAGCTCACCCAGCACTTCGCGCGCCGCCTCAAGGAGAACGGCTTCATCGAGGAGCGCTCGGTCCGGCAGGTGTACGCACCCGCGGACGGACGCATCCTGCCGGCCGGAACCTTCTTCACGGTGCCGCCGCTGCTCTTCGCCAAGATCACGGACGAGGATCTGGAGTCGTACCGCGCGCGCTTCGGCGCCTGACGCCCGCCACGAAGGGAACTGCTGCCGGACGCAGGGGCTATGGGGAGTCCCTGTGCCCGGCATTCAGATCGTTCGCCAATCTCCACCTCCCTCACAAGAGCTGGGCTTGGCGTGAATCCGCCAGGGCGTAAACGCGCCTCAGGAGTCGCCGTGCTCCACCCGCGACACCTCTGGCACCCGAGACATCTCTGCCGCCCGAGACACCTCTGCCGCAGGCGCCACCGGCGGCCCGTGCTCGCCGGCCGGGGCGGGCACGTCCTCCAGCCAGCCGTTCCGCGCCGCGTGCCACCCGAGCTGGAAACGGGTGGTCGCCCTCACCTGCGCCATGAGCCTCTGAAGTCGTCGCTGCACGGTGCGATGGCCCATGCCGAGCTGGCGGGCGATGGCCGAGTCGGTGAGTCCGAGGTGCAGCAGGGCGAGGATTCTGCGGTCGGCGGGGTCGAGGAGGGTGCCGGAGGCGTCCTCGGCGGCTGCGGCCGTACCGGAGGGCCGCAGGAGTGTGCCCCGTTCGAACTGCGCCTCGAAGAGGGAGCTGAGGGCGACGAGCAGTCCGGTGCGGTGGACCACGAGAGCGACTTGGTCGACGTCCTCGCGCCCCGGTTCGAGGGGGAGCAGCGCGATCCGCCGGTCCACGATGACCAGCTTGAGCGGCAGCTTGTCCACCACGGAGATCTGCTGGCCCTGGGCGACGTAGACCTCCAACGCCGCCGGGATTCCCGGGCTCTCCAGCCAGTCGCGTTCGATGACGGACCGCAGCGCGATTCCGCGCCGCATCAGGATGCCCTCGATCTCCGAGTGGTTGTCCTCGTGGGTGATCACGGAGTGCTCCTGCTGCCCGAGCGGCATCAGATTGCACACCTCGGTGGTGGCCTGCTCCTGCATCAGCAGCAGCCTCCGGCGGATCGCCGCCGCCCCCGAAAGCACCTCGACCGGCGCCCCCGAAGCGTGGGCCTGGGCGGAGCGGTGCCGCTCGGCGAGGGTGGCCATCAGGGACTCGACCTGGTGCAGGGAGGACCGGCGGGACTCCAGCAGCGGCCCGAGGGCGAGTACGGGCGAGGCCGCCCGGTAACGCGGTACGCCCCCGGAGGAGGCGGAGCTCGCGAGGCCGCGCACCACGAGGGACTCCAGGGCGTCACGGACGTCCGGGAGGGGGGCGGCCAGTTCCTTGGCCAGCAGCGCGGGTTCACTGTCGGGGCGGTCCACGAGGAGCCGGTAGAGGGCGTCCTCCAGCGGGTCGAGCCCGAGCAGGGTGAGCGGCGCGTTCTCGGTCCCCCCGGCGTCCGGCGCCCCGGACTCGCCGCCCGCCGGGCGGCACCCGGTGGCGCTCAGAGGGGTCTCCGGCCGGGTGTGGGCTCGCACATGGTCCCGCCCCCTTGCTGCCGCCCTCGCACCTGTGCCGGTCACGATATCCGTTGATCATCTTGCGCAGGTAGCTCTGTGGACAACGTCCGCTCGGTCTCGTGGCCCGTCGGTAGGGTGGGCGCTATGTCTGATGCCCCGGTCCGCGTCCGCTTCGCCCCTTCCCCCACCGGCATGTTCCATGTCGGCGGCGCCCGCTCCGCCCTCTACAACTGGGCCGTGGCCCGGCAGTCGGGCGGCACCTTCGTCCTGCGCGTCGAGGACACCGACGCCGCGCGCAACAAGCCCGAGTGGACCGACGGCATCATCAACGCCCTGGCCGCCATCGGCATCCACGAGGAGGACCCCGCCTTCGAAGGCCCCTACTTCCAGTCGCACAACGCCGCCCGCCACACCGAGGCCGGACTCCAGCTGTACGACGCCGGCCGGGCGTACTACTGCGACTGCACGCGCGAGCAGCTCAAGCAGCGCACCGGCTCGGATCACCTCGGGTACGACGGCTTCTGCCGCGACCGCGGCCTGGTCCACGAGGAGGGGCGGGCGCTCCGCTTCCGCACCCCGGACGAGGGCGAGACCGTCGTTGTCGACCTGGTGCGAGGTGAGCCCGCGTTCCCGAACAGCGCCATCGAGGACTTCGTGATCGCCCGGGGCGACGGCTCCCCGGTCTTCCTGATCGCCAATGTCGTGGACGACCTGGACGAGGGCGTCACCCTGGTGGTCCGGGGCGAGGAGCACCTTTCCAACACCCCGAAGCAGCAGCTGCTGTGGGAGGCGCTCGGCGCCGAACCGCCCCGCTGGGCGCACCTCCCGGTGATCGTCAACGAGAAGCGCCAGAAGCTCTCCAAGCGCCGCGACAAGGTGGCGCTGGAGGACTACCTCGCCGAGGGCTTCCTCCCCGAGGCGATGGTCAACTACCTCATGCTGCTCGGCTGGGGCCCCGGCGGTGACCGGGAGATCCTTCCCTACGAGGAGATGGAGCAGCTTTTCCGCATCGAGGACGTCAACACCTCACCGGCGTTCTTCGACGTGAAGAAGCTGACCGCCTTCAACGGCGAGTACATCCGCGCGCTCGCACCGGAGCAGTTCGCCGCGGCCTGCGCGCCGTGGCTGATCGCCCCGCACGCCCCCTGGGCCCCGGACGCCTTCGACACGGCCGTGTTCGAGGCGGCGGCCCCGCTCGCGCAGACCCGGCTGACGGTCCTGTCCGAGATCACCGCCTGCGTCGACTTCCTCTTCCTGGACGAGCCGGTTCGCGACGACGCCTCTTGGACCAAGGCGATGAAGCCCGGCGCCGAGGCCATCCTGCGGGACGCCCGTGCCGCGCTGGCCACCACCGTGTGGCAGGCGGACGACCTGAAGTCGGCGCTGATCACGGTCGGCGAGCAGCACGGTCTGAAGCTGGGCAAGGCCCAGGCGCCCATCCGCGTCGCGCTCACCGGCCGTACGGTCGGGCTGCCGCTCTTCGAGTCCATGGAGCTCCTCGGACGAGAGCGGGTCCTCGGCCGACTGGACGCGGCGTCCGAGAGGCTGGCCGCACAGGCGTAAATCCAGTAGGGGCGGGCCCCACCGTCCGCCCCGTACTTCTTGTACCGTTGCGTTCAAGCAGCAACCATCTGGGCCGGGCGGGCGGCGTGCGAGCCCACGGCCGACACGAGGAAGGCGGGCTCGGCATGCTCCGCAATGGACTGGAACCCTGGCACGTGCTGATCCTGGCGGTCGTCGTCATCGCACTGTTCGGGTCGAAGAAGCTCCCGGAGGCCGCGCGGGCCCTCGGCAAGTCGGCGCGCATCCTGAAGAGCGAGGCGCAGGCGATGAAGAACGACTCCGCCCCCGCCCCGGCAGCCACCCAGGCCCCGGCCACCGCGCAGCCCGCACCGGCGCCCGCCGCCGCGATGGCGGCGGAGCCGCGACCCACCGACGGCTGACCCAGGAACGCCCGCGCCCCCCGCCCCACCGGTTCTCCGTGACCGCGGGACGGGGGGCGCGTCTGCGCGGTGGTGCCCCGAATCCTCCGGATCAGGGGCTGGCAGGGTCGAACCCGTACGCCACGGGCTCGTCCTGCGCATAGGGGTCGCGGCGGTACACGTACAACGCGTCCACCATGAATTCGTCGCCGTCCGGTGATTCGACGCGGCAGGGACGCGTCACCTGAAGGACCGGGGGCTGGTCGGGAACCCGCATGCGAAGACCATCGGCAGGTCCTCCGGCGAGTTCGGCTGTCTCCCACATCGTCGCAGTGTGAAGATCCATGCCCACAACTTTACGGGCTGTCCCGTCCCCTTTGGCGAGCATCGAACAACCGCTACGTCTTCTTACCGTGCAGGTCACCGCTGCCGTCGCTGCCGTCGCCCCTGACCCGGGCGCCGCTGCCGTCACGGCCTCCACGGGCCACCGGGTCGTATCCGGGGCGCCGCTCCCGCGGTTCGGGAACTCCACGTCCGGGGCGGCGGGCAGGGGGAGTGTGTCGGTGCGACAAGGTGGTGCGACGAGGTACAGACAGAAAACAGTTGAGGCGCCTACGGAAATCCGTAGGCGCCTCAACTGTTTTGGCTGTCGGGGTGGCGGGATTTGAACCCACGACCTCTTCGTCCCGAACGAAGCGCGCTGCCAAGCTGCGCTACACCCCGATGTCCACCGGTCTCCCGGCGACATCGATAACTCTAGCCCACCCGCGCCCGGAGGCGAAATCCGGTTACCGGCGGGGCCCGGTCCGGTGGCGGAGCCGGTGTCGTGGCCGGGGCCGGACGTGGTCCAGGGCGATGAGCAGGGTGGCCAGGACGACGAGGAGGAGGGAGAGGGCGAAGGCGTGGGCGAGGACCTCCGAAAATCCGTAGGTGTCCACGTCGAGGAAGGGGTACGGGTAGCGGGGGCCGGCACCGGGGGAGAGCAGGGTCCCCCGGGCCAGGACGAAGCCCAGATAGGTCAGGGCGGAGAACAGCCACAGCGGCAGGAAGCGCAGGCGCAGTGTCCGGGCCGGGGTCAGCAGGAGCCAGTCCAGGGTCACGGCCACGGGCAGGACCGTGTGGAGCAGTGGCCCCGAGACGGCGCGCGCGCCCGTGGCCGGGGCGGCGGGGGTGCCGTCGGCGGAGTAGCCGAAGCTGTTGTCGGTGAGGATCAGGTGGTAGGCTAGGCCGATGATCACCGCGACGAGGAGCACGCCTCCCGTCAGGTGCGGGGCCGCAGGTCCCCGGCCCGTCCAGGAGCGGAACGCGGACCAGCCGAAGACCCCGGCGGTCAGGAGGTTCGCCTGGAAGGTGAACCGGCTCAGCAGCTCCAGCGGCGCGTCGGTGGTCGCCAGCTCGATCGTGAGGCCGCAGACGGCCGCCGCGCACACCAGCGCCCGGAGCACGGCGGCGGTGCGGCGCGGGGTGCGGGCGCCCCGCAGGAACGCGTCCTCGGCCCGGGGCCTGGGCAGCGTCGCGGTTTTCGGGGCGGCGGTCATGGTCCTCACCGTAAAGGCGAGGTTCCCGGCCCGCGATTCATCCGTGGCGGATGGGCCCCGAGCCCGTCCGCCACGGCCGGAGCCGGGGCTCTGGCCCCAGGCCGCGTCCTCGGTACGGGGCCTCGGTACGCGTCCTCGGTACGGGCCTCGGCCCGGGGCCCCGCGTCTCAGGCCCGCGCGGTCAGCGTGAGCAGGGTCGCTTCCGGGGGGCAGGCGAAGCGGACCGGGGTGTAGCGGTTCGTACCGCAGCCGGCCGAGACGTGGAGGTAGGCGCGGTTGCCGTCGGCGGTGTGGCTGGAGAGGCCCTTCACCCGATCCGTGTCCAGGTCGCAGTTGGTGACCAGTGCGCCGTAGAAGGGGATGCAGAGCTGTCCGCCGTGCGTGTGACCGGCCAGGATCAGCGGGTAGCCGTCCTTCGTGAACGCGTCGAGCGAGCGGATGTACGGGGCGTGGACCACGCCGATGGAGAGGTCGGCGCCCGTCTCGGGGCCGCCGGAGACCTCGGCGTACCGGTCGCGCTTGATGTGCGGGTCGTCCAGGCCGGTGAACGCAATGTCCAGGCCGTCGAGCTTCAGCCGGCCCCGGGTGTTGGAGAGGCCGATCCACCCCGCGTCGTCGAAGGCGTCGCGCATCGGCTCCCACGGGTTGTGGACCACGTTCGACGCCGGGGCGTTCCCGTTGAGCCCGTGCTTGCCCGCCGCTTTCTCCTTGAGATAGCGCACCGGGTTGCGGAGCTTGGGGCCGTAGTAGTCGTTCGAGCCGAAGACGTACACCCCGGGGAGTTCCATGAGGGGCCCCAGCGCGTCCAGCAGTTCGGGTACCGCCTCGGGGTCCGAGAGGTTGTCGCCCGTGTTGACCACGAAGTCCGGGCGGAGCCCCGCCAGGGACTGGAGCCAGGCGCGCTTCTTGCGCTGGCCGCTGACCATGTGGACGTCCGAGATCTGGAGTACGCGCAACGGGCGTGCCCCGGGCGGGAGTACCGGGACGGTCACCCGGCGGAGGCGGAACGAGCGGGCCTCGAACCCTGCGGCGTAGGCGAGGCCGGCGACGCCGACCGCCGCACCGGCCGCAGCGACTTTCAGGGGAACTCCGTAGCGTGCGCGCATGCGCCCATCGTCGCAGACCCGGACCGGGCGGGGTCCGGCGGCGGCGGGAAAACAAACGGGCGCCCCGGACCGCGTACCTGACACAATCAGGTCATGACCACGCTCAAGTCCAGGCTCAAGGAAGACCTCACCACCGCCATGAAGGCGCGCGACGAGCTGACCTCGTCCACCCTTCGGCTGACCCTCACCGCGATCACCAAGGAGGAGGTGAGCGGGAAGACCGCTCGCGAACTCTCCGACGACGAGGTGCAGAAGGTCATCGCCAAGGAGGCGAAGAAGCGCCGCGAGGCGGCGGAGGCGTTCGCCCAGGGTGGCCGGACGGAGCAGGCCGAGCGGGAGAAGGCCGAGGGCGAGCTGCTCGACGCGTACCTGCCCAAGCAGCTCTCCGACGAGGAGCTCGACGCGATCGTCGGCTCCGCCGTGGCGGAGGCGAAGGCCGCCGGTGCCGAGGGCCCGCGTGCCATGGGCGCCGTGATGAAGATCGTCAGCCCGAAGGTCGCGGGTCTCGCCGAGGGCGGCCGGGTCGCCGCCGCGGTGAAGAAGTCCCTCGCGGGCTGAGTCCACCCGACCGGCCCGCCGAACCGGCCGAGCCCGGCACCCGGAGGAAGCGAAGTGGGGCGCCCCCGTTCACCGGGAGCGCCCCATCTTCACGCGCTGGACGTTCGGCCGTCGGTCACGGCCCGTTGCCGCCCGCGTCCTGACCGCCGTGACGGCCACCGCTCTGGTTGCCGCCGATGAAGTCCGGCAGGGTGACGGGGGGCGTCGTGTTGGCGCCGGCGTCGCCGGTGTCGTCACCTTCGTCGCCCTCGTCGCGGCCTTTGTTCTTGTCCTTGTCCTTGTCGCCCTTCTCCTCGCCCCGGGGGACGGAGACGGCGTTGAAGGACGGGGTCTCGCCCGCGTCGAGGGCGCCGGTCATCGCGATCTTCCAGATCGGGCCGGGCAGGCAGCCGCCACAGACCTTGTCGTAGTACTGTCCGCCGATCGTGATGTTGTACATCGGCAGCTTCTTGCCGATGTCGGCACCGACCCAGACGGCCGTGGACAGGTTCGGCGTGTAGCCGACGAACCAGGCGTCCACCCGCTCGTTCGTCGTACCGGTCTTGCCCGCGTTGTCGCGGTCGCTCAGACCGGCGGCCGTACCGGTGCCGTCCTCGACCACGCCCTTCAGCATCTGGTTGATCGTGTCCGCGGTCTTCTCGCTCATCGCCCGGGAGCAACCCGACTTGGGCACGGCGAGCTTCTTGCCGTTGGCGTCGGTGATCGACTGGATGGCGATCGGGGTGCAGTACGTGCCCCGGTTGGCGAACGTCGCGTAGGTGGCGGCCATGCCGAGCGGGGTGCTCTCCGCGCCACCGAGGGTGATCGAGGGGTCCTCGCCGAGGGTCTTGCCGTCCCCGCGGGAGTAGCCGACCTTCTTCGCCATCTGGACGGTGTCGCAGAGGCCGACCTTCTGCTCCAGCTTCGCGAAGTAGGTGTTGATGGACTTGCCGAGGGCGCTGGTCATGTCCCAGGTGCCCTTCTCCTCGTCCGTCTCGTTCCCCACGAGCCAGTCCGCGCTGCCCGCGCTGGCGCCCGAGCAGGTGGTGAAGGAGCTCATCGGCAGCGTGATCTCGTGGTCCGTGGAGAAGGACTGGGCCGGGCTGATGCCCTTCTCCAGTGCGGCAGCCGCGGTGATCGGCTTGAAGGTCGAGCCGACCTGGAAGCCGTAGGTGGAGCCGCCCATGGCGGAGCCGACGGCGAGGTTCAGGACCGTCTGGTTCTTCTTCTGGTCCAGGCCGTAGGGGCGGGACTGGGCCATCGAGAGGATCTTGCCGGTGCCGGGCTCGACCTGGACCACCGAGGCGGCGACCTTGTCGTCCTTGTTGACCTTCGCGATGGACGCCTCGTCGGCGGCCTCCTGGGCCCGCGGCGAGAGCGTGGTCTTCACCGTCAGACCGCCGAGGTTCCAGAGCTTCGACCGCTCCTCGCTCGTCTTGCCGAAGGCGGGGTCGTTGAGGATGACCTTGCGTACGTAGTCGCAGAAGAAGCCCGCGCCGCTGACGGCGGTGATGCAGCCGTTCTGCGGGGTCTTGACCTTCAGCTTGATCGGGGTGGCCATGGCCTTGTCGGCCTCGGCCTGCGAGATGCTGCCGGTCGCGGCCATGCGCGCGAGGACCGTGTTGCGGCGCTTGGTCGCCTCCTCCTCGTCGTTGACGGGGTCGTACCGGCTGGGCGACTGGACGATGCCGGCGAGCAGCGCGGCCTCGTCCAGCGTCAGGTCCTTCGCGTGCTTGGAGAAGTACCGCTGGGAGGCGGCCTCCACGCCGTAGGCCTGCTGGCCGAAGAACGTGATGTTGAGGTAGTTCTCGAGGATCTTCTTCTTGCCGAGCTCCTCTTCGACCTGGATCGCGTACTTCAGCTCACGGACCTTGCGGCCCAGGGTCTGCTGGGTGGCCTCGGCGACCTTCTCCGGGTCGTCGCCCGCCTCCTCGACGAACACGTTCTTGACGTACTGCTGGGTGAGGGTCGACGCGCCTTCCGCCGTCCCGCCCGACTGCACGTTGCGGTTCATCGCGCGCAGGATGCCCTTGAGGTCGACCGCCCCGTGCTCGTAGAAGCGCGAGTCCTCGATCGCGACGATCGCGTTCTGCATGTACGGGGAGATGTCCTTGAGCGGTACGACGGTGCGGTCGCGCGAGTACACCGTCGCGATGGCGCCCCCGTCGGCGTCCAGGATCGTGGTGCGCTGGCTGAGCGGTGGTGTCTTGAGGTTGGCGGGGATCTCGTCGAATCCCTCGACCGTCCCCTTGGCGGCGAGACCCAGTGCGCCCGCGGCCGGCATTGCGATGCCCGCCAGCACGGCTCCGGAGAGCGCGGCGACACCGAGGAACTTGGCGGCCTGCTGGGTCGTGGTGAGACCCCCGCCCGAGCGCTTTTTTGGCATGGGGGCAGCCTAATCCGTATCCCTGTACGTTCCGATGGAGCAGGCTCCGCTCGGGATGTTCAGGTACCAACCCGTTACGAGAAGCGGGTTTGAGAGCCGAATCGCGCACGTCACAGGCGTGCCGACCGGTCGGCGGGAGCCTGCGGGCAGACGGGGCGCAGACCTCACCACGCGGGCGCGCGCCGGTGTGACGGCACGGCGCAGTGGCTACGTTGTCATTCGCCGGACACGCGCGCATCCCTTGGCCTAAGCTGCACTCAACTGTCACAGCAGTCCGGCTCCGTATCAACCCCCGCGCACCCGCCGCACGCATCCCCCAGCTCGGCGCCGGTGCAGGAGTACCGCACGCACGGCGTTCCCGAAAACGTCTGGTGTGTCGTGGAGTGTCCCTTGCAACTCGGGTGTACCGTCCCGGTTTTGCACGGTTCGTCTTGCATGTCCTCGCATCACTCCTCTGGGTGATCTGCCGCATACGCATAGTCCGTTCGGGCCATTCAAGATTGGGCCCGAAGGGGGTGTTGTGCTCGGGGCCGCTTCCGTAACGTCCTCAACTGGCAGCGGTGAATATGCCTCTGCCGCCGTGGGGGAGCCTCAATTCGGGAGAGGACGGCGCCGGCATGGGCTGGGTAACCGACTGGAGTGCGCAGGCAGCCTGCCGCACTACCGATCCGGACGAGCTGTTCGTACAAGGGGCAGCGCAGAACAGGGCCAAGGCGGTGTGCACCGGATGCCCGGTGCGGACGGAGTGCCTGGCCGACGCGCTCGACAACCACGTCGAGTTCGGCGTGTGGGGCGGGATGACGGAACGCGAGCGCCGCGCACTGCTGCGCCGCCGCCCCACCGTCACGTCCTGGCGGCGACTGCTGGAGACCGCGCGCAGCGAGTACGAGCGGTCCACGGGCATGCTGCCCGGAGTCATCGACATGGACGACGACGACTTCCAGGAGACGTACGCAGCGGTGGGGTAATTCCCCGCTCCGGCGGCCAGGTTGAGCCGGTGGTCCGGCAGGGATTCATCCGTCGACGTCCCCGTACGGAGTCGCGCGAACGGACCGTAGGACCGTACGGGGAATGCCTCGGGCGAACCGGGGCCGACCCACGGCCGGGCGTGCCCGCGTACGGTCGCGGATCGGCCGGCGGAGTCCGGGCCCTCAGGCCGCCCCGGCGGGATCGCGGCCGGTCGCGCCCGCCGCGAGACGTTCGCCGACGGTCCGCAGTCCCGCCAGATCGTGCACGTCGCCCGGCAGCGCGGCCACCTCGGTCACCAGGACCTCCGGGTGGGCCGCGGTGAAGTGTTCGCGGGTACGCCGCTCGC
This sequence comes from Streptomyces sp. NPDC060184, assembly GCF_042728795.1. Lineage (NCBI taxonomy): Bacteria > Bacillati > Actinomycetota > Actinomycetes > Kitasatosporales > Streptomycetaceae > Streptomyces > Streptomyces sp. NPDC060184. The sequence continues at coordinate 107,690 of NZ_JBHWYX010000010.1, forward strand.
GGGCGACGAGCTGCATGCGTTCGGCGTGCAGGCGCAGCAGTCCCTCGGTGAGTTCTTCGATCGCGACCACGGGGGCCTCCGACGCGCCGTCCGGGCCGTCCGTGCCTGCGGGGGTGGGGGACTCGGTGGTTTCGGGGGACGGATCGGGAGGGAGGGCTACCGCCGGGTCACGAGGAGCAGTTTTCCCGGGAGCCCGATCCACCATGCCCACCGCCTCAAGATTTTCGGCGGCGGCGAGTGCCTGCTCGGCGGTGAGGCGCGCGGCCTCGCTGCCGTGCGCCCGGTTCAGTACCAGCCCCGCCAGCGGCATCCGCTCCGCCGCCAGCCGTTCCACGAAGTACGCCGCCTCGCGCAGCGCGTCCCGCTCCGGTGTCGCGACCACCAGGAACGCGGTCCCCGGGGCCTGGAGCAGCCGGTACGTGGCGTCGGCCCGGGTCCGGAAGCCGCCGAACATCGAGTCCATGGCGGCCACGAACGTCTGTACGTCCCGGAGGAACTGGCCGCCCAGTAGTTTGCCCAGGGTGCCGGTCATCATCGACATGCCCACGTTGAGGAACTTCATCCCGGCCCGGCCGCCCATCTTCGCGGGCGCCATCAGCAGCCGGATGAACGTGCCGTCGAGGAACGACCCGAGCCGCTTCGGCGCGTCCAGGAAGTCCAGCGCGGAACGCGAGGGCGGGGTGTCGACGATGATCAGGTCCCACTCGTCGCGCGCCCTCAGCTGCCCGAGCTTCTCCATCGCCATGTACTCCTGCGTGCCCGCGAAGCCGGCCGACAGGGACTGGTAGAAGGGGTTCTCCAGGATGGCGCGGGCCCGCTCGGCGTCCGCGTGCGCCTCGACCGTCTCGTCGAAGGTCCGCTTCATGTCGAGCATCATGGCGTGCAGTTCGCCCTCGCCCGCGATGCCCTCCACCCTGCGCGGGACGTTGTCGAGCCGGTCGATGCCCATGGACTGGGCGAGCCTGCGCGCGGGGTCGATGGTGAGGACGACCACCTTGCGCCCGCGCTCCGCCGCCCGTACGCCGAGCGCCGCGGCCGTGGTCGTCTTGCCGACGCCGCCGGAGCCGCAGCACACCACGATCCGGATGCCGGGGTCGTCGAGCAGCGCGTCGGTGTCGAGACCCGGCAGGCGCACCGGATCCGTACCGTGCACCGCTTCCGCGCCGTCCGCCGCTCCCGTGCCGTCCACCGCTGCCTCGCCGCTCTCGCCCTCGGTACCGCCCGCGCCCTTGGTGCCGGGCGCTGCGCCGGACGCCCGCGTCATGACGCCTCCTCTTCCCCTGCGCCCTGTTTGCGGAGCTCCCCGGCCAGGACGTGCAGGGCGGCGAGGTCGATGCCGTCGCCCAGCAGCGGCAGCTCGTCTGTGGGCAGCCCGACCCCGGCCAGCACGGCCCGCTGCTCGCGCTCCAGGCGGACCCGCTGCGCGTGCTCGGCCGCCTGCGCGATCAGCGGGCGGACTAGGGCCGCCGAACCGGTCACGCCCGCACGGGTCAGGGTCTTCGCGATCTCCTTGCGGCGCGCTCCCGACGCGGTGCGCAGCGCCTCCTCGTCCAGCAGGTGGGGGCGGATCATGTTGACGATCACCCGGCCCACCGGGAGCTGGGCGGCGCGCAGTTCCCGGATGCCGTCCGCGGTCTCCTGCACCGGCATCTCCTCCAGCAGGGTCACCAGATGGACCGCGGTGTCGGGGGACTTGAGGACCCGCATCACGGACTGCGCCTGGTGGTGTATCGGGCCGATCCGGGCCAGTCCGGCCACCTCGTCGTTGACGTTGAGGAAGCGGGTGATCCGGCCGGTGGGCGGCGCGTCCATGATCACGTGGTCGTAGACGAAACGACCCTGCTTGTCCGTGCGGCGCACGGCCTCGCACGCCTTGCCGGTCAGCAGGACGTCCCGGACCCCGGGGGCGATGGTGGTGGCGAAATCGATCGCGCCGAGCTTCTTGAGCGCCCGGCCCGCGCTGCCCAGCTTGTAGAACATCTGGAGGTAGTCGAGGAGCGCCTGTTCGGCGTCGATGGCCAGGGCGAACACCTCGCCGCCGCCCGGCACGTCGGCGATCCTGCGCTCCTCGTAGGGCGCGGCGCCCGCGCCGAAGAGCTCGGCGATACCGCCGCGGCCCTCCACCTCGACGAGAAGGGTGCGCCGGCCCTCGGCCGCGAGGGCGAGCGCGAGGGCGGCGGCCACCGTGGTCTTACCGGTGCCGCCCTTGCCGCTGACGACCTGGAACCTGCTCACGCTTCGAGCCTAACCAGTAGGTCGCCGGCCTACGCACGGGAGCGCCCGTGCCAGGCATTACAGTCGGGCCATGACCAAGTGGGAATACGCGACCGTGCCGCTCCTCGTGCACGCGACCAAGCAGATTCTGGACACCTGGGGCGAGGACGGCTGGGAGCTGGTCCAGGTCGTGCCCGGCCCGAACAACCCCGAGCAGCTCGTGGCCTACCTGAAGCGGGAGAAGGCGTAATGGCCGGTACCGTCGAGGCGCGGATCGCCGAGCTCGGACTCACCCTGCCCGACGTCGTCCCGCCGCTGGCCGTGTACCAGCCGGCCGTGCTGTCCGGCGCGTACGTGTACACCTCGGGCCAGCTGCCGATGGTCGAGGGCCGGCTCGGTGTGACCGGCAAGGTCGGCGGCGAGGTGACGGCCGAGGAGGCCAAGGATCTCGCCCGGGTCTGCGCCCTCAACGCCCTCGCGGCCGTGAAGTCGGCCGTCGGTGACCTGGACCGGATCGCCCGGGTCGTCAAGGTCGTCGGATTCGTGGCCTCGGCCCCCGACTTCACCGGACAGCCCGGCGTGGTCAACGGCGCCAGCGAGCTGCTGGGCGAGGTGCTCGGCGACAAGGGCGTGCACGCCCGCAGCGCCGTCGGTGTCGCGGTCCTGCCGCTGGACGCACCGGTCGAGGTCGAGATCCAGGTCGAGCTGATCGACGCCTGACCGTGCGCACGTGTTCCCCGTCCCGTCCGGCCTTCTGGGCCGGGCGGGATCTTTTTCGTACGAGCTTCTGATCCCAGCTGTCGGCCCGGCTGATGCCCGGCTGTGTTGGCCCGGGCTGTCGGTCAAGCGGTCGGTCAAGCGGTCGGTCAAGCGGTCGGTCCAGCGGTTGATCCAGCGGTTGATCCCCGCTGTCGATCCCACCGGCCGGGAACGCGCGTTCCCCCCTCGTACAAATCGGCCGATCCGGATAGCCTCCGGCCATGTCCCAAGGTCAGTGGTACCCACCGGAATGGCCCGACCGGATCAGAGCCCTCGCCGCGGGCGAGCTGACGGCCGTGACCCCCCGGCGCGCCGCCACCGTGATGCTGCTGCGGGACTCCCCCGCCGCGGCCGGTGCCGGACCTGCCGTCCACATGCTGCGGCGGCGTACCACCATGGCCTTCGCCGGCGGCGCGTACGCCTATCCGGGCGGCGGAGTCGACCCGCGCGACGACGACCACCTCGTCGGCTGGGCCGGACCCCCGCTGGAGAGCTGGGCCGCGCGGCTGGGCGTCCCGAGCACGGCGGAGGCCCAGGCCATCGTGTGCGCGGCGGTCCGCGAGACCTTCGAGGAGGCGGGCGTCCTGCTCGCGGGCCCCACCCCCGACACCGTCGTCGGCGACACCACGGGCGCCGACTGGGAGGCGGACCGGGCGGCGCTCGTGGCCCGGGAGATCTCCTTCGCCGGGTTCCTGGAGCGCCGCAAGCTCGTGCTCCGCTCCGACCTGCTCGGCGCCTGGGCCCGGTGGATCACCCCCGAGTTCGAGACCCGGCGCTACGACACCTGGTTCTTCGTCGCGGCGCTCCCGGCGGGCCAGCGCACCCGCAACGCCTCCACCGAGGCCGACCGCACCGTCTGGATCACCCCCGCCGACGCCACCGACGGCCACGCCCGGGGCGAACTCCAGATGATGCCGCCCACCGTGACGACACTGCGCTCCCTCCTGCCGTACCGGACGGCAGAGGAGGCGCTGGAGGCGGCCGGGACCCAGGATCTCGCCCCCGTACTCGCGCGGGCCCGGCTGGAGGGCGACAAGCTGGTGCTGATCTGGCCGGGACACGACGAATTCACCACACCCGTCCCGCCCGCGGGACCCGGAGCCGGAGGAACAGCATGAGCGACGCCGCGCTTCTGCCCGGACAACCGCGCGGACAGGTCGTCTCCGGACCCGCCACCGCCCGCGCGGTCAACGTCCTGGCCCCGAACGCCTCCGCGATGACCCTGGACGGCACCAACACCTGGATCCTCGCCGAACCGGACTCGGACCTCGCGGTCGTCCTGGACCCGGGGCCGCTCGACGACACCCACCTGCGCGCCGTGATCGACACCGCCGCCCGGGCCGGCCGGCGCATCGCGCTCACCCTGCTCACGCACGGTCACCCGGACCACGCCGAGGGCGCCGCCCGTTTCGCCGAGCTCACGCGCACGAAGGTGCGCGCGCTCGACCCGGCGCTCCGGCTCGGCGACGAGGGGCTGGCGGCGGGAGACGTGATCACCACCGGAGGGCTCGAACTCCGGGTCGTCCCCACACCCGGCCACACCGCCGACTCGCTCTGCTTCCACCTGCCCGCGGACGGCGCGGTGCTCACCGGCGACACGATCCTCGGCCGGGGCACGACCGTCGTCGCGCATCCGGACGGCCGGCTCGGCGACTACCTCGACACCCTGCGACGGCTGCGCTCGCTGACCACGGACGACGGCGTCCACACCGTGCTGCCGGGCCACGGGCCGGTCCTGGAGGACGCGCAGGGCGCGGTGGAGTTCTATCTCGCGCACCGCGCGCACCGGCTCGCCCAGGTGGAGACGGCGGTGGAGTCCGGGCTGCTCACGCCGTCCGAGGTGGTGGCCCGGGTGTACGCGGACGTCGACCGGTCCCTGTGGCCGGCGGCGGAGCTGTCCGTACGGGCACAGCTGGAGTACCTGGCGGAGCACGGGCTGATCTGACCCGGGTCCTCCGTCCCCCGGAGAGCCCGTGTGCCGGGGAACGCCGAGAGGCCCCGCCTGGCGGCAGGGCCTCTTCGTGCGTGTACTGCGTCGCGGTACGCCGGTGTACGGCGTCGCGTGCACGGACGGCGTGCGGTACGGGCTCCGGGAGCCCACCGGGTCAGCGCGAGCGCTTCGCCAGCCGCTCGACGTCGAGCAGGATCACGGCGCGGGCCTCCAGGCGGAGCCAGCCACGGCCCGCGAAGTCCGCGAGCGCCTTGTTGACCGTCTCGCGGGAGGCGCCGACCAGCTGGGCCAGCTCCTCCTGGGTGAGGTCGTGGACGACGTGGATGCCTTCCTCGGACTGGACGCCGAAGCGGCGGGACAGGTCCAGAAGTGCGCGGGCGACACGGCCCGGCACGTCGGAGAAGACCAGGTCGGACATCTGGTCGTTGGTCTTGCGCAGACGGCGGGCGACCGCGCGCAGCAGCGCGGTGGCGACCTCGGGGCGGGCGTTCAGCCAGGGCTGGAGGTCCCCGTGGCCGAGGCCGAGCAGCTTGACCTCGGTGAGCGCGGTCGCGGTGGCGGTGCGCGGACCCGGGTCGAACAGGGACAGCTCGCCGATCAGCTCCCCGGGGCCCAAGACGGCGAGCATGTTCTCGCGGCCGTCGGGGGAGGTGCGGTGGAGCTTCACCTTGCCGTCGGTGACCACGTACAGGCGGTCGCCGGGGTCACCCTCGTGGAACAGCGCGTCTCCGCGCGCGAGGGTCACCTCACTCATCGAGGCGCGGAGTTCCGCGGCCTGCTCGTCATCGAGCGCCGCGAAAAGCGGGGCGCGTCGTAGAACGTCGTCCACGAGATCTCTCCTTGTCGGCCTGTTCAGGGAACCGTGGTCCCCATCATGCCGGACGGTAAAACAGTGCGATCAATCACAAACCAGTTTGACGCACGAGCCGCCCGGATCGTACGGCAGGGGGCCGATCGGGGGTGGAAACCCGCCGACAAGGGCGAATCCGGGGGCCGGGGACACCTCCGGCCCCGCGCGTCGGGCGGCGGGCTCCCCGGTACCGGCCCCCCGGCCCCCCGCGGATTCGCCGGCCCGTCCGAACGCGTCCCGTACGCGCGCGGTCCTCCGCCTCGCGATGCACCGCGCCGGACACCGGCCGCCGATCCGACGCGAAGTGCCGGACACGGCCTAGGCTGACCGGGTGTCCGGAAAGCTGCTGGGAGCGAAGGGCGAGGGGGCCGTCGAGGTGTCGGAGAAGCGAGATTCAGCTGTGGGCGAACAGGGCTCGGGGGCGTCGCGGAAGGCCCGTACCCGGACGCCCGCCACCGCCGCCCGGACCTCCGACCGGCCCGCCGCGAAGGCAGGCCCGGCCCGGTCGAGAACCGTCGGCGCGTCGAAGACCGTACGGGCGAAGCCGGCCAAGCCGGAGTCGCATCTGGCGATGGTCCGCCGCGCCCGCCGGATCAATCGCGAACTGGCCGAGGTCTACCCGTACGCCCATCCGGAACTGGACTTCCGCAACCCCTTCGAACTTCTCGTCGCCACCGTCCTTTCCGCCCAGACCACCGACCTGAGGGTCAACCAGACCACCCCGGCGCTCTTCGCCGCGTACCCGACCCCCGAGGACATGGCCGCCGCCGTCCCGGAGGACATGGAGGAGCTGATCCGGCCGACCGGGTTCTTCCGGGCGAAGACCAGGTCGCTCCTCGGGCTCTCGGCGGCGCTCCGGGACAACTTCGGAGGCGAGGTGCCCGGCCGGCTGGAGGATCTCGTGACGCTGCCGGGCGTCGGCCGCAAGACGGCCAACGTGGTCCTCGGCAACGCCTTCGGAGTCCCCGGAATCACCGTCGACACCCACTTCGGCCGCCTTGTGCGGCGCTGGAAGTGGACCGACGAGGAGGACCCGGTGAAGGTGGAGGCCGTCGTCGCCGGGATCTTCCCCAAGAGCGAGTGGACGATGCTCTCCCACCGGGTCGTCTTCCACGGCCGCCGGATCTGTCACTCGCGCAAGCCAGCGTGCGGCGCGTGCCCGATCGCGCCGCTCTGCCCCTCGTACGGAGAGGGGGAGACCGACCCCGAGAAGGCCGGAAAGCTGCTGAAGTACGAGAAGGGCGGCTATCCGGGACAGCGCCTGAGCCCGCCCGCCGACTACCCGGGCGACCCCGCGCCCGGCCTGGGCGAGCGGGAGGCCGCCGCACAGGCCGCCGCCCTGGTGACCGCGCTGGAGGACGGGGCCGGGGGCGCGGGCTCCACGGCCGCGCCGGGTACGGGAACCGCATGAGGGAGAACGCGCCCCGCCCGAGGGAGAAGGAGGCCCGCGCCTTACGCCCGGAGCCCGCCGCGCCCCCGCCGCCCCCGGCGACCGCGGTGGGCCGTGCGCCCTCGGCGGCCGTCGTCATGGAACGTCCCGGTGCGTCCCCCGTACGGATGAGGCCGGAACGAAATGGCAGATGACAGGCGTTGTGAGAAATCGGGGGTGCCCATGACCTACACATCGAGCACGACGCGGCCGACGAGCGCCGCGCAGACGGACGACGGCACGCACCGGCCGGGCGGGCGGCCCGCCGCCGGGGACGCGGTCACCGTCACCACCGAGGGCATGCCGTCGTGGCTCGCCCCGGTCGCCGAGGCCGCCCGCGGGGTGCGCCCGCAGCAGCTGAGCCGCTTCCTGCCGCCGGAGAGCGGGGCCGGGCGCCAGTCGGCCGTCCTCATCCTCTTCGGCGAGGGCGCACGCGGACCGGAGCTGCTGCTGATGGAGCGCGCCGGAACCCTCCGCTCGCACGCGGGGCAGCCGGCCTTTCCGGGCGGCGCGCTCGACCCCGAGGACGGCGACCCGGCGACGAGCGGTCCGCTCCGGGCGGCGCTGCGGGAGGCCGAGGAGGAGACCGGTCTCGACCCGCGGGGCGTGCAGATCTTCAGCGTGCTGCCCCGGCTCTACATCCCGGTCAGCGGCTTCGTGGTGACCCCGGTGCTCGGCTGGTGGCGGATCCCGAGCCCGGTGCGCGCGGTCGACGCCGCCGAGACGGCCCGGGTCTTCACCGTCCCCGTGGCCGATCTCACGGACCCGGCCAACCGGGTGATCACCAAGCACCCCAGCGGCTTTCTGGGCCCGGCGTTCCAGGTGGAGAACGCCCTGGTCTGGGGGTTCACCGCCGGTCTGATCGACCGGATTCTCCACTTCGCGGGCTGGGAACGCCCCTGGGACAGGACCAGGCAGGTGCCGCTCGACTGGCACGCATGACAGGCTGGCTCCCCTGCTGGGCTGTTCCGGGCCCCCGGACCCCGTCACCCGACGGGCCAGGTGACGAATCTGCGAGGCTATAGACGGTGAACGTGCTGGACATCCTGCTGCTCGTCGGCGCCGTGTGGTTCGCGGTCATCGGCTACCGCCAGGGTTTCGTCGTCGGCATCCTGTCCGTGATCGGCTTCCTGGGGGGAGGCCTGGCCGCGGTCTACCTGCTGCCGCTCCTCTGGGACCGGGTCACGGCCAACTCCGAGGTCTCCTCGACGGCCGCCGTGGTGGCGGTCGTGATCGTGATCGTCTGCGCGTCGGTGGGCCAGGCCCTCACCACCCACCTCGGCAACAAGCTCCGCGGGCACATCACCTGGTCGCCCGCGCGCGCCGTGGACGCCACCGGCGGCGCCCTGGTCAACGTGTGTGCGATGCTGCTGGTCGCCTGGCTGATCGGGTCCGCCCTGGCCGGCACGTCCCTCCCCACCCTGGGCAAGCAGGTCCGCAACTCCTCCGTCCTGCTGGGTGTCTCCCGCGTGATGCCCCAGCAGACGTCGACCTGGTTCGACGACTTCTCGTCGGTCCTCGCCCAGAACGGCTTCCCGCAGGTCTTCAGCCCGTTCGCCAACGAACCCATCACCGAAGTCGAGCCTCCCGACCCGGCGTTGACCGGCAGCCCGGTGGTGGCCCGTGCGAAGAAGTCCGTCGTCAAGGTCGTCGGCATGGCCCCGAGCTGCGGAAAGGTCCTGGAAGGCACCGGTTTCGTCTTCGCGGACGGGCGCGTCATGACCAACGCCCACGTCGTCGGCGGCGTCGACGAGCCCACCGTCCAGGTCGGCGGCGAGGGACGGGTGTACGACGCGAAGGCCGTCGTCTACGACTGGCAGCGCGACATCGCCGTGCTCGACGTTCCGGAACTCCGGGCCACCGCACTGGACTTCACCGGGACGGACGCCAAGACCGGCGACAGCGCCATCGTGGCCGGCTTCCCGGAGAACGGCGCCTACGACGTCCGCTCCGCCCGGGTCCGCGGCCGGATCGAGGCCAGCGGACTCGACATCTACCACCGGGGCACCGTCCACCGCGACGTGTACTCGCTCTACGCCCTCGTACGGCAGGGCAACTCCGGTGGCCCCCTGCTCACTCCGGACGGCCAGGTGTACGGAGTGGTGTTCGCCAAGTCCCGCGACGACGCCGACACCGGTTACGTGCTGACCGCCGACGAGATCCGCCCGGACATCGACGCCGGCCGCACGGCCGACCAGCAGGTCGACACCCAGGGGTGCGCTCTCTGACAGCCGTCGCCTCCCCGCGCGGGCGAAGTGCCGGTGCGGGGAGACGACTGTGTACGTGGGTGGTCGGGTGTGTACGGGGTGGTCGGGTGTGTGCCCGGGTCGCGGTCAGGCGCGGGGATGGCGCAGCCGCGCCGACACCCAGCGGGCCCGCCGACGGAGGATGCGAGGAATGCCGAGCCGAGGATCGTGTATGACCTGCACGGTATGCGTCTGGCCCGTGGGGCCGCCCCCCTCGTGAGTGCTCACCGCGGCAGTGGCGGTCGAGCGGCGGTTGCGTGCTGCGTCACCGAAGTCGTGCGTCCAGCCCATACCCCGACGTCTGCCCCTGACCCATGGTCGGTAATCGTGGGGAAGCAAGCCAATTGGCCTATGCGCCCGGCACGTGGCCGTCCGGCGCACACCTGTACGGATCGGGTCAGCGATCGGGCTCGGGATCCTTGAGCCAGTTGATGAGTTCGGCCGAGAAGGCGGCCGGATCCTCCTCGTGCGGGAAGTGCCCGAGACCGTCGAAAAGTCGCCACCGGTAGGGGGCTTCGACGTACTCGCCGGATCCCGCCGAACTCCGCGTACGCATCGCTGGATCGAGTGAACCGTGCAGGTGCAGGGTGGGCACCCGGACCGGTCGCTTCATGCGCCGGTAGAACTGCACCCCGTCGGGCCGGGCCAGGGACCGCACCATCCACCGGTACGGCTCCACCGAGCAGTGCGCCGTCGACGGGATGCACATCGCCCGGCGGTAGACGTCCAGTGTCGGGTCGTCCGGGAAGGCGATGTCGTTCGGACCGGCCCACTCCTCGATCAGCCGGCCCACCAGGGCGCCCTCGTCCGCAACGAGCTGACGTTCCGGCAGCCACGGCCGCTGGAAGCCCCAGACGTACGAACCGGCCCGGGACTGGGCGAAGTCCGAGAGCATGGAGGAACGCCAGCGGCGCGGATGCGGCATCGAGGACACCACGAGGCGCCGCACCAGCTTCGGCCGCATCACGGCCGCCGTCCACGCGAGGTAGCCGCCCATGTCGTGGCCGACCAGAGCCGCGTCCGGCTCGCCGAGCGACCGGATCACTCCGGTGACGTCGAGCGCCAGGTTGGCGGGGTCGTAGCCCCTGGGCGTACGGTCGCTGCCCCCGACGCCGCGCAGGTCCATCGCGACGGCGCGGAAGCCCGCCTCGGCGAGCGCGGGCAGCTGGTGGCGCCAGGTCCACCAGAACTGCGGGAAGCCGTGCAGCAGGAGCACGAGGGGGCCGGAGCCCATCTCCGCGATGTGGAACCGCGCCCCGTTGGCGGCCACGTCGCGGTGCGTCCAGGGGCCGTCCAGCCGGACGGGGCCGCCGGACGGCGCCGGGCTTCCGGCGCCGTCCGGAGCGACGGGGACCACCGGACCGGACGGTGCCGTCGGCCCGCCGCCCGGGGCGGGCCGTGCACCGTCCGGGGTGGACCCGGACGGCTCCGGCGCGGGGCGCGCGGAGCCTGTCGTACCGAATGCGCTGCTTTCGGGGACCGTCATGCCGAAGAGCGTGCCACAGTGGACGACTTGTCCTGAACCGGGCTCTTCTCGACGGCCTTGTCCGCGAGGGAGGAGCCACCGATCGCGGGGCGGGACGGGCCGGGCGCGGTGACCGGGCGGGGGTGCGGCTTGACGCCCTGAAGGACGGCCGCGCTCTGCTTCGCGGACGCGATCGACTTCTCCGGCGGCTTGACCTTCTTGAACTTGGCGACGGCGAAGAGTGCCAGCAGTACACCCAGGAGAATGAAGGCTCCACCGACGATCAGGAACGACCAGGCCAGGCCCAGTCCCAGGTTGTGGATGCCGTACGCTGCCGCGAAGCTCAGCGTCGGGATCGCGAAGAGGAGCAGCACGCCCGCGATGATGCCGGCGGCGCTGCCCATGACGCCCCGCTTGACGTCCTGGCGTACCTCGGCCTTGGCCAGGGCGATTTCGTCGTGCACCAGTGCGGACATCTCGGCGGTCGCCGTGGCGACCAGCTGTCCCAGACTGCGGTCCGCGCCGCCCACGAAATTGCCGGGGTCGCTCATCCCTGACTCCCTCTCCTCTTCAACACATCCGGTGACAGATCATGCCGGACTGTCCGGCTTGTTGCGCGCTGCCCCCGCCCGTTCGGCGAGACGGCGGTGTTCGGCCGCCTTCCGTTCGTGGAGTGCGGCCATCCGCAGGTGGTACCCGGGATCGTCCTGCTCGTAGACGTCGGGAACCCCCGACGCGTCCTCGTCCCGCTCCTCCGCCTCGTACAGCGCCCGGTGGACGCGTACCCGGAGTTTGAGCAGTACACCGGAGACTACGGTGGCGATGAGCGAACCGAGCAGAACGGACGCCTTGACTTCGTTGGTCATGTCCTCGTCGCCGGCGAAGGCGAGCTCGCCGATGAGCAGCGAGACGGTGAATCCGATTCCGGCGAGCGCGGCGACCGCGAAGACGTCCGCCCAGGCCAGGGCCGGGTTGAGCTCGGCCCTGGTGAAGCGGGTGGCGAGCCGGGCGCCCCCGTAGATGCCGACGGTCTTGCCGACGACGAGGCCGAGGACCACCCCGAGCGTCTCGGGCCGGGTGAACACGTCGGCGAGCGCGTCGCCGCGCAGGGTCACGCCGGCGGCGAAGAGCGCGAACAGCGGGACGGCCAGCCCGGCGGAGAGCGGGCGCACCAGATGCTCGATCCGCTCCCCGGGCGACCGCTCCTCGCCCTCGCGCCGGACGCACCGCAGCATCAGCCCCATGGCGACGCCCGCGATGGTGGCGTGGACGCCGCTGTTGTACATCAGCCCCCAGACGACGACGGCCAGCGGTACGTACACCCACCAGCCGCGGACCTCGAAGCGGAGCAGGGCCCAGAAGAGGGCCAGCCCGAGGAAGGCGCCGCCCAGGGCCAGCAAGTCGATCGACTCGGTGAAGAACACCGCGATGATCAGGATGGCGAAGAGGTCGTCGACGACGGCCAGGGTCAGCAGGAAGGCCCGGAGCGAGCCCGGCAGCGCGGTGCCGAGGACGGCGAGGACGGCGAGCGCGAAGGCGATGTCGGTCGCGGTCGGCACGGCCCAGCCGCCCAGGCTGCCCCCGCCGACGGTGTTGGTGAGTACGTAGACGAGCGCGGGCACCGCCATGCCGCACAGGGCGGCCACGACGGGCAGGGCGGCCGTCCTGGGGTCGCGGAGTTCGCCCGCGACCAGTTCACGCTTGAGCTCCGCGCCCGCCACGAAGAAGAAGACGGCGAGCAGCCCGTCGGCGGCCCAGTGCTCCACGGAGAGGTCGAGCCCGAGGGCCGCCGGGCCGAAGTGGTAGTCGCTGACCGCCGTGTAGGAAGAGCCGAGCACATTGGCCCAGACGAGTGCCGCGATGGCCGCAACCAGCAGGACGACGCCGCCCACCGTCTCCGTGCGCAGCGCGTCCGCGAGGTAGGTCCGCTCCGGCAGCGACAGGCGGCCCAGCAGGGTCGGCCGCGAGGACGCGGAGAGACACGAGGACACGGAGAGGCGCGGGGACGCGGAGGGCTTGGACGGCCCGGAGGGAGCCTCTGCCGGGGGCGCCGGGGCTGCGGCCGTCGAGTCCGACGCTGTTGGGGCTCCGGCGGTCGGGTCGGATGCCGTCGGGTCGGGCGCCGTCGGGTCGGATGCCGGGGTGCGGCGGGGTTCTGCCACGGGAGAGACCTCCGGGGTTCGGGGCGGCGGTGAGGACATGGCTGACGCGCTCGCCGACCAGACTTCCCGGCACCCCTATGAAGATCTTCCCCGCTTTCGCGCGGCCACGGCCACTCGCGGGTACGGCCACTGTAGACCCGTGGCCCGCACGCCCGAGGGGCATCCGGCGCGTGCGTTGCCGGATGCCCCTCGGAGCCGTACCTCTGCTGCGGGTTCTCGGTGCCGGCCTGCTGTCAGGCCGTGCCTGTCGTCAGGCTGTGCCCGCTCCCGGGACGGGCCTCAGTCCCCGGAGGGTTCCTTGGGGAACTCCGCCTGGATCAGGGACATCACCGACGGGTCGGTGAGCGTGGTGACGTCGCCCAGCTCGCGGTTCTCGGCCTTGTCGCGCAGCAGACGGCGCATGATCTTGCCCGAGCGGGTCTTGGGCAGCTCCGCCACCGGCAGCACCCGCTTCGGCTTGGCGATCGGGCCGAGCGTGGCGCCGACGTGGTTGCGGAGCTCGGCCAGCAGCTCGTCGGAGGAGGTCGCCGTCCCGCGCAGGATGACGAAGGCGACGATCGCCTGACCGGTCGTCTCGTCGGCCGCGCCGACCACCGCCGCCTCGGCGACCGCCGGGTGCGACACGAGAGCCGACTCGACCTCGGTGGTCGAGATGTTGTGACCGGAGACGAGCATGACGTCGTCGACCCGGCCGAGCAGCCAGACGTCGCCGTCCTCGTCCTTCTTGGCACCGTCGCCCGCGAAGTACTTGCCCTCGAACCGCGACCAGTAGGTGTCGATGAAGCGCTGGTCGTCGCCCCAGATGGTGCGGAGCATCGACGGCCACGGCTCGGTGAGGACGAGGTAGCCGCCCCCGCCGTCCGGAACCTCGCGGGCCTCGTCGTCGACGACCGTGGCCGAGATGCCGGGCAGGGCGCGCTGCGCCGAACCGGGCTTCGTCGCCGTGACACCGGGCAGCGGCGAGATCATCATCGCGCCGGTCTCGGTCTGCCACCAGGTGTCCACGACGGGGCACTTGTCGGCACCGATGTGCTTGCGGTACCAGACCCACGCCTCGGGGTTGATCGGCTCGCCGACCGAGCCGAGGACGCGCAGGCTGCTCAGGTCGAACTTGGCGGGGATGTCGTCCCCCCACTTCATGAACGTGCGGATCGCGGTCGGCGCGGTGTAGAGGATCGAGACGCCGTACTTCTGCACGATCTCCCAGAACCGGCCCTGGTGCGGAGTGTCGGGCGTGCCCTCGTACATGACCTGGGTCGCGCCGTTCGCCAGCGGCCCGTAGACGATGTACGAGTGGCCGGTGACCCAGCCGATGTCGGCCGTGCACCAGTAGACGTCGGTCTCGGGCTTCAGGTCGAAGACGGCGTGGTGGGTGTAGGCCGCCTGGGTGAGGTAGCCGCCGGAGGTGTGCAGGATGCCCTTCGGCTTACCCGTCGTCCCCGAGGTGTACAGGATGAAGAGCGGCTGCTCCGCCTCGAAGGCCTCGGGGGTGTGCTCGGCGGACTGGCGGCCGGTGATCTCGTCCCACCAGATGTCCCGGCCCTCGGTCCACGCGGTGTCCTGACCGGTGCGGCGCACGACCACGACGTGCTCGACGCTCTCGATGCGGGACACCGCGTCGTCGACCGCCGGCTTCAGCGCCGACGGCTTGCCGCGGCGGTAACCGCCGTCCGCGGTGACGACGACCTTGGCGTCGGCGTCCCGGATGCGGGCGGCGATGGCGTCGGCGGAGAAGCCGCCGAAGACCACCGAGTGGGCGGCGCCGATGCGGGCGCAGGCCAGCATCGTGATGGCCGCCTCGGGGATCATCGGCAGGTAGACGGCGACCCGGTCGCCCTTGCCGACGCCCAGTTCGGTCAGCGCGTTGGCCGCCCGGGAGACCTCGTCCTTCAGCTCGGCGTAGGTGATCGCCCGGCTGTCGCCCGGCTCGCCCTCGAAGTGGATGGCGACCCGGTCGCCGTTGCCCGCCTCCACATGGCGGTCCACGCAGTTGTACGCGACGTTGAGCGTGCCGTCCGCGAACCACTTCGCGAACGGCGGGTTGCTCCAGTCGAGCGTCTCGGTCGGCTCGGTGGCCCAGGTGAGGCGGCGGGCCTGCTCGGCCCAGAAGCCCAGCCGGTCCGCGGCTGCCTGTTCGTACGCCTCCGCCGTGACATTGGCGTTCGCGGCCAGCTCGGCCGGCGGCTCGAACCGACGCTCTTCCCGCAGCAGGTTGGCCAGGCTTTCGTTGCTCACGACATCTCCCATTCCCAGGGTGACCGTTGTGTCCCGGGGCATAGCTCATCAGGCGAAAGGCCGAGTGACAAGTGTCTGCCGGGAATTGGTTTAGACCTTTTCCTCGTGGAGGGAGGACTCCACCGGCCCGTCCCGCCGGCGCGGAAGCCGGTACGGCGTGTCCGTACCGGCTCGTGCCGCGCCCGCGGGAGAGCGGCGGAACCACAAGGTCTCACGGCCCGGGGGTGCCGCTGGTTCAGACGAAGCTGTGTCCGGCCTCCTCCTGACCGGGGCCCGCGCTGGAGAGCGCTTCCTCCCGGTCGGGGGCGATGCCCGGCGCCACCCGCTCGAAGACCTCGTCCGGAGCCGGACCGGAACCGGCTCCCTCCGTCAGCAGATAGGCCTGCGCCTCCCCGACGTGGAAGTACATGCCGTGCAGCTGGAGAGTGCCGTCCGCCAGCCGGCGCGCCACCGACTCGTGCGCGCGGAGGTGGTCGAGCTGCTGGACGACGTTGGTCAGGCAGAGCTGCTCCACCTCGTCGGCGGGCAGCCGACCGGAGAGGCGCGCCGAGGAACGCTCGCGGGAGGACATGCGGTCCAGGCTCGGCAGCCCGTGGCGCAGCCATCGCCACAGGGGCGTGGTGCGGGGCGTCCCCGGCTCGGCGTTGAGCAGCGCCTGCATGGCACCGCAGCCGGAGTGCCCGCAGACGGTGATGGACTCGACCCGCAGCACGTCCACCGCGTACTCGATCGCCGCGGCCACCGAGTCGTCACCGCCCGCGTCGGCCCCGGCCCCCGGCGGGGGCACGAGATTGCCCACGTTGCGCACGGTGAACAGGTCGCCGGGCCCGCTCGACGTGATCATGCTCGTGACGAGGCGGGAGTCCGCACAGGTGAGGAAGAGCTGCGACGGCCGCTGGCCCTCCGCCGCGAGCCGGGCGAGCTCCTCGCGGACCAGCGGGGCCGTGTTGAGCTGGAAGGAGCTGATGCCGCTCAGCAGGCGGTGTCCACCGCGCCGGGGAGCGTCGGCGCGCTCCGGGGGGTGCCCGTCCGCCTCCGTGGCGTGCTTCTCCGGAAGCCCGCCGGTACGGACCGGCTCGGCGCGCGGGTGGTCCGCCGCGGTGGTGGGCTGGTGGGGGCGGTCGTGGCAGTGGTGGTTGCGCCAGGGCGTCCACGGGCGGCAGCAGGAGTGCGCCGCCGACGCGGGTTCCGCGATCCTCCCTCCGGACCTGCCGGTGAAGACGATGCTGCCGCCGTGGGCCACCTGGGTGGCGCGCCAGTCCTGAATGGCCTCGTAGGCCGCGTGGTCCATGAAGAATCCGTCCAGTTCGACGATCGCGTCGACGCCTTGGGGGAGTTGGTTGAGGATGCGGCTGAGACGCGGCACCGCGAGGAAGGTCAACTGGCCCCGCACGATGACCAGGTAACGGCCGTCGCTCTCGCTCACGGTGACGCGGGTGCGGGCGAGCCGGTGCAGGGCCATGCCTACGGCGGCGGCGATGCCGATCGCGACGCCGGCCAGCACGCCGAACCCCACGACGCCGGTGATGGTGGCGCCGTAGACCAGGAATTCGCGGTGCCGGTGGACGTTCCTGATGTGGGCGTAGTTCACCATCTGGATGCCGACGACCATGACGAGGGCGGCCAGCGCGGCGAGTGGGATCCATTCGAGCACGGCCACCAGGAAGGCCGCCGCGAGCAGCACCCAGACGCCGTGCAGCACGGTCGCGGCGCGTCCGGTGGCCCCGGCGCGGACGTTCGCCGAACTGCGCACCGCGCCACCGGAGATCGGCAGTCCGCCGAGCAGCCCGGCCAGCGTGTTGGTGATGCCCTGGCCCCGCAACTCGCGGTCCAGGTCGGAGCGGGCGACGCGCGGCAGCGGCATGTCCGGCTCGCGCGTGGCGTGTTGGGCGGCACGGTCGGAGGCCAGCTTGTCCACCGCCACGGCCGCCAGCAGTGACTCCAGGCTGCCGACCAGCATCACGGTGAACATGGCAGTGGCGAGGGCGAGTACGGGCCCGTGCGGCATTTCGGGCAGGAGGTGCGAGCTCCACGAGGGCAGATCCACCCGGCTGATGCGGGGTGCGGCGACGGACGCGACCGCCGTGGCCACGGCGACCGAGGCGAGCGCAGCCGGAATCCTGCGGAGCGCGCGGCCCGCTCGACCGGGAATCCGCGGCCACAGCACCAGCAGGGCGATGGTCAGGGCTCCGATCAGCGGTGCGGCCGGACTGATCCGCGCCAACTGCTCGGGCAGCGCGAGGGCGTTGTCCACGGCGGAGCTCTGCGGGGAGCCGCCGAGAACGATGTGCAACTGGGCGAGCGCGATGGCCACCCCGATCCCGGCGAGGGTGCCGTGGACGATCGCGGGGCTGACGGCGAGGGCGGCCCGCGCCGCTCTCAACGAACCCAGCAGGATCTGGAGCAGCCCCGCCCCGATGGTGATGGCGCAGGTCGTGCGCCAGCCGTAGACCTGGATCAACTCGGCCGTCACGACGGTCAGTCCGGCGGACGGCCCGCTGACCTGGAGGGGGGTGCCGCCGATCAGTCCGGCGACGATGCCGCCGAGCGCGGCGGAGATCAGACCGGCTTCCAGCGGCGCGTCCATGGCGACGGCGAGGCCGAGCGACATGGGGACGGCGATGAGGAAGACCGTGATCGAGGCGGAGAGGTCCCCCGCGGTGACGCGGAAGCGCCGGCCTCCGCGCGGCGGTGGGCTGTGGGGTCGCTTCTCCCCGGCGGTGCGAGGGAGGTAGGAGTCGTGGTGGTTTCGGTTCTTTCGGGTGGGTACGCAGGCAGGCATTTCCCGTCTCCTCCGGGGCAGCGCGGTCGCGGAACGTGGGGGACGCGGCCGTGGGTCACGGCGTGCAGCGGCGGGATTTCTCAACGCTAGGTAAATGAATCGTAATGCAGAGTAAAGAAGCATGGTTCACATATCAGGCAAATAGTCGACAGGATCACCCAATTCAGTGAATAAGCATCTTTTCTTACGGCCTGTCGCCCGGAGGCATCCGAGCTGCGTGTGACCGTGACCGCGCCGGTCGGCACATTCCACGCAAACGAGCCGCAAGGAAGAGGTGGGCGGATGATCGCCGCCACGAAGAGAGTCGCCCTGGGCGTCACCACCGCAGCCGTGTTCGCCGCGCTCGCCGGGTGCTCCGGCGCCGGAACGAACGGGGCGTCGGGACCCGCCGAGAAGGCGCACGGTGCCAAGGAGAAGCCCGACGGGCAGAACGCTCCCGCCCCCGGCAACGCCGTCCAGCTGATCGGCGACGGATCCACGGCCTTCACGGGCGCTCAGCCCAACCTCCCTGTCCCCAAGCGCCTCGCGCCGGGTGAGAAGCCCCCGCAGTTCGTGGTGTTCTCCTGGGACGGTGCCGGTGAGGACAGCCAGAAGCTCTTCTCGCACTTCCGCGGAGTCGCCAAGAAGTACGGCGTGAAGATGACGTACTTCCTCAGCGGTGTCTATCTGCTGCCCGAGGCGAAGAAGGACCTCTACGACCCGCCCCAGCACTCGCCCGGCCGCTCCGACATCGGCTTCAACGACACGAAGGGCATCCACGACACCCTCAGGGAGGTGCGCGCCGCCTGGAAGGAGGGCAACGAGATCGGCACCCACTTCAACGGCCACTTCTGCGGTCCCGACGGCGGCGGTGGCACCTGGTCGGTGGACGAGTGGAAGAGCGAGATCCGCCAGGCCAAGTCCTTCGTGAAGAACTGGAAGACGAACGATCCGGAGCTCAAGTCCGAGGCGCCGCTCCCCTTCGACTACGACAAGGAACTCGTCGGCGGCCGTACCCCGTGCCTCGAAGGCCGGGAGAACATGGTCGCCGCCGCCCGGGACATGGGGTTCCGCTACGACTCCAGCGGCATCAACAACCAGGTCTGGCCGGCAAAGAAGGACGGTGTCTGGGACCTCTCGCTCCAGCTCGTACCGGTCCCGGGGCGCGACTTCGAGACGCTCTCGATGGACTACAACTTCATGTTCAACCAGTCCGGCATCACCCAGGGCGACCCGGCGGAGCACGAGTACTGGGGCGATCAGATGCGTGACGGCCTCCTGGAAGCCTTCGACCGGTCGTACGACGGGAACCGCGCCCCGCTGATCATCGGCAACCACTTCGAGTCCTGGAACGGCGGCACCTACATGCGTGCCGTGGAGGAGACGATCGCCTCCGTCTGCACCAAGTCGGACGTGCGCTGCGTCTCCTTCCGCCAGCTCGCGGACTGGCTGGACGCCCAGGACCCGGCGGTGGTGGCCAAGCTCGGAACGCTCGGTGTCGGCGAGGCACCCAAGGGCGGCTGGTCCTCCTACCTCGCGGCCCCGGCCGTGGCCGCCGGTGGCAAGCCGATGAGCCCTGCGGCGAAGGGTGCGGCGAAGGACGCGGCCAAGGGCAAGAGCGCGGACGAGGAGGCGGCGAGGGGCGCGGGCAGGGAGGCGGCGAAGGACGCGGACGAGAAGTAACGTTTCTTCAGCTTGGGCTGCCGTTCGGGCTCCGGGGCTCCGGGGCTCCGGGACCGGGCATTCAGGTCCGGGCTCCGGGACCAGCGTCCAGGTCCGGGCTCCGGGCTCCGGGCTCCGGGCGCTGGGACCAGCGTCCAGGTCCGGGCTCCGGGCTCCGGGGCGTGCGAGGGCGGGACCGCCGCGGGTATTCCGTGCGGGTCCCGCCCTTCCGGCGCGGCCCCTACCCGCAGGACCGCCGTCGTCGCTCGGTCACGCGGGGGCGGACGCGCCCGTCACCAGGCGGTCGTCGAGCGTGAACGCGGGGTCTACCTGGGCGGCCAGATCGGCGCCGGTCTTCTCGTTGCCCCAACTCTCGGCGTTCTTCAGGTGGAAGTGCACCATCTGGCGCGTGTACCGCTCGCGGTCGCGCAGCGCGTACGAGTCCTCGGCCGCGTCCTGGAGTGCCTGGAGCGCCATCCTGTTGTCGGCCTCCAGCAGTTCGAAGCGGTCCGGCCGCCCCTTCTCCATCGACCGCACCCAGTCGGAGTGGCCGACCCCGACGAGCAGGTCCTCGCCGACCTCCGCACGCAGGAAGTCCAGGTCGTCCGGGCCCTGCACCTTGTTGCCGACCACGCGGAGCGTCACGCCGAAGTCCCGCGCGTACTCCTTGTACTGGCGGTAGACCGACACGCCCTTCCGGGTCGGCTCTGCGACCAGGAACGTCATGTCGAACCGGGTGAACATCCCCGAGGCGAACGAGTCGGATCCGGCGGTCATGTCGACCACGACGTACTCGTCCGGTCCGTCGACCATGTGGTTGAGGCAGAGCTCCACCGCGCCCACCTTGGAGTGGTAGCAGGCGACGCCGAGGTCGGACTCGTTGAACGCGCCCGTGGCCATCAGCCGGATGTCGCCGTCGTCCAGCCGGACGGTGCGCGCGCAGGCGTCGTAGACGGGGTTGTCCTCGCGGACGCGCAGCAGGCGTGAACCCTCGCCGGGCGGCGTCGTCTTGATCATCGTCTCGGCGGAGGCGATCCGGGGGTTGGTGCCGCGCAGATAGTCCTTGATCAGCGGGAGTTCTGCGCCCATGGACGGAAGCGCCCCCGCCTCCTGCTCGTCGAGGCCGAGCGCGGCCCCGAGGTGCTGGTTGATGTCGGCGTCCACGGCGATGACATGGGCTTCGTTGGCGGCGAGGTGGCGGATGAAGAGAGAGGACAGCGTGGTCTTGCCGCTGCCGCCCTTCCCTACGAAAGCGATCTTCATGTTCACCTAGGGTAGTCGCACCGCTGCGTAAAGTCGTCGCGCTTCGTGAAGAACGACACGTGGGGGTCGCGAGGGTGTATGGGGCGCGTAGCCTCGTTACTTATGAGTACGACTGCCTCGGATCCGCTCGCCGCCCTCGCCGCTCTGCCGGGGGTTCCCGACTCCGTGGACTCGGTCCGCAAGGCCGTGGACCGGGTCTACGGCCACCGTGTGATGCGCCGCCGCAGCAACGAGGTGACCTCGGAGGCCGCGCTGCGCGGAGCGCGCGGTTCGGCGGCGCTGTCCGGTGCCGACTGGAATCTGGAAGAGGTGCGCCGGCGCACCGATTTCAGCGGCGACGCGGAGGCGCGGACGGTGGGCGCCGCGCTGCGTCTCACCGCAGAGGCCGGTCAACTCCTCTCCATCTGGCGGCAGTCTCCCCTGAGGGTTCTGGCCAGGTTTCACCTGGTCGCGGCCGGGGGTGGCGCCTCCGACGACGCGGTGGGGCGCCCGCGGCTGGCCGGGGAGACGGTCGACGAACCCCTCGTGGAGGCCCCTCTGCCGGGCGCCGACGAAGTGGCCGGGCGACTCGACGGGCTGTCGCGGCTGATCATCGACGGGAGCACCGCCCCCGCGCTGGTCACGGCCGCCATCGTGCACGGAGAGCTGCTCGCCCTGCGCCCCTTCGGTTCGTCCAACGGGCTGGTGGCGCGGACCGCCGAGCGTATCGTGCTGATCGGCAGTGGTCTGGACCCGAAGTCGATCTGCCCGGCCGAGGTCGGTCACGCCGAGCAGGGGCGCGCTGCCTACGTGGCGGCGTTCGAGGGATACGTGTCGGGGACGCCGGAGGGGATGGCGGCCTGGATCGCGCACTGCGGGCGCGCGGTGGAGCTGGGTGTCAGGGAATCGACCGCGGTCTGCGAGGCGCTGCAGCGCGGCGCCGCCTGACGGTACGCCGCCCGACGGTGCGGGAGTACGCGCTCCCTCGGGCGACGGCGGGGCGCCAAGAGTTGCGGCGGTACCGGAACCGGTACCGCCGCTGGCACTTCCGCCGGGTTACCAAGCGTCCTCGAACTGTGCCCATCAGGTCGGGTTCTTTGCCCGTCACCTGGTGCGGCTGGCCCGTAATCGACGGGTCGACGTCGCGTGGGTGCTCGGCTTCGGTGCTCGGTCCGTGGGGCCATGCTGCGTGAAAGGTCATCCTCTCGGATGTCCCCGGTCTCGCGGGCCGTTGACTCCTTTGTACTCCCGGAGCGCGGTAAGCGGTACCCCAGGCTCCACTTCTTTACTTTCGCGTTCAATCACTCATGGCCGGGTGCTGTCGACACCCCGTCCCTCGCGCCGGGTTGCCGGACGTTGCCCGAGTACGGGCCGTCCGTACACGGCGGGCGGTGGTCAGGCGGTGGCCGCGGCGCGTCGGCGCGCGGCGTACCAGACGAGACCCGCAGTGGCGGCAGCCGCTCCCACGGCTGCGGCGGCGACGAGTGCGGGACGCGGCGGCAGCGAGAAGCTGGGCAGCCGCTGCTTGAGCCGCACCGGGCGGTTGAAGACGAGGATCGGCCACTGCCTGGCACCGGCTTCGCGGCGCAGGGCCCGGTCCGGGTTCACCGCGTGCGGGTGGCCGACCGACTCCAGCATGGGGACGTCGGTGGCGGAGTCGCTGTAGGCGTAGCAGCGGGAGAGGTCGTACCCCTCCGACGCGGCCAGTTCCTTGACGGCCTCGGCCTTGGTCGGGCCGTAGGCGTAGTACTCGACCTCGCCCGTGAAGCAGCCGTCGTCTCCGACGACCATCCGGGTGGCCACGACGCGGTCGGCGCCGAGCAGTTCACCGATGGGCTCCACCACCTCGGCGCCCGAGGTGGAGACGATCACCACGTCGCGCCCGGCGGCGTGGTGCTCCTCGATCAGGGTCGCGGCCTCGTCGTAGATGATCGGGTCGATCAGGTCGTGCAGGGTCTCGGCGACGATCTCCTTGACCTGTGCCACGTTCCACCCCTTGCAGAGCGCGGAGAGGTATTCGCGCATCCCCTCCATCTGATCGTGATCCGCGCCTCCGGCGAGGAAGACGAACTGTGCGTACGCCGTGCGCAGCACCGCGCGGCGGTTGATCAGGCCGCCTTGGTAGAAGGACTTGCTGAAGGCCAGCGTCGAAGACTTCGCAATGACCGTCTTGTCCAGGTCGAAGAAGGCGGCTGTGCGCGGCGAGAAGCGGTTTTCCACAAGGCTGAGCATAGGGGGCCTCCATTCGGCTCAAACTCCGGTGCGCGGGTTTGCCTGGCAGGGTGCTCGGGTACACCATGGAAGTCACGGATCGTTCGCGACCGTGCTAACCCGGTCCGACTCCACCCCCCCCGAGTCGGCCGTGGGGACGACCCCCGCTCTCCCCCCCGGCGGGGGTCGTCGCACGTCCGGGTGGCTTTTCCCCGGAATCAAGCGGTTTCTCCCTCTCCGCCGCGAGCTTTGCGCCCGGTGTGCGAGCGGCTGCGCCCAGCGCATGTGACTGTGCGTAGTGAATAGGGTGCGCTCCGAATGTCCCCGTTTCGAGTGACCGAGTTATTCACAACGCGCGAGTTGTCCACAGTTCTCCATCAAGATCCACATCTTTTTCCGTGAGCTCGCATGGTGATTCCGCCCGCGAAGTCCGCGGGTTCCTCCAATCACCTGTCCCGAAACTTCCGGGATCAGCGTGAACGGTGCTCAAGGATCTGTGAGAAGGGGTGGAGATCGTGGCCCGGTCCCTTGCGCGGGAAGGATTCCCGATCGCCGATGAGCGGTGCGGTGTACCGCTGATCGTGACGGAGGACATTGATCTGCTCGACGATCTGCTGCGTCTCTGTGCGGCGGCCGGAGTGGAACCGGAGGTTCATCACGGCGTACCGGAGGACCGCGAGGTGTGGCGGCGGGCGCCGCTGGTCCTGGTGGGCGACGACGTGGTCCAGCGGTGCCACGGACTCGCGCGGCGGCGCGGGGTGATGCTCGTCGGGCGGGAGCAGGACGCGCCGGATGTCTGGCGGCAGGCGGTCGAGCTCGGCGCCGAACACGTGCTGAGGCTCCCCGATGCCGAGGGCTGGCTCGTCGAGCAGCTCGCCAACGCGACGGAAGGCGCAGGGCACCCCGCGCTCACCGTGGCGGTGGTGGGCGGCAGAGGCGGGGCCGGTGCGTCGACGCTCGCCTGCGCGCTCGCCGTGACCGCCGCCCGGGCGGGACTGCGGGCCACGCTGATCGACGGCGATCCGCTGGGCGGAGGCATCGACGTCCTGCTCGGCGGAGAGCGTACGGAGGGCCGGAGATGGCCCGACTTCGTTCACACCAGGGGCCGGCTCGGCAGTGGAGTCCTGGAGGGTTCGCTGCCCGCCCTGCACGGGCTGAGGGTGCTCAGCCGGGGGCGTGAATGCGGCGTCGCCGTACCGCCCCAAGCGGTGCGGTCGGTGCTGGCGGCGGCCCGGCGGCTGGGCGGGGTCGTCGTCGTGGACCTGCCCCGGCAGGTGGACGAAAGCGTCGCGGAGGCGCTCTCCCAGTCGGACATCGGGCTCCTGGTCGTGCCCGGTGAACTGCGCGCCGTGGCAGCCGCGAAATGCGTCGCGTCGGCGATCGGCACGTCCCTCGACGATCTGCGGGTGGTGGCGCGGGCGCCATTCGCACCAGGGCTGGACGGCCCCTGGGTGGCCCGCGCGCTCGCCCTGCCGCTGCTGGGTGAACTGCCGGTGGAACCAGGCGCTTCGGCGCACCAGGACGGTGTCCTTCCGCCGGGCTCCGGGCCGCGCGGTCCGCTCGCCCGGTTCTGCGCCGCGTTCTGGGAGAAGGCGTACGTCGGCGGTCGTCCCGTTCCCGTGGGAGGGGCGTCATGAGCGAGGGCCTGCTGGACGCCGTGCGGCAGCGGCTGGCGCTCAGCGGGGAGGCGCCCACCCCGGCGGGTGTGGCCGCCGCCGTGCGGGCGCAGGGCCGTCTGCTGGGCGACGAGGAAATCCTGGGCGCCGCGGCCGAGTTGCGCGGCGAGCTGGTCGGCACGGGCGCGCTGGAGCCCTTGCTGGCCGATCCGGCCGTGACCGACGTCCTGGTCTCGGCGCCCGACCGGGTGTGGGTGGACCGGGGCGGGGGGCTGGAGCTGACCGGGGTCACCTTCCCCGACTCCGCGGCCGTGCGCAGGCTCGCGCAGCGCCTCGCGGCGGTGGCCGGCCGGCGCCTGGACGACGCACGGCCCTGGGTGGACGCGCGGCTGCCGGACGGGACGCGGATGCACGCGGTGCTGCCTCCGGTGTCCGTCGGGTCGACCTGCCTCTCCCTGCGTGTCGTCCGCCCCCGGGCCTTCACCCTGGAGGAGCTGGTCCGGGCGGGCACGGTGCCGCCCGGTGGCGACCGGATGCTGCGGCGTCTGGTGCGCGCCCGGGTTTCGTACCTCATCAGCGGGGGCACGGGCGCGGGGAAGACCACGCTGCTGTCGAGCCTGCTGGGGGAGGTCGGCCCGCACGAACGGATCGTGCTGGCCGAGGACTCGTCCGAACTGCGCCCGGACCACCCGCACGTGGTGCGCCTGGAGTCCCGGCCGGCCAACCAGGAGGGCGCGGGCCGTGTGACGCTCCGGGAACTGGTCCGTCAGGCGCTGCGCATGCGTCCGGACCGGCTGGTCGTCGGCGAGGTGCGAGGCGCCGAAGTGACGGATCTGCTCGCCGCGTTGAACACCGGCCACGAAGGCGGGTGCGGCACGGTGCACGCCAACGCCGCGTCGCACGTACCCGCTCGGCTGGAGGCGCTGGGGACGGCCGCCGGGCTCGACCGGCCCTCGTTGCACAGCCAGTTGGCCGCGGCGCTGTCGGTCGTGCTCCACCTGGCGCGCGACCGGACGGGACGACGGCGCCTCGCCGAGGTCCATGTGCTGGAACGCGACCCCGCCGGGCTGGTGTTCACCGTGCCCGCGCTGACCGGCGGGCCCGACGGTTTCGTGCGGGCGCCCGGCTGGCAGAGGCTGGCCGCGCTCGTCGGGGGTGCCTGATGAGCGGAGTGGTGTCCGAGGGCTCGACGTGGGGAGCGGCGGCCTGTGCCGCGCCCGCGGTCCTGCTGGTCCTGCGCCGCGGCTCCGGCGGCACGGCGCGGGCGAGGTGCGCGGAGCTGGCGCGTGGCGCCTCGGGCCCCGGTGGCGGCGGTACGGGCATCGGCGGCGCGGAGACCGGCGTACCGGCCGGGGTGGTGCGGAGCGCGGCGGTGCTGCGGGCACGCGCGGGTGAGCTGCTGGGCCGCCGCCGCGCATGGGTGTGCGTTCCGGTGGCCGTGGCGCTCGCGATGCTCGGAAAGTCGTGGTTGCCGCTGGTCGCGGGGGCCGTGGCGGTACCGCTGGTTCGGCGGTGGCTGCGCGGGCGGGACGAGCGGGCCGTGTGCGAGCGGTCGGACGACGCGGTGACGGCGCTCTGTGGTGCGGTCGTCGGCGAGTTGCGGGCCGGACGCGAACCGGGGCAGGCCCTGATCCGTGCCGTGCGGGAGACCCGGGGGCTGGGCGCGGCCGAGCCGCCGCTGCTCGCCGCCGCGCGGTTCGGCGGCGACGTGCCCGCCGCCTTGCACCGCGCGTCCCTGATGCCGGGGCTGGGGTCGCTGGCCGGGTTCGCGGCGTGCTGGCGGGTGTCGGTGGACGGCGGCGCGGGGCTCGCGGCAGGGCTGGACCGTCTGGAAGGCGCGCTGCGGGCCGAGCGGCGGCGCCGGGAGGAGCTGCGGGCACGGCTCGCCGGAGCCTGGTCGACGGTGGTGGTGCTGGCGCTGCTGCCGCTGGCGGGGCTGGGTATGGGCGCAGCGCTCGGCGCGGAGCCCCTCCGCGTCCTGCTGCACACCCCGGCGGGGCTGGTCTGCCTGGCGACCGGTCTGCTGCTGGAGGCGGTCGGGCTTCTCTGGGCCGGGCGGATCGTACGGGCGGGGGAACCGGGGTGAACACGGTGTCCGGAGAAGTTGTCCACAGCCTGGGGATCTGGCTCTCGGTGGGCGTGGCTGCCCTGTGCTCGGTGCTGTCGCTCACCGGCACCCGGCGCGAACGGTCCCGGCTGAGGAGAGGTGCGGCGCTCCTCGGAGGGGCGGACCGCGCCATGGGTGCCGTCGGTGCGGCATGCGGGAAGCGACTGCGGCGCGTGCCGTCCCGATCGGCCCCGGGCGTCCGTGAGGCCCGGGACGTCCGTGAGGCCCCGGGAGCTCGTGGCGTCGCGGGAGTCCGTGGCGTCGCGGGAGTCCGGGGCGTCCCGGGGGTCCGTGACGTGGTGGCGCGGTGGGGAGAACCGGCCGGAGCGGTTCTGACGGCGTGGATTCTCCTGGGAGGTGCCACCGGGGCCGTGGTCGGCGTGGCGGGGGCCGCCGCGGTGTGGCACGTCCGGCGCACCGGACGGGCCCGGCGTTCGGCAGGGCCCGGGAAGCCGACGGAGGACGAGCTCTCGGCGTCCCGGCAACTCCCGCTGGCGGCGGATCTCCTGGCTGCCTGCGTCTCCGCCGGAGCCGGTCCCCGGCAGGCCGCGGAGGCCGTGGGGGAGTCGCTGGGGGGACCTCTCGGTGAACGGCTGGTCCGCGCGGCCGTCGAGATCCGCCTCGGCGGTGATCCCTCCCTGGCCTGGGGCCGCCTCGGGGACGTCCCGGGGGCGGGGCCGCTGGCCCGGTGCCTGGACCGGGCCGGCGAGACCGGGGCCCCGGCGGCCGAGCCGGTCGCCCGGCTGGCCGACGCCATACGCTCCGCGCGCGCCGACGCCGCCGTGGCGAGGGCTCAGCGCGCGGGCGTGCTCATCACCGCGCCGGTGGGGCTCTGCTTTCTCCCGGCCTTCCTGGCGGTCGGGGTCGCGCCGGTGATCGTCGGTCTCGCGGGAGGACTCCTGCACACCGGCTGAACCGCCCCCGCGGATCCGTCTCCACATTCCAGGACCAACGAACGGCGCACCGCAGGTGCGCCGGTCATCCGACCATGCCCGTCGAAGGGCGGAACGAGGACTGACATGAGCGCCGACAAGGGTGTCGAAACAAGTGGGAACGTCGCGGACGGTGCGCGCGGCGGGAAGGGCCGACGTGGTCGGCACACCTTCCGCGAGGCGGCGCGGCCGGCGCGATGCCGGTTCCGGACCGTGTTGCGGGACCAGCGGGTCCGGTGGACCCGGAGGTTCGGCGGAGCCGACCGGGGGATGACCACGTCCGAGTACGCGATGGGGACGATCGCGGCCTGCGCGTTCGCCGCCGTGCTCTACAAGGTGGTCAACAGCGGTGCGGTCCAGAACGCGTTGCAGTCGCTGATCGAGGGTGCGCTCGATGGCTCGTTCTGAGTGGGGCGACGGAAGGGAACGCGAAGCGGAACGGCGGCGGAACCGCGCCCGGCGCCCTGGCGGGGACACCGGCTCGGTCACCGCCGAGGCGGCGATGGTGCTGCCGGTGCTGGTGGCCCTCACCCTGGTGCTGGTCTGGGCGCTGGTGGCAGCGGCCGATCAGATCCGGTGCGTGGACGCGGCGCGGGCCGGTGCGCGGGCCGCGGCACGTTCCGAGCCGGAGGGGGTGGTGCGGGCCACGGCCCGCACGGCGGCCCCCGCCCGGGCTCTGGTCGTCGTACGGCGGGAAGGCGAGCTCTGGCGCGTACGCGTGGAGGCGGCCACACCAGGGCCACGCGCCCTGGCCCTCACGCTGAGCGCCGAAGCGGCAGCCCTGGCCGAGGACACGGTGGGCGCAGGTCCCGGCGCCGGCGAAGGTGCCGGCAGCGATCCCGGCACTGGCGCCGATTCCGGCACTGGCGCCGATTCCGGCACCGGCGTGGATCCCGGGAACGCCGGGGGCGCGTCCGGCCCGGCCGGAGGCGGGCGATGAACCGGTCCGGTGGCCACCGTCGCGATCAGGGGATGGCGACCGTCTGGGTGGCCCTGACGGTGGCCACCCTGTGCTCGGTGTGCGCGGTGATCCTCGCGTTCGGGCAGGCGGTCGCCGCCCGGCACCGTGCCGGTGGGGCGGCGGACCTGGCCGCTCTCGCCGCTGCCGACCGCGCGCTCCAGGGGCAGGGGGCCGCCTGTGCGGCGGCCCGGCGGGTGGCGGACGCGCAAGGCGCCCTGCTGGTGCGGTGCTCGGTGCGGGGAGAGATCGCCGACGTGACGGCACGGGTGGCGTTCGGGCCGTACGCGCCGCAGGTCAGGGCCCGCGCGGGCCCTTGGGCCTTTCCGGGGCCGGTGAGCCCCGGTCCGACGGGCCCGGGTCCGGCTTCCCCGGCGCCTCTGACTCCTCCGGGGGTGGCGGGTCCGTGGGGGCCGCCCTGAGGAGTTCGGTCAGCAGCCGTACCGCACCTCGCTTGTGGAGAGGCTCGTTGCCGTTCCCGCACTTGGGGGACTGGATGCAGGAAGGGCAGCCCGCCTCGCACTCGCAGGACGCGATGGCCTCGCGCGTCGCGGTGAGCCAGGTGCGGGCGGTGTGGAAGGCGCGCTCGGCGAACCCGGCACCGCCGGGATGGCCGTCGTACACGAAGACGGTGGGCAGCAGGGTGTCCGGGTGCAGTGGTACGGAGACCCCGCCGATGTCCCAGCGGTCGCACGTGGCGAACAGGGGGAGCATCCCGATCGAAGCGTGTTCGGCGGCGTGCAGCGCACCGCCGAGGATCTCCGGATTGATCCGGGCGGCGTCGAGCTGGTCCTCGGTGACGGTCCACCAGACGGCCCGGGTGCGCAGGGTGCGGGGTGGCAGTTCGAGCTTGGTCTCGCCCAGCACCTCTCCGGTGATCAGCTTGCGGCGCAGGAAGGAGACGACCTGGTTGGTGACTTCGACGGAGCCGTAGCAGAGGCGCCCGTCGCCCCAGGGGATCGTGGTGTCGGTCTCCAGGACCGTGATGGCGGTGGTGTCGCGGGCGTTGGTCGAGTACGGCGGACTCGCCTCCTCCACGAGCGCGACGGAGTCCCCCAGGTCCAGCTTCCTGACCAGGTAGGTACGCCC
Organism: Streptomyces sp. NPDC060184; assembly: GCF_042728795.1. Taxonomy (NCBI): domain Bacteria; kingdom Bacillati; phylum Actinomycetota; class Actinomycetes; order Kitasatosporales; family Streptomycetaceae; genus Streptomyces; species Streptomyces sp. NPDC060184. Next base: position 137,579 of record NZ_JBHWYX010000010.1, read on the forward strand.
CTGGTGGAGGTGGACGGCGCCCTCGTGCACCGCGGTGTGGGAGGCGGCCTCGTCGACGGTGCCCAGCAGCCTGCCGGTGCCCTCCTCGACGATCTGCACCGGACGGCCTCCCCCGCCCCGGATGTCGGTGAGATCGGCGGCCCGTTCGCGGCGGGTCCAGTGCCAGCCGGCCGCCCGCCTGCGCAGCAGCTTCGCGGCCTCCAGCTGTGGAAGCAGCTCCGGCACGGCGGGTCCGAAGAGAGCGATGTCCGCGGTGGTGAGGGGTAGTTCGGCGGCGGCGGCGCACAGATGGGGGGCGAGTACGTAGGGATTGTCCGGGTCCAGGACGGTCGACTCCACGGGCTGCTGGAACAGGGCCTCGGGGTGGTGCACGAGGAAGGTGTCCAGCGGATCGTCCCGTGCCACCAGTACGGCCAGGGCGCCCTGGCCCGAACGGCCGGCGCGGCCCGCCTGTTGCCAGAGGGAGGCCCGGGTGCCCGGGTAACCGGCGATCACGACGGCGTCCAGACCGGAGACGTCGATCCCCAGTTCGAGGGCGGTGGTGGCGGCGAGACCCAGGAGTGCACCGGAGTGCAGGGCGCGCTCCAGGGCGCGTCGTTCCTCCGGCAGATAGCCGCCCCGGTAGGCGGCGACCCGTCGCGGCAGCGAGCGGTCGACCTCGCCGAGCCGCTCCTTGGCGATCACGGAGATCAGTTCCGCTCCGCGCCGGGAGCGGACGAAGGCGACCGAGCGGACGCCCTGGAGCGTCAGGTCGGTGAGCAGGTCGGCGGTCTCGGCGGTCGCGGTACGCCGCACGGGCGCGCCCTTCTCGCCCTGCAGGTCGGTGAGCGGCGGCTCCCAGAGCGCGAAGACCAGTTCGCCGCGGGGCGAGGCGTCGTCGGCGATCTCCCTGACCGGCAGCCCGGTGAGACGGCCGGCCGCGACCGACGGTTCGGCCGCGGTCGCGGAGGCGAGCAGGAAGACCGGATCGGAGCCGTACCGGGCGCACAGCCGCCGCAGGCGGCGCAGGACTTGGGCGACGTGCGAGCCGAAGACGCCCCGGTAGGTGTGGCATTCGTCGATGACGACGAAGCGCAGCGCACGCAGGAAGGAGGCCCAGCGGGGATGGGACGGCAGGATTCCCCGGTGCAGCATGTCGGGGTTGGTGAGGACGTAGTTGGCGTACTGGCGTACCCACTCGCGTTCCTCCACGGGCGTGTCACCGTCGTAGACGGCGGGCCTGACCGCGTTGCCGAGCGGCGAGGCGAGAGCCTTCACCGACCGGCGCTGGTCGGCCGCGAGCGCTTTGGTGGGGGAGAGGTAGAGCGCCGTGGCCGCACGTCCGTTCGGTGCCTCGGAGCCGTCGAGCAGCGTACTGAGCACCGGAGCGAGATAGGCGAGCGACTTTCCGGACGCCGTGCCGGTGGCGATCACCACGGATTCGCCGTCGAGCGCGCATTCGGCCGCAGCCGCCTGATGGACCCACGGATGGTCGATTCCGGCACGCCCGATCGCCGCGACGACTTCCGGGCGGATGCGATCCGGCCAGATGGCATGGGTTCCCGGTCGCGGGGGCAAGTGCTCCGTATGAGTGATGCGCGCGGCCCGGCCCGCCCCTGCGGCGAGCCGGTCGAGGATCATGTCGGGGGAGGGGCGGGAGCCTCCGCTCTCGGTGGGTCCGCTGGGGCGGTGATTCTTGGCCATCGGCACCGAGTGTGTCACTGGCGTGACGGACAATGGTCCCAAGGCGTCGTGCATGGCTGCTGGTAAGTGATTGAATGCCATCGCGGCTGGCGATCCGTCCCCTGGCTCCGTCGGGGAGACCGAGGGGCGACCGCTCGATAGCAAGGTGCTGGAGGATCCGTGGACCTGTCCCTGTCGACTCGCAATGTGTCCGGCCCTGGTGGCGACCGTACGGTCGTCGAGGTCGGTGGCGAGATTGATGTGTATACCGCGCCCAAGCTGCGCGAGCAGTTGGTCGAGTTGGTGAATGACGGCAGTTACCACCTGGTTGTCGACATGGAGGGCGTCGACTTCCTCGACTCCACCGGCCTCGGCGTGCTGGTGGGCGGCCTGAAGCGTGTCCGGGCCCATGAGGGCTCGCTGCGCCTGGTCTGCAACCAGGAGCGCATTCTCAAGATCTTCCGGATCACGGGCCTGACCAAGGTGTTTCCGATTCACACCACGGTCGACGAGGCCGTCGCCGCCACCGACTGACGTCGGAGCGGCCCGCCGGCCCCGGCCGGCGGACCGTGGACGGCCCGGACGGCGGCAGCCGCGCCGGGCCGCGCTGAGCAGGCGGTCGACCCTGGGTCGGCCGTCCGCTCCGTGGGCTCCCGGAGGAGACACAGGGGTACGGGCGCCACGCCCGGGCCTCTGAGACGCACGCCCTACGTTCGAGGGGGATCTCATGGCCACCGTTGAACTCCGCTTCAGCGCACAGCCTGAACATGTCCGGACGGCCCGCCTGGTGGCAGCCGCTGTGGCACGCCGGGCCGGCGTCGACGAAGCGGTGCTCGACGAGGTCAGACTCGCGGTGGGCGAGGCGTGCAGCCGTGCTGTGGGGCTGCACCACGCTCACGGCATCGACACCCCGGTGGCCGTGGTGCTGACGGACGAGGAGAAGTCGTTCTCCATCGAGGTCGGCGACGATGTGCCGGGCCTCGGCGGCGATGCCGGAAGCGCCGTTCCCAGCGCCCGCCGGGCCTCCCCCGTCACGCCGGTGGGACTCGACGACCCCGAGCCGGAGCCGGACGGTGAGGGCGAGGACGAAATGGGTCTCGCCGTCATCAAGGGCCTGGTGGACGACGTCGAGGTCCGGTCGGGGGCGAACGGCGGGGTGATCCGCATGACCTGGCCGACCGCCCACGCGGTGCTCTTTCCCTGAGCCTTTCCCGGCCGGGATTCCGTCGCTGTTCCAGGGCTTCTTCGGTGCCGCTGGGGCGGTGAGTCGTTCAGTTCATGTGCGCGGGTGCCTGTGTGGTCCTGAACCCGTGAGTACCGTCGGACCGGTGATCGGCCGAGGCGTCGTGCCGGCCGGCCTGCTTGCCCGCTCCTCCGCCTGCCCCGTCGGCCGGGCGCTGGACGCACCGGCGTGATGTGCGTACCCCTTGCGGCACCGCGCGTGGACCCGACGCGCCTTCGGCGAACGCCCGGAGATCTCCTGGCGGATCCCACGAGGAACCCCGTGGCCAGAAAGTGACGCATATGCACATCACATGCGCCGCATGGGTGCTGATGTCCCATCGGTCACCGAGGGGAAGCGCGAGGGGAAGCGCGAGGGGGAGGATCTTCATCCGTTCGGGTGAAGGTGAGGGGCGGTCCGAGGGGTGGTTCCGCTGGTCGGCGCGGGCGTGCGGGGTGAGTTGAATCTCCCTTGTCGCTCTTGGTGCAAATGGCTGCAAAAGGGTGCAGACCGGTAGACCGGCACCCGGTTGTCGCCCACTTGGCGTGTAAGTTCCGGGGCCGAGAGCCTTGGAAGGGACCGATCCGGTGAACAAGAAGCTTGCGGCCGCACTGTCCGGCGGTGCGGTACTCGTACTGACGCTGACGGGTTGCAGCGACGACAGCAACGACGAGGTCAACGACTGGGCCAAGAAGGTGTGCGGCCAGATCCAGCCGCAGTTGCAGAAGATCGCGGACGCCAACGCCGCCATCCAGGAGCAGACCGCGGACAACAGCCAGCCGGCCGACGTGCAGCGGACCGACTCGGCCGCCTTCCAGCAGATCTCGGAGGCGTACAAGGCGCTCGGCTCGGCCGTGGACTCGGCCGGAGCCCCGCCCGTCGACGACGGCGAGGCCACGCAGCAGGAGGCGGTGAAGGGGCTCAACGCCTCCTCCGAGGCGTACGCGAACCTCAAGACCAAGGTGGACGCGCTCGACACCGAGGACCAGGCGAAGTTCGCCGACGGCCTCAAGGACATCGCCGACGAGCTGAAGAACATCAGCAGCACGGGCGCCAACGCGCTGAACAAGCTGCAGTCCGGCGAGGTGGGCAGCGCGATGGCCAAGCAGGACAGCTGCAAGAGCCCTTCGGCTTCGGCCTCCCCCGGCTCGGGCGCCCCGGCCTCCTCGGCCAAGGCCTCGTAGCCCGCGGCGCCGACGACGGCAGCGGCCCGGTCACCCCTCCTCGGGGGCCGGGCCGCTGCCGTTGTCGGTGGGAGCGGCGACAATGGGTGCGTGAGTACGAAGAGCCCCTCAGCACCGACGAGCCCCACGGGGCCCCGCCTTCCGCGGTCCGAGCACGTTCCCGCACTCCGCGAGGCGCTGCTCGCGGCTGCCTTCACCGCGGACGGGCTCCTGGACCTGCTCGGCGCACCGGCCTACGCGGCGCTGGCGCGCGCCGAGACGGTTCCCGCGCTCCGGGCCACCCGGGGGGACGCCGCGCTCGACACGTTGGTGCGGCTCTTCCTTCTCCAGCGCGCCGTTCCGGTGGAGCGGGCGAAGGCCGCCCTTCCGCTCGCCGTCTGCCTGGCGGACGGCTGGGTGCGGGAGGAGGACGGCGAGGTGCGGGCGACCGTCGACGTCCGCCCGTACGGCGGTCCCGAGGGCCAGGACTGGTTCATCGTCTCCGACCTCGGCTGTGCCGTCGGAGGCGCGGGCGGCATCGGATCGCACGAGGAGGGGGTCGTGCTCGGTGTCGGTGGTGCGTCCACCACGCTCGCCGGGATCACGGTCCGCACCCCGGTGGCCTCCGCCCTCGACCTGGGCACGGGCTCCGGTATCCAGGCGCTGCACGCCGCGCAGCACGCGACGCGCGTCACCGCGACCGACCTCAATCCGCGCGCCCTGGACTTCACGCGGCTCACCCTCGCGCTCTCCGGCGCGGCGCCCGCGGATCTGCGGGAGGGCTCCCTCTTCGAGCCGGTGGCCGACGAGACGTACGACCTGATTGTCTCGAACCCGCCGTTCGTCATCTCTCCCGGCGCCCGCCTCACCTACCGCGACGGCGGCATGGGCGGCGACGACCTCTGCCGCACCCTGGTCCAGCAGTCCGGCGAACGGCTGAACGACGGCGGATACGCCCAGTTCCTCGCCAACTGGCAGCACGTGGAGGGCGAGGAGTGGCAGGACCGGCTCCGTTCCTGGGTGCCGGAGGGCTGCGACGCCTGGATCGTGCAGCGCGAGGTGCAGGACGTCACGCAGTACGCCGAGCTCTGGCTGCGCGACAGCGGTGACCACCGGGCCGATCCGGCCGAGTACACGGCCCGGTACGAGGCGTGGCTCGACGAGTTCGAGGCGCGGGGGACCACGGCGGTCGGATTTGGCTGGATCACGGTACGCAAGTCCGCCGCAGCCGCCGCCGGGAATCCGTCGGTCGTCGTGGAGGAGTGGCCGCACACCATCGAGCAGCCGCTCGGCCCGGCGGTCCTCGCCCACTTCGCCCGCCAGGACTATCTGCGCGCCCAGGACGACGCCTCGCTGCTCGCGGGCCACTTCGTCCTCGCCGAGGAGGTCGTGCAGGAGCAGGTCGGCCTGCCGGGCGCCGAGGACCCCGAGCACGTGGTGCTCCGTCAGCACCGGGGGATGCGCCGGGCCACCAAGGTCGACTCGGTGGGCGCCGGGTTCGCGGGCGTCTGTGACGGATCGCTGCCCGCCGGCCGCATTCTGGACGCCATCGCCCAGTTGATGGGGGAGGACCCCGTGCTGCTGCGGGACCGTACCCCGCAGGCGATTCGGCTCCTGGTCGAGGAGGGCTTCCTGGAGCCGGTGGAGCCGGGAGCGGGCGGGGCCGGGCGCACGGCCTGATCGGCCCCGAGCCCTTGGCGCGCCGCCTGTGCCCCGGTGCGGGTGGGCGGGCGCCCGTGCGCCGGGGGCCCGCTGTTCACCCGGGGTTCGCGTGGCCGACGTCCGGGGGTGGCAGCCTCGCCCTGCGCGCCCTGAGGGCGAGCCGGTCCCGGCCGGGACCGGCCGACCGGGGCGGCCGGGACGGGGTGCGGAGAGATGGAGAGCGGACCGGCGGTCCTCGCGGGATCGGTCTTCGCGCTGTTCGGCGCCGCGCTCCTCATCTGGACGGGGGCGCGCACCGCCCGCCGCGCGCCGGTGGCCCATGGGGTGAGCCCCGTCTCCGCCGCCGTGCTTTCCACGGTCTTCGGCGTACTTTTCCTCGTCCTCGGCGTGTGGGTCCTCGCCCGCGTCTGATCCGGACGCACGGCCCGTGAGCCTCGGCCGCCGGTCCCTGCCCGTCTGCCCCGCCCTGCCCGTCTGCCCGGCGCCCGTCCGCGCACCGCTGCGTCCGCGCCCCCGGCCGTCGGCCCGCCCGCCCCGTGCCCGGTGCGCTTGTTCACGTTCTCTTCGCTCTCCCTCCGCACCCTCTCCGCACTCCTTCGCGCCCCTCCTCCGGTATCCCGAAACCCGCAGGCAGCTGCCGTACGCAGTGCGGAACGGACAGTCCGGGCGGCAGGAATGCCGGAAGTCGGGTTACCGTTCGAGTGGCCGTTGCGGGCTTTTGCCGTTTGACACGGGGGCGGGTTGTACCGTCACACTCCGCAGCGACAGCACCGCCAGTGGCTCATCGCCGCCGCGTGGATGCGCATCGAGTGCCGACCGGAGAGAAGAGCGAAGTTGTCCCCGACCAGCGAGACCGCACAGGGCGGCCGCCGACTCGTCATCGTCGAGTCGCCTGCCAAGGCGAAGACGATCAAGGGCTATCTCGGCCCCGGATACGTCGTCGAGGCGAGCGTCGGGCACATCCGCGACCTCCCGAACGGCGCGGCCGAGGTTCCCGACGAGTACACCGGCGAGGTGCGGCGGCTCGGGGTCGACGTCGAGCACGACTTCCAGCCCGTATACGTCGTCAACGCGGACAAGAAGGCCCAGGTCAGGAAGCTCAAGCAGCTGCTGGCCGAGTCCGACGAACTCTTCCTCGCCACCGATGAGGACCGCGAGGGCGAAGCCATCGCGTGGCACCTGCAGGAAGTTCTGAAGCCCAAGGTCCCGGTCCACCGGATGGTCTTCCACGAGATCACCAAGGACGCGATCCGGGCCGCCGTGGCCAACCCGCGCGAGCTCAACCAGCGCATGGTCGACGCCCAGGAGACCCGCCGCATCCTCGACCGCCTCTACGGCTACGAGGTCTCGCCGGTCCTGTGGAAGAAGGTCATGCCCCGGCTGTCGGCGGGCCGTGTCCAGTCCGTCGCCACCCGGCTCGTCGTCGAGCGGGAGCGTGAGCGCATCGCCTTCCGCTCCGCCTCGTACTGGGACCTGACCGGTACCTTCGCCACCGGCCGTACCGGTGACGCCTCGGACCCGTCCACGCTGACCGCCCGTCTCAGCGCGGTCGACGGGCGCCGCGTCGCCCAGGGCCGCGACTTCGGTGCGGACGGCCGGCTGAAGGCCGCGTCCGGCCAGGTCATGCACCTGGACGAGACGAACGCCCGCGCCCTGGCCGCCGCCCTCGCCGACTCCGCCTTCGCGGTCCGCTCGGTCGAGTCGAAGCCGTACCGCCGCTCCCCGTACGCCCCGTTCCGTACGACCACCCTCCAGCAGGAGGCGAGCCGCAAGCTGGGCTTCGGGGCGAAGGCCACCATGCAGGTCGCGCAGAAGCTGTACGAGAACGGCTTCATCACCTACATGCGTACGGACTCCACGACCCTCTCGGACACGGCGGTCTCCGCCGCCCGGGCTCAGGTCACCCAGCTCTACGGCGCGAACTACCTGCCGGAGAAGCCGCGGACCTACGCGGGCAAGGTCAAGAACGCCCAGGAGGCGCACGAGGCGATCCGCCCCTCCGGCGACCGCTTCCGTACCCCGGCCGAGACCGGGCTGACCGGCGACCAGTTCCGTCTGTACGAGCTGATCTGGAAGCGGACCGTCGCCTCCCAGATGAAGGACGCGGTCGGCAACTCCGTCACCGTCAAGATCGGTGGCCGGGCGAGCGACGGCCGGGACGCCGAGTTCTCCGCCTCCGGCAAGACGATCACCTTCCACGGCTTCATGAAGGCGTACGTCGAGGGCGCCGACGACCCCAACGCCGAGCTGGACGACCGCGAGCGCCGGCTGCCGCAGGTCGCCGAGGGCGACGCGCTCTCCGCCGAGGAGATCACCGCCGACGGCCACTCCACCAAGCCGCCGGCCCGCTACACCGAGGCCTCGCTGGTCAAGGAGCTCGAAGAGCGCGAGATCGGCCGCCCGTCGACGTACGCCTCGATCATCGGGACGATCCTCGACCGCGGTTACGTCTTCAAGAAGGGCACGGCGCTCGTCCCGTCGTTCCTCTCCTTCGCCGTCGTCAACCTGCTGGAGAAGCACTTCGGCCGGCTCGTCGACTACGACTTCACCGCGCGCATGGAGGACGACCTCGACCGCATCGCGCGGGGCGAGGCCCAGTCCGTGCCGTGGCTGAAGCGTTTCTACTTCGGCGCGGGCGAGGACAACGCCGGTGCCGGTGCGGCCTCCGACGCGGGCAACGGCGACGGCGACCACCTCGGCGGCCTCAAGGAGCTCGTCACCGACCTCGGCGCCATCGACGCCCGGGAGATCTCCTCGTTCCCCGTCGGCAACGACATCAAGCTCCGCGTCGGCCGGTACGGCCCGTACATCGAGCGTGGCGAGAAGGACGCCGAGGGCCACCAGCGCGCGGACGTCCCCGACGACCTGGCGCCGGACGAGCTCTCCGTCGAGTACGCGGAGGAGCTGCTCGCCAAGCCGAGCGGCGACTTCGAGCTGGGCGCCGACCCCGTGTCCGGCAACCAGATCATCGCCAAGGACGGCCGGTACGGCCCGTACGTCACCGAGGTGCTGCCCGAGGGCACGCCGAAGACCGGCAAGAACGCGGTGAAGCCGCGGACCGCCTCCCTCTTCAAGTCGATGTCGCTCGACACGGTGACGCTGGCCGACGCGCTCAAGCTGATGTCGCTGCCGCGCGTCGTCGGCGAGGACGCCGAGGGCGTCGAGATCACCGCGCAGAACGGCCGCTACGGCCCGTACCTGAAGAAGGGGACGGACTCGCGGTCGCTCACCTCCGAGGAACAGCTCTTCGACATCACCCTCGACGAGGCCCTCGCCATCTACGCGCAGCCCAAGCAGCGCGGCCGGGCCGCCGCCAAGCCGCCGCTGAAGGAGCTGGGCACCGACCCGGTCAGCGGCGCGCCGGTGGTCGTGAAGGACGGGCGCTTCGGCCCGTACGTCACCGACGGCGAGACCAACGCGACGCTGCGCACCGGCGACAGCGTCGAGGAGATCACGCCGGAGCGCGGGTACGAGCTGCTCGCGGAGAAGCGTGCCAAGGGCCCCGCCAAGAAGAAGACGGCGAAGAAGGCGCCCGCCAAGAAGGCCGCCACCGCGAAGAAGGCCCCGGCCAAGAAGACGACGACCGCGGCGAAGAAGACGACGGCGGCCAAGAAGACGACGACCGCCGCGAAGAAGACGACCGCAGCCGCGAAGAAGACCACGGCCGCGGCGAAGAAGGCGACGAGCTCCGCGGCCTCCTCGGCGACGCCCACGGAGGACTGAACCGGGGTGCGGGACGCCCCGCACCCCCGCGACACGCGCGACCGCCGCCCCCGGTTCTTGACCGGGGGCGGCGGACGTGTGTCCGGGTCCCCTCCTCCCAGGGGTAGATCTCGGACGCACCGGGGAGGCGGCGGAGGCGGTACCCGCGCTGGTTCCCGACCGGGTTTCCGACCGGGCCCCGACCGGGTTCGCGGACGGGGTAACGGTCCGCCGTGCGGTCGTATGTTCGGCCGGGGCAACGACGACCGTACGGCTGCCGATAGGCTGGACGGATGACGCGAGCCGAGCAGCCAACGGTCGTGAGCCCCACCTCCGACGCACTTGCCGCAGACTCACGCGAGCGCGCCCTACGGGCCCTGTTGCGCATCCAGCCGCTGAAGCGGCTGTGGAGCGCCCAGCTCGTCGGCGGGATCGGCGATGCACTCGCCTTCCTCGTGCTGGTGCTGCTGTCGCTGCAAGCGGCGGTCGTCGAGGGCTCATTCGGCACCGGATACCGCGGGGCGGCCTTCGCCGTCGCCGCCGTCTTCGGTGTCCGGATCTTTTCCACCGTGCTCTTCGGAGCCGTACTCCTGGGTCCGCTGACGACGCTCACGACCCCCGGCGGGGTGCTGGACCGGCGATGGCTGATGATCGGCGCCGACGGGCTCAGGCTCGCGCTGCTGGTCGTCGCGCCGCTCTGGATCGACTGGACGCCCGACAACGCGCTCCTGATGATCCTGATCACCGTCTTCCTCGCCGGAGCCGGGGAGCGCCTGTGGTCGGTGGCCAAGGAGAGCGCGGCTCCCGCGCTGCTGCCGGCCCCGCCGATCGAGGGCGCGGCCGTACGCCCGCTCCCCGACCACCTCGACGCGCTGCGCCGCCTCTCGCTGCGCACCGACTTCCTCGCGGTGCCCGCCGCCGCGGTGGTCCTGCTGGCCGCCACGCTGGTCGGCAACCTCCTGGGCGCGGGCCTGGACTGGTTCTCGCTGCACCAGGCGGCTCTCGGCTCGTACGTCGCGGCCGGGCTGTTCTCCGCCTCCATCTCGACCCTGTACTTCCTCGAACTGCCGGGCCTCCCCACGCCCCGGCCGCGTTCGCCGCTGGAGGGCCTGCGCCGCCCGGCCGCCGGAACGGACGGGGCCGCTGACAACAAGGGCCGTACCGGGGCGCTCCGGCTGCTGGTCGCCACCTGCGCGGCCGTCGCCGGGGCGATCGCCGCGGCAGCCGGTGTCGCCGTGCTCCACGCCGCCGACCTGGGCGGCGGGCCCGCGACGTACGCCCTGCTGGTCCTCGGGCTGACCGGCGGCACCGCCCTCGGCATCCGTACCGCCGTGAAGGTGCTGCCCGCGCTCTCGCGGCGTCGGCTGCTCGCCCTCGCGCTCGCCCTCACCGGCGTGGCGCTGCTGGTGCTCGGCCTGGTGCCGGACACCGCGACCGGGCTGATGATCGCCCTGTTCGCCGGGTGGGCCGCGGGGATCGCCGCGCACACCGGCCACAGCCTCATCGACCAGGAGACCGAGGAGCCGCGGCGCGCCAGGACCACCGCGCACCTCCAGGCGGTCGTCCGGGTGGCCGTCGCGGTCGGCGCGGTCGGCGGCCCGCTGCTGGCCGCCGCGTTCGGCCGGCACCGCCTCGTCGCCGGGGACTTCGTCTTCGCCCACGGCGGGGCCGCCTTCGCCCTGATGCTCGTCGGCGCCCTGCTGCTGCCCGTCGCCGCGCTCGTCCTCGCCAAGACGGACGACCGCGCGGGGGTCCCGCTCCGGCGCGACCTGCGGGAGGCACTGCGCGGCGGCGACCCGGCCGTCGCCCCCGCCGCGACCGGCTTCTTCATCGCCCTGGAGGGCGGCGACGGCGCCGGAAAGTCCACCCAGGTCGAGGCGCTCGCCTCGTGGATCCGGTCCAAGGGCCACGAGGTCGTGGTGACCCGCGAACCGGGGGCCACCCCGGTCGGCAAGCGGCTCCGTTCGATCCTTCTCGACGTCTCCTCGGCCGGACTCTCCAACCGCGCCGAAGCGCTGCTGTACGCCGCCGACCGCGCCGAGCACGTCGACTCCGTCGTCCGCCCGGCCCTGGAACGCGGCGCGGTCGTCATCTCCGACCGCTACATCGACTCCTCCGTCGCCTACCAGGGCGCGGGCCGGGACCTCTCGCCCGTCGAGATCGCCCGCATCTCGCGCTGGGCGACCACCGGTCTCGTCCCGCACCTGACGGTGCTGCTGGACGTCGACCCCGCCACCGCGCGGGAGCGGTTCACCGAGGCGCCGGACCGGCTGGAGTCCGAGCCGCCGGAGTTCCACGCCCGGGTGCGTTCCGGCTTCCTGACCCTCGCGGCGGCCGACCCGGTCCGGTACCTCGTCGTGGACGCGGGCCAGGAACCGGCGGCCATCACCAGCGTCGTACGCCACCGGCTCGACCGGGTCCTGCCGCTCTCCGAGGCCGAGATCAAGGCCCAGGAGGAGGCGCGGAAGGCGGCCGAGGAGGAGGCCCGGCGCAAGGCCGAGGAGGAGGCCGCCCGCAAGGCGGAGGAGGAGCGGCTGGAGCGCGAGCGCCAGGCGCAGCTCGCCAAGCTCCGGGCCGAGGAGGAGGAGCGCAAGCAGCGCGAACTGGAAGAGGCCCGCCAGGCAGAGGCCGAGCGCCAGGCCGAGGAGGCCCGGCAGCGCGCCGAGGAGCTCCGCCTCCGCGAGGAGGAGGACCGGCGCCGCAGCGAGGCCGAGGAGAAGGCCCGCGAGGCCGAGCAGGAGCGGCTGCGCCTCCAGGCCGCCGAGGAGGCCCGGCTCCGCAAGGAGGCCGAGGCGCTCCGGCTGGAGAAGCAGCGCAAGGCCGAGGAGGCCCTGGTGCGGGCGGAGGCCGCCCGCCGCCGGGCCGAGGAGGAGGCCGCCGAGCGTGCCGCCGCCGAGGCAGCCGCACGGGCGAAGGCGGAGGCCGCGGCCCGTGCGGAGGCCGAGCGGGTGGCCGCCGAGCGCGCCGAGGCCGAGCGGGTGGCCGCCGAGCGAGCCGAGGCCGCCCGGAAGGCCGAGGCGGCGCGTGCGGAGGCCTCGCGTCCGGTGCGGGATCCGTGGACGAAGTCGGGTGCGGTGGGTGCGTCCGGCGGCTCCGGTGCTTCCGGGGACGATCTGACGGTGCCGACGCCTGTCGTGAACCCGAACGAGGTCACCCAGCAGGTCCCGAAGGTGCGGCCCACGGAAGGGGAAACGGACTCTTCCTCGGGCTCTTCCGCAGGCTCCTCCGCGGACGGTTCGCGCGGGGCGGAGGGCCGGGCGGGGGCGTCGGAAGGCGACGAGACCACCGTGCTCCCGGCGTACCGCGAGGAGGCGGACGAGACCACCGTCCTTCCGGCGTACCGCCCCGAGGCGCCCGCCGACCGTGTTCCCCGGGGCATCTTCCGGGACGAGGACGCGTCGCCCTCCGCCGCGGAGAGCGAGACCGAGCGGACCCGTGAGCTGCCGCAGATCAGCGGCGACCCGGCGGCCGACCGGGCCGCGTACGAGCGGCCGGACCGTCAGCGCCGGCCGCGTCCGGACTGGGCCGAGGAGACCCCGCTGGACGATCTGCCGACGCTCGCCGACGAACTGCTCGGCGGACACGACGACGAGGACGGGTACGGCAACGGCCGACGGCGCCCGCGCCGCTGACCCGCCACCGCTGACCCGCCACGCTGACCCGTCTCCGCTCAGGACCACCCCGCCGTACGCGTACGGCACCACCGACCGCCCCCGGACCGGACCCCCGGACCGGGGGCGGCCGTGTGCGGCGGGTCCGCCGTACACGAGGTGTGTGCGTGACCCCCGCCCCGGAATCCGTACGGCGTCGGGATTGTCGGTGGGGTCCCCCACAATGGAAGCGCGCAGTACGCCTCCGGTTCTCGTCACCGCAGGACCGCACGACACCACCGGAAGGGCGGTGACCATGTCCGTATGGGACGACCTGGTCGGTCAGGACCGGGTGCAGGAGCAGCTCTCGGCTGCCGCCCGTGACGCCGACGTCCTGGTCACCGCGACGGCCCAGGGCGAGCCCGTGCCCCCGGGCTCGAAGATGACGCACGCCTGGCTGTTCACCGGACCGCCCGGCTCCGGCAGGTCCACCGCCGCCCGGGCGTTCGCCGCCGCCCTGCAGTGCACCAGCCCCGACCGGGCCATGGGCGGGGCCCCCGGCTGCGGGTTCTGCGACGGCTGCCACACCAGCCTCGTCGGCACCCACGCCGACGTCGAGGTGATCCGCACGGACCTGCTCTCCATCGGTGTGAAGGAGACCCGTGAGCTGGTACGCCGCGCCCAGCTCTCGCCCGCCGTCGGCCGGTGGCAGGTCATCGTCCTGGAGGACGCCGACCGCCTGACCGAGGGCGCCGGGAACGTCCTCCTCAAGGCCGTGGAGGAGCCCGCCCCGCGCACGGTGTGGCTGCTCTGCGCGCCCTCGCTGGAGGACGTGCTGCCCACGATCCGCTCCCGCTGCCGCCACCTCACGCTGGGTACGCCCCCGGTGGAGGCGGTGGCGGACGTCCTCATCCGCCGCGACGGCATCGACCCCGAGCGCGCGCACGCCGCGGCCCGCGCCACCCAGGGGCACATCGGCCGCGCCCGCAGGCTCGCGACGGACGAGCGGGCGCGGGCCCGCCGGGCCGCCGTGCTCAAGGTGCCGCTGCGCGTCGCGGACGTGGGCGGCTGCCTCAAGGCGGCGCAGGAGCTGATCGACACGGCCGCCGAGGACGCCAAACAGGTCGCCGAGGAGGTCGACGTCAAGGAGACCGAGGAGATGAAGGCGGCGCTCGGCGCGGCGGCGGGCGGCCGGATGCCGCGCGGCACGGCGGGCGTGATGAAGGAGCTGGAGGACAAGCAGAAGCGACGCAAGACGCGTACCCAGCGCGACAGCCTCGACCTCGCCCTCTCCGACCTCACCGCTTTCTACCGCGATGTGCTGGCCCTCCAGATGGGCTCGCGGATCGCCCTCGCCAACACCGACGCCCAGGACGCGCTCGACCGGATCGCCGAGTCGTCCGCGCCCGCGCAGACCCTTCGCCGTATCGAGGCGGTGATCGCCTGCCGCCGCGCGCTCGACCGGAACGTGGCGCCGCTGCTGGCGGTGGAGGCGATGACGATGGCCCTGCGCGCGGGCTGAGGGGAGGGGCGCGGGCGGTTCCGTACGGCCCGAGGCGGCACAGGCTCGCCGCCCCCGGCGGCACGTCCGCGCGCTCCCTTTGCGCCTGCCTGGCCGCTCCACCTCCCCTTCACCCGAATGAGGAGGAAATCGGACGACTCGTCACTGGGCGACTACGCTCCGGGCATGGAATCCAGGCGCCTGCTCCACACCCTCGCCATCGCCCTCGGCACTGCCGGCCTGCTCGTCTCCGGTTGCACGAGCGGTGGTTCGACGCCCAGCGCGTCCGCCGTCGGCTCCTCGGCGACCGTCTCGGCCGAGGACCTCGCCCCGTACTACGCGCAGAAGCTGAAGTGGGGGGAGTGCGGCGTCGAAGGCTTCCAGTGCGCGACGATGAAGGCGCCGAAGAACTACGGGAAGCCGGGTGACGGGGACGTCGATCTGGCCGTCTCCCGGAAGAAGGCGACCGGGCCGGGCGAGCGGATCGGCTCCCTCCTGGTGAACCCGGGCGGCCCCGGCGGTTCGGCCATCGAGTACCTCCAGGGGTACGCGGCCCTCGGCTACCCCGCGCAGGTCCGGGCCCGGTACGACATGGTCGCCGTCGACCCCCGCGGAGTGGCCCGCAGCGAGCCCGTCGAATGCCTGACCGGCAAGGAGATGGACGCGTTCACCCAGGTCGACCTGACGCCGGACGACGCGGCGGAGATCGACAAGCTGAGCGCGGCCTTCCAGAAGTTCGCCGACGGCTGCGAGAAGCGCTCCGGTGAGATCCTCCCGTACGTCTCCACCGTCGACTCGGCCCGCGACATGGACATCCTGCGCGAGATCCTCGGCGACGAGAAGCTGCACTACGTGGGCGCCTCGTACGGCACCTACCTGGGCGCGACCTACGCCGACCTGTTCCCCGACCGGGTGGGGCGCCTCGTCCTGGACGGGGCTCTGGACCCGTCGCTGCCCGCCGTCGACGTGAACCGCGACCAGACGGCCGGCTTCGAGGGCGCCTTCGAGTCCTTCGCGGCGGACTGCGTGGAGCAGAAGGACTGCCCGCTGGGCACGGGGAGCACGGCCGACGCGGCGGCGGAGCTGAAGCAGCTCTTCGAGGAGCTGGACGCCAAGCCGGTCCCGACCGGGGAGGACCGGAAGCTGGGTGAGTCCCTCGCGACCACCGGCGTGATCGCCGCCATGTACGACGAGTCCGCCTGGCCCCAGCTGCGCGAGGCCATCGCGGGCGCCCAGCACGGCGACGGCTCCGGCCTGCTCGCCCTCTCCGACAGCTACTACGAGCGCTCGCCCGACGGCTCGTACGCCAACCTCATGTACGCCAACTACGCGGTGAACTGCCTCGACCTGCCCGCCGCCTTCTCCGACACCTCGGCCGTGGAGAAGGCCGTCCCGAGCTTCGAGAAGGCCTCCCCGGTCTTCGGCAAGAACTTCGCGTGGGCGGCCCTGAACTGCGCGTACTGGCCGGTCGACCCCACCGGCACCCCGCACGCGACCCACGCGAAGGGCGCCGACCCCATCCTCGTCGTCGGCACCACCCGCGACCCGGCCACCCCGTAC
The DNA here is from genome assembly GCF_042728795.1 of Streptomyces sp. NPDC060184. Lineage (NCBI taxonomy): Bacteria > Bacillati > Actinomycetota > Actinomycetes > Kitasatosporales > Streptomycetaceae > Streptomyces > Streptomyces sp. NPDC060184. The sequence goes on from NZ_JBHWYX010000010.1 coordinate 153,641, forward strand.
AAGTGGGCCGTCTCCCTCGCCGACCAGCTCACCTCCGGCACCCTGCTCACCTACGACGGCGACGGCCACACCGCGTACGGCCGCGGCAGCGACTGCATCGACACGGCGATCAACCGGTACCTGCTGGAGGGCACCGTCCCGAAGGACGGGACGAAGTGCAGCTGAGCCGGTCCTGATCCGGCTCTGATCCGGCCCTGACCCGGTTCCGGCCCGTCGTCGGCCGACCGGCCACCCTGCCTGCCGCCGACCCGCTGCGGCCCTCCCCGCAGGGCCGCCCTGACCTGCGGGGAGGGCCCCCGGGGCGGGTGGTACGGAGCACTCCCGGAAACTGTGTAGACTTGGCCCCGCTGCTGATCGCACCATGGTGCGACAGGGCGTGCCGCCTTAGCTCAGTTGGCCAGAGCAACGCACTCGTAATGCGTAGGTCTCGGGTTCGAATCCCGAAGGCGGCTCGGAATTGCCCCAGGACTCACTCGCCGTGACCTGGGGCTTTTTCTTTTCCTTTGCCTTGTGCTGCAGTGGCGGTTCAGTACGAGAACCGTGGCTGAGGTGGCCGGTGGACAATCGGTGGACACGCGTGCAGTGGGTGTGCGGGACGGTGGATGGGCGAGCGTGCGGGAAGCGGGCCATCGAGTCGGTGAAGATAAGGCTGGAGGACGGTGCACTTTGGCCCGCCGACGGCGTGGCGGTTGGGTGGTTCCCACAAGTGGCGCACTCACAAGAGGACGAGTCTCGGGTGCGCCCGCCTCACTGCCGACCGGTGCGCTGCATGTAGGAGGGGCCCGAAACTCGCTTTGTAGGTCGGATGTCACAGCCAGGCCCTAGGGTGGGTTGGTTGTCACGGGACGCATGTCTTGTGGGACGTGCAGTAAGAGGAGAAACGAGAGTGGCACAGCTCACGTTGCCGCAGCTGGAGCGGCATCTGTACGCCGCCGCAGATATCTTGCGCGGCAAGATGGACGCGGCGCAGTACCAGGACTACATCTTCGGAATGCTGTTCCTGAAGCGCGCCTCCGACCAGTTCGACGTGGCGCAGTTGGCGCTGGTTAAGAAGCTCGTCGCGGAGGGGAAAAGCCAGGAGCAGGCGGAACGGATCTCCGAGGCTCGAGGTGCCTACAAGGCCCATGAGTTCTACGTCCCGCAGGAGTCCCGCTGGTCCACGATCGTCGGCAAGTCCCGGACTGAGCCGGCCGAGGCCCTGAACGTGGCGCTTGCTCAGCTGGAGAATCACAACCACCAGGCGCTCGACGGGGTGCTCTCGTACATCAGCTTCACCGAGTCCCGCGGTGGCAACACCAAGCTGACTAAGCCGGTCATCCAGCAGCTCATCGACCACTTCAGCGAGTACCGGCTCAGCAACGAAGATTTCGAGTTCCCCGATCTCCTTGGCTATGCCTACGAGTACCTGATCGGCGAGTTCGCCGACGAGGGCGGTAAAAAGGGTGGCCAGTTCTACACCCCGCGCTCGGTCATCCGAATGATGAACCAGTTGGTCAAGCCGCAGTCAGGAATGTCCGTCTACGACCCGTGCTGTGGTTCGGCCGGCATGCTGATCCTCGCCAAGGAGTACGTGCAAGACCACGGCGGCGACGAGTCTCACCTGTCGGTGTACGGACAGGAAGACAACGGCAGCGCCTGGGCGATGGCCCGGATGAACCTGCTAATGCATGGCGTAGCCGACGGTGTCATCCACCACGGCGACACCCTCGCCGATCCGCAGCATGTGCAAGGCGGGCAGCTCCAGCGCTTCGACCGCATTCTTACCAACCCGCCGTTCGCGCAGAACTACCGGCGGGCGGGCATGAAGTTTGCTGAGCGGATGGGGTATGGCTGGACGCCTGAGTCAGGCAAGAAGGCTGACCTCATGTTCATCCAGCACGTGCTGGCAGTGCTGGAGGCGGACGGCATCGCGGCTTCCGTCATGCCGCACGGGGTGTTGTTCCGGGGCGGTGAAGAGCAGAAGATCCGCCGACAGGTCATCGAGGAAGGCCGGCTGGAAGCCGTCATCAGCATCGGCCCCAATGTTTTCTACGGAACTGGGATTCCGGCATGCATCCTTGTCCTGCGTGGCCGTGATGGCGCGCCTGAGGGCCGGCGCGATGGCGTGCTCTTCATCAACGCGGATCGAGAGGTCACCGCCGGACGCACACAGAACCTGCTGGAGGCTCAGCACGCGGAGAAAATCGTCTCCGCGTACGAGGGGTGGCGCGAAATCGCCGGATTTGCTCGCGTCGTGAATTTTGCTGAGCTAGCGAAGAATGACTACAACCTCAACATTCGTCGCTATGTGGACAACACGCCCGCGCCGGAGCCGCAGGACGTGCGAGCGCATCTGTACGGAGGCGTGCCGAGGAGCGAGATCGCAGCGCGCAAAGCGCAGTTCGAGGCATTCGGTATCGAGCCCGAAGGGGCGCTTTTCCGGCTGCGGGACGGTGATCTCGAGTACGTCGACTTCTTGAGTGAGGGGTACGCGGCGACGGCGGCGCGGATTCCGGAGCTCGCGCAGGAACGAGAAGTTGTCCTCGGGCGGGCGTTCCACGCGTGGTGGCGCGAACACCGCGAGCAGCTCGCGAAGCTGCCCGTGCATCAGCAGAAGTCGCAGACGCGCGAGGAACTGCTCACTACCTTCGTGGCAGCACTGAAGCCTGTGGGTGTATTGGACCGATATCAGCTGGCGGGAGCGGTCGCCGCCTGGTGGTTCGATGCGAAGAACGACCTCGACGTGCTGATGGCGAAAAATTTCAAGGGTCTGATCGATGGCTGGGTCCGCAGTATTGCCTCGGCATTCGAGGAGCCCTCGGTCAAGGCCGATGCCAAGACGAAGGCCCGCTATCGGGCCGCGATGCGCAAGGCCCGCGAGCACCGGCTGGTCCCGGAGCTGATCCCTGAGTACGTGAAACAACTGGAGACAGCTGAAGCGCTGGTTGCGAAGCTGGACGCAGAGGTGAAGGCGGGATCCCCGCCGAAGAAGACTTCCAAGGCAGGCCAAGGAGGCGGAGAGGGTGAGGACGACGAGGAAGAGCTCGACCTGTCTCGGGTTCTGCCCCCCAAGCAGCTGGCCGCGCTGAAGAAGGAGCAGCGGGAGGCAAAGCTCGAACTCACCTTCATCAAGGCGTCGTTTGTGACCAAACTCAGTGAAGCGGCGAAGGAGTTGACTCCCGCCCAGGCGCAGGAAGTCGTCCTCGGATTTTTGAACGCTGACCTGTATGCCCGCATGACCCGCTTCGTCACTGCCGACCGCCTGGCCCTAGTGAACGCCTTCCGTAGGTGGGGCGAGAAATACGCTGTGACCATGGCGGATCTAGACCAGGAACGCGAAGCTTCGGCCAAGCGCCTCCGGGGGTACCTGGAGGAGCTTGGCTATGTGTGATGCCTGGAAGAGGGTTGCCTTGGGGGATGTCCTCCGACTGCGTTCCGAGCGCAGGCACTCGGTGACGACCCTGCTATCGGTAACTGCTGATCGAGGTGTAATTCGGCAGAGCGAGAGCGGTCGGCGGGATTCATCGAGTGCAGATAAGTCACTGTACTGGGATGTCCATCCTGGTGATGTTGTGTACAACACCATGCGTATGTGGCAGGGCGTCTCTGGTGTCGCGGGCGAGGGAGGAATCGTCAGTCCCGCGTACACGGTGTGCGAACCGGTAGGAGAGGTGAACAGTAGGTTTCTCGGGTGGCTCCTAAAAGACCCGAAGCTCGTGGTGAAGTTCTTGAACCGTTCCCAAGGGCTCGTCAGCGACACGTGGAATCTGAAATACAGTGAATTCGAGAAGATCGATATCGATATCCCGCCGTTGCCGGAACAGCAACGGATTGCGGAGATCCTTGACGAGGTCGACGCGCAGATTCGACTAACGCTTAACGAGGCGCAAAAGGTTGGCGCGGCTCGCAATTCCGGCCTTCGGCACATGCTGGACGAACCCCTAAAATCTCTTGCAGAAGCTGAGGTTTCTCAAGTAGACAGTCTTGTTGGAATGGCTTCGGGGAAGTTTCAGTTCGTGCTCTTGGGGGACCTTATTCAGTCCATCGAGGCAGGGAATAGTCCAGATCTTGAGGGCAAGCCCGCAGGGGAGGGACAGTGGGGATTTCTGAAGGTCAGTGCAGTAGGGCGAGACGGGTTCCGAGAGGAAGAGAACAAGCGGCTAGATGATACGAGTTTGATTGATCCGTCGATTGAAGTGCGGCCTGGCGACTTGTTGATTACTCGGGCGAACACGCCTGATCTCGTGGGAATGGCGTGCGTGGTGGAGCAGACCCGCCCTGGGCTCATGCTCTGCGATAAGACGTTGCGCCTCAATCTGCGCGCCGGCGCGGGATCACCTGAGTTCCTCAGCGACCTGCTGCGTCTTCCAGAGGTGCGTCGGCAGATCGAAGTGGCTGCTACCGGGACAAGTAGCAGCATGAAAAACATCAGTCAGGAATCGATTAAGAATTTGGTCATCCCATGGGGAGCAGTTGATGTTCGGGCGGAGTCCATGAAGCTGGCTTCTGGTTTCAAGGAGAAAAGGGCCAATTTTCTCAAGGATGTCGTCAAGTTGCGTTCTGTGAAAAAGGCACTCATGGACGATCTGCTTTCCGGCAAGATCCGGGTAACCGCCCCCGCATAGCTCACCCGTTCCCGCGTACGCTGACTGAAGGAGATCGCCCTGATGTCCGGCCCCGAGTACAAGTACGTTGAAGCCCCACTGATCGCTCAGCTCACCCACCGCACCATGGGTTGGCGGCACGTAGTGGGGATCCAGGGCGCGGAGTTGCAAGCGCCAGGCGCAGATCCGTACATCCGCCATGGGGCGGACAGCGCGCTGCTCACCGGAATCCTCCGGCGTCAATTGGACCGGCTGAACCGGACGCCGAACGGGACGGCGTGGCTGGACGACGCCCGCGTGGCCGTTGCGATCTCTGCGCTCAGCAAGGGCGGTGCACCCGGCGGCGGGCTCATAGCGGCTAATGAGGCATCAACTCAAGCTCTGATCGAAGGCGTCGCCGTCCCTGGCGTCGACGGCTGGGACGGGGGTAGGGCGCAGAAGGTTCGGTTCGTCGATTGGGAGACACCGGAGAACAACGACTTCCTTGTCGTCTCTCAATTCCCGATGACGATCCCGGGTGCGCGGGACGATCACGGCAAGCCCAGGAAACTCATTGCCGATCTTGTGCTGTTCGTCAACGGCATTCCGTTGGTCGTTATCGAGTGTAAGAAGCTCAAAGCCGGGCAGGGCGATGCGCACAAGGCGATCCAGCAGTTGCGCCGATACGCCAATCAGAGGCGTGATTCGTTCGTGCCCGAAGGTAGCGAACAGCTGTTCCGTACAGTGCAGTTGACTATCGCAACGACTGGGGACACCGCTCTGCTGGGCACGTTCACCTCTCGCCCCCAGGACTACGTGGTCTGGCGGGATGCGCATCCCCTCGACACGGAGCGAGTAGCAGGAACGACGTTCCACAAGCATGACGCCTTTGCCGGCGCCCAAAAGGTTCTCGCGGCAGGGGTGCTTCACCCGCACCGCTTGCTTGACATCGTGCGGAACTTCGTTGTCTTCAAGGATGTCGAGGTATCCGAAGGGCGAACTGCCCGGGTGAAGATTGGTCCGCGCTACCAGCAGTATCGAGCCGTCCATAAGGCGGTGGAGCGGTTGCTAACGGGCGAGACCAAACAGGTCCACGGCAAGGATGACCAGCGCGGTGGCATCGTCTGGCACACCCAGGGCTCGGGTAAGTCGCTGACCATGGTGTTCCTGGTGCGCAAGCTCCGTTCTACTCCTGGCCTGGGTCATTTCAAGATCGTCATTGTCACCGACCGAAGGCAGCTCCAGAAGCAGCTCGCCGAAACAGCCGAGCTTGCAGGCGAAAAGCCGGATGTCATCACTCGCGCGTCCGAGGTGCCGAAGGTCCTTGCTCTGGAGAACGCCGGCCTGGTCTTTGTCATGATCCAGAAGCAGCAGGACGCGGAGAAGGCCCGGCAGAACGCCGCGGACTCCCTTGCCCACGAAGGCACTCCCGGCTGGGGCTTGATCAACAACCGGGATGGCATCCTCATCCTGGTCGACGAGGCACACCGCTCCCACGGTTCTGCCCTCCACCAGAACCTCATGGAGTCCCTGCCCAACGCAGCCCGGATCGGCTTCACCGGTACCCCGATCATCATGAACCGCCGCAAGCTCACCACGACGACGTTCGGTGAGTTCATCGACACCTACCGCCTCAAGGACGCCGAGGACGACGGCGCCATCGTGCCCATCTACTACGAAGGCCACATCGCCAAAGGCGCGGTCAACGAGGGCGAGACCTTGGACGAGGCGTTCGAGGAGGAGTTTGAAGAACTCACCGATGACCAGTACGACGAACTCCAGAAGCGGTACGCCAAGTCCTCGGCTGTCCTCAACGCTGACGACATGATCCGGCGTAAGGCGCGCCACATGCTGCGCCACTACGTCGAAGGGGCCATGAAGGAAGGCTTCAAGGCACAGGTCGTCGCTCATTCGCGTGGCATCGCGGTGCGTTACCGGGAAGCCCTGTGCGACGCACGTGACGAACTGGTCGCCGAAGTAGAGAAGGCTGCCAAGTCCCCTGCCCGCACTCTCGGCAAGGCCCAGGACCTGCTGGCGGAGGACCGTACCCCTAAGCAGCGACTTCTCGTCTCCGCCCACAAGCAGCTTGCGCTGCTCAAGGTCATCGACTTCGTGCCGGTGATCTCCCCCGATTCCGAGGACGACCCGGCATGGGCATCCTGGTCCGACGGGAACGCTCAGGAGAACGCCATCACGGCGTTCCGTAGCCCCTTCCCCAACCCCGCGGACCTCACCGCGGAATCCTCCAAGCCGGTGGCCATCCTCATCGTTCGCACCATGCTGCTTACCGGTTTTGACGCCCCTATAGAGCAGGTCATGTACCTGGATCGCCGGATGCGTGAGGCTGAACTCCTCCAGGCCGTCGCCCGTGTGAACCGCACCTACGGGGAGAAAAAGCAGGCTGGCTTCGTTGTCGATTACGCGGGCGTCTCCAGAGCCCTCCTCGACGCGATGGCCGCTTACGCCTCCGACGAGGCGGAGGGCGGTACCGTCAAAATCGAGGTCGAGGAGAACAAACTTGAGCACCAGTACGACGCGCTCCGCCACCATCTCGGCCTTACTCGAGAACTGATCGACCCCGCTGACACTGCCGCCGTGCATCGGCTGGTGGACACTCTGGAGGATGAGGAACGGCGGATCACCTACCGCAAGCTCCTTCGAGCCTTCCTGAACACCTTTGACCTCCTCCTGCCACGCGAAGCCACCCGCCGCTATCAGCGGCCAGCCAAGCTCTTTGGGTTCATCGCCCAGGTGGCGAAACAGCGGTTCAGCGAGGAGGAGGACGGCTTCGACCCGGCCGCGTACGGTGAGCGAGTCGCAGAGTTGATCAACGAGCACGTCAAGGCCCTGGGCGTGGAACGCGCGATAGAACCCACCCGGCTGACCTCCGACGATTTCCGCACGAAGGTCGAGCAACTGCCGAGCTCCCGCGCTAAGGCGTCGATGATGGCCCACGCCGTCCGTAACCACATCGAACTCCACTTTCAGGAGAATCCTGTTGCCTACAACAGGCTCCGTGAACGCCTAGAAGAAATTCTCAAGAAGTACGCGGAAGACTGGGCCCAGCAGCTCGAAGCCTTCGAGAACCTCTCCCAGAAGACGCAGGATGTCGCCGAGGGGCGTGATTCGGGCCTCCCGGAGGACGTGCGTAGTCTCAGTAAGCTAGAACAGGCCGTGTATCAGCAGCTGACCGCTGTCGTCACAGACGGGGTCATTACCGACGAGGCGCGGCTGGACCTGATCGGGCTGACGCGCGAAGTACGTGCTGTTGCCGTGCGGCACAGCGCGCGCAAGGACTTGTTCTACAACACGGCCGCGCTCCACGATCTCCAGAGCGACATCTGGATGCTTCTCGCCGTGAACGACCGCACGCATCCCGCGGTCGACAGTCTCGCGCCTGCGGTGCGAGAGATCATCCAGCACAACAAGAAGGACTTGTAACCCTTCATGCATGACACCGTGGCTGAACCGCTGGAAGTGGGGGGGCTGGTCATCAATGTCCACCCAGTACCCGGACGTACGAGTGTCCGGGTCACGGTGGAACGCGACGCCCGCATCGTCGCGGCTGTGCCGCCCGGCGCGGATCGCGAGGCCCTCGAAGGTCTGATCCGCACCCGTCTGCCCTGGCTCTACGCCAATGTTCGCGACCGTGAGGTGGATGTAGAGCAGCGCCCGCGCCGCCGGTTCGTCGATGGGGAGGGTTTCTACTACTTGGGGCGCAGCTACCGGCTCAAGACCGTTGATGAAGCTCCCCGCCCGGTGGCCCTGGCGGAAGGCAGGCTCAGGTTGCGACGTGGCCATGAGGGATCAGCTGGCGACGCATTGGTGGCCTGGTACGCGGAGCGGGGTAGGCAATGGCTTCCCCAGCGTCTGCACCCTTGGGCAGACTGCCTCGAAGCTCCGCCCGCTGACCTAGTGGTCCGCCCCCTCGGTTACCGCTGGGGGTCCTGCTCGGATCGGGGCGCCCTTAACATCCACTGGGCGGTTATGCAGCTTCCCGCCGCACTCGTGGACTATGTGCTGGTGCACGAGCTGGCCCACCTGCATGAGCCGAACCACTCACCGAACTTCTGGCGGATGGTGGCCCGAGCTCTTCCCGACTACGAAAATCGGCGGCAGAGGTTGGAGGGTTGGGGAGCCGGAGTGTGGCTGCCTGCCGATGATGTGTCATCTTGAGCTAACGGGGCGGGCAGTTCGAGCTCTTGGAGGCCATAACCTGCCGGCCGACATCTGATGGAGATCGGCTGGCCGGGATATCGCTACACACCGCCTGACACGGCCCTGTTCTCGTATAGCTACGGCGAACGGACATATAGCTCTGAGTAGCTGCCGTAACCCTCGTTTCTCCGCTCTGGCCGCCTCGTTGAACTGGATGAGTGGCGGCGAGGGGTGGGGTGAATGAATCACTAAGGCAGGTGCCGGAGGATCGCTCGGTACGCGGGCCCTTCCATGTAGTCGTCGTCGGGGGCAACCCGGTCGACCTTGGGCGGACCGTATGGGGGTTCCAACGTGTCGAACCACGGCGTCCGGGGGTCGACGTATACGGTCCCGTGTTCGGGGAACTGGTCGGCGGTGATGTCGACGACAAGGCCCTCCCGCTCTGCCCAGGCGTGGGTCTCGTGCGGGTTCTCCCTTTTGCCGCAGGCATACAACCAGCCGTGCAGACCCCGCTCGGCGAGGTAGGTGCACAGCATGACCGTGGCCGCGCCGCAGCTCCCCTGAGGGAAGTCCCGGAACCCTGGGCGTGGTGCGTCGAAGTCGCTGGCCTGCTTGGCGTCCTCGATGGCGCGGCGGAAATGCATGGCCTCCAGCAGCACCTGATCTTCGTACGAAGCCATGGCCGGAACCTACCTGGTGCGGTGAGAGGCAGCGTGTAGGCGCTCAGGCGGCCCTTACGTAACCTACGGCCGCTTGAGTGGGGTGCGTCCGCAGTCGATCGCTTCGGCGGCCTCGTTCTCGTCGTAGCTCGTGGTGCCTTGGCCGTGGCAGTCCTCGCAGGTATCCCACACGAGGGAGTAGCCGTCGGGTGCTTCGTCGTCTTCCTGGCCGACCTGGATGGATCCTTCACCGTCGCATTCGAGGCAGTCGAAGACGTACTCGCCGGGTTCCAGCGCCAGTTCGTCGGCCCACGCCTCGAAGTCGTCGACATTGGTGTTGGGCGCGCTCGAGCGGGCGCGGGCCAGGACGGCGATCCCTCCGGCGAGCGCCGCCATCGCGCCGACGGCCACGGCTGCCCGGCCCATGGGGCCGAGGCGGTCCCAGCGGGCGGTGATACGTCGGCGCAGCGGCGGTCTGGTCTCGGCGTCGTCTGCTGGCTTCTGTGGTCCGTCGGTCATCGTGTGCCCTCGAGTGAAGTGGAGTAGTGGCAAGGGGCGTTCAGTGTGGCAGGAGCGCGGCCGCGATAGGGCGGGAATGCCGGGAGCCCGGCTACAGCTACGCGGCCGCAGCCCCGTGTAGTTACTCAGCGCTAGACGTCGGTTCGCGTAGCTAAATGAGAACAGGGCCGACCTGCACGGATGGCTGGTTTGTAGCGCTTCGAGTCACCCAGGTGCCCCATGGCCAGAGCTCTGCACCAGCAGCGCGCCCCCTCTGAACTGCGCGAACGTCATGCCCAGAGTGGCCAACTGGGCGGCTCAGTCACAAGTCGTCCGCGTCGATCCGCGTGGCTAGTTGCCCTTGAAATCGAATATCCGATCCAATAGTCGCTATGCGTCCGTACGACTTTCCACCTGACCTTCTACGTGACCAGACCGCCTGTTACGGCACCTACCGGCAGCTCACGGACGGTGCCCCAGCCGCCAGCCCGACCGAAGGCTGCCGCCTGCTGGAGCTGTCGGCCCGAATCGCCGACCACCCGTTCTGGAGAGGGCCAGCCGGAACCCCGGCTGCCCGGGGAGTCCTGAACGATCCGAAGTGGCTGGAGTGGCGCGACGGCCCAGACTGCCTGTGGCCCGCTCACCGTCCGCGTGCCGCACCACCAGCACCGGGTGGGTCGCGTCATCGGGCGAGGTGGTCGCCGAGAGCGCGTGCAGCAGTTGTGAGAAGCTGACAAGCGCGTCGGACGGAGGGGCCATGTCGGTTCGGGTCGTCCCACGCGCGCAACGGAATGGTCACTGCGAGCCGCCCGGAGGGGCGCTCCGGTGGACGGCCGGTGGACAGACGCCTTTGGACAGTGCAACACGAGGCGGTGCGGGGCAACCTGCTGCACATGCTCTGACCAGCTCAAACGCTACTTCGCAGCACAGTTCGGCAGCGGTTGGCACAAGCCTTCTCGGTCTCGTAATGCGTAGGTCTCGGGTTCGAATCCCGAAGGCGGCTCGGAATTGCCCCAGGACTCACTCGCCGTGACCTGGGGCTTTTTCGTGCCCTGGCTCCCTTGACCCCGTCCGCCACCGCCCAGCGGCTTCGCCGGCCGGGCGGTGGTGGCCGAGTGGTGACCGCGCGTGCAAACGGTCCGTCTGCGTGTTCGCCCGGGGGCGGAGGGCCCTGCCGCGCCACCGTCCTACCGCGCCCCGTCGGCCCCAGCGGCCCTGGCCGGACCGGCCGGCGCCATGCCCGGTCGACGCCCGCGTGCCGGGGCGCGCCGTGCGGTCTCCGGCTGTCGTGCCGGGGCGCGTCGTGGGGGGTTCCGGCTGTAGTGCCGCCGGGCTTCTGCCAGGGTCCAACACTCCCTGTGGTCGGCCGTGTTCGGTCAGGAGCGAATCCCTGGCCCTGCGGGCGGCGGCGTGTTTAGCTCCTCCCACCGGAAAGGCGGGGGCCGAAAAGTCCCGCCGGTCCGGAATTACTGGATAGAGAGGTGATTTCACATGGTGAAGTACTCCAAGCCGACCGCCAAGACGGTCTCGCAGGGCACCATCCTGCGCACCAACTCCTGATCTCAGGAGCATTGGTTGAAGGTGTGCATGCCTTTCCGGAGGCATGCACACCTACCTTTATTTTGTCCCACGCCGGGCGCGCGCGAATGTGAAGGAACGGATATGTGTGGTCTCGCGGGCATCGCCCGGCTTGACGGGCAGAATCTCGGGCCGGGAACCGATTCCCTGCTGAATGAACTCGCCGACATAATGCACCACCGGGGCCCGGACGACCGGGAGTTGCTTCGCAACGGACCGGTGGGTCTGGCGTTCACCCGGCTTTCGCTGGTGGATCCCGCGGACGGCAGTCAGCCGCTGATCAGCGACGACGGCAACCTCGTGCTGATCGCCAATGGCGAGGTCTACAACCACAAGGAGCTCGCCGCCGCCCTTCCTTCGGGCGTCAAGCTCAAGACCGGCTCGGACTGCGAGGTCCTGCTCTACCTCTACCGCCAGCACGGTCTGGACTTCCTCCGTGACGTACGCGGCATGTTCGCCGTCATTCTGTGGGACCGCGCCAAGGGCCAACTGATACTCGCCCGCGACCGGTTCGGCATCAAGCCGCTCTATTACCACCGCAACCGCGAGCGGATCGTGCTGTCCTCGGAGATCAAGGGGCTGTTCGCCGATCCGGCGACGCCCCGCCGATTCCTCTGGGAAGAGGCGCTCGCCAATCCGACGATGGCCGCCGCGCCGAGGTTCACCGCGCCGCAGATGTCCACGTGGTTCGAGGGCGTGGAGAGTGTGCCCGCGGCAACGATTCTCCGCGTCGACCTCCAGGACGGACGGACCACACAGCACCGTTACTGGGAGCTGCCCGCTGAGCAGGACGACGCGGCCGACGCGGACTCGCTCGTGGAGCGCTACGGCGAACTGCTCCGGGAGTCCGTCCGGGAGTGCGCCACGGCCGACACCGAGCTCGGGCTCTTCCTGTCGGGCGGGATCGACTCGGCGAGCGTCCTCGCGTTGGCGCTCTCCGAGGTCGAGGAGGTGCACACGTTCACGGCCCTGTCCGGGGGCACGCGCCTCAACGGAGACGCGGAGCACGCCCACTGGCTCGCCCGTGAACTCGGCGTCCACAACCACCAGGTCGTCTTCGCCCCCGATCACGTGCCCACTCCCGAGGAGTGGACCCGCCTGCTCTGGCTGACCGAGACCCCCATGACCGGCCCGGAGATCTACTACAAGCACGAGCTGCACCGGTTCGCCCGTACCGAGCGCCCGGAGCTGCGTGGCATGCTTCTGGGCGCCGCCAGCGACGAGTTCAACGGCGGATACTCCGACGACGTCGGCGGCGACTGGGACAGGTTCCTGGCCAACCTGAAGGGCATGGACCGGGAGACCCGGCTCGACCAGCGGTCGGGCTTGCGTCCCTGGTGGTCAGGCGGCATGGCGTTGCTCTCGGACGCGGTGCTGGACGACATGCGGGGCGGGGGGACGACGGACGTCTACCGCGCCTACGTCGAGTCCGAGTACCGCAAGGTCCAGCAGTACAACGTGTGGCACGAGGACCGCACCGCGGCCGGCAGCGGCATCGAGGCCCGCGTTCCGTTCCTCGACCACCGACTGGTGGAGCTGAGCGCCTCCGTCCCGGAGCGTCTGCGTCCGCGGCTCCTGTGGGACAAGCGCATTCTGCGCGACTCGGTGAAGTCGCTCCTCCCCGCGAGGATCGCCGAACGGACCAAGGCCCCGTTCTTCTACGGCCCCGGCACCCACTACGCGTACCGCATGCTCGTCGACCTGATGCGGAGCAACGACCACGAACTCGTCGAGCGGGCCCTGTCGGCTCCCGGGGCGGACGTCTACCTCGACGCGGACGCAGTCAGGCAGCAGCTGGCGGGCTACGGCCGCGGTGACACGGACGACGCCTCCGTCGAGCTCCTGATGCGCGTGGTCAACATGGGCCTGCTCTCGGAGCTGGTGGAGCAGCCGCCGATCCTGGAGAAGCTGTCCGCCGGAGCCCCGCGGACCGCACTCCCGACCGGACACGACCCCGTCGCCACGACGGAGGAGCTGTTCGCTCCCGCCCGTGCGTACGACCTCGACCGGATCACCGCACTGGCGGAGGAAGCCCTCCTGCTGTCGGACGAGCGGGGGAACTGGTACCTGACGGATCAGGGGCAGATCGAGTTCGTCCTGGAGGACGGGACTCCGATCCTCGCCGTCCTGCGCCTGGTGGACGGCCGGTCCACCCTGGCCGCGGCCCTCAGCCGGGCGGGTGTGGCCTTCGACGAGGTCAGTGGGGAGCTGGACGCCCTCTTCGAGCAGCGCCTCCTCTCCACCGTCGGCTGAGGGCGGTCCCGTGTACCTGCGCGCATTCAAGGAGCAGTTGCTGAGCGGGCCCGTCGGGGCCCGGCCCCAGGACGGGGAGTACGCCAGCCGCTTCGAACGCTGGGACGCCTTGGCGAGTGTGCGCAGGAGGCCCCGGCGGGAGTTCGAAGGGGAAGAGCCCGGGCGCTTCTTCTTCCCGCCGGAGCTCTACCCCGTGGTGCTGCACCCGATGATCGCCTCCCGGGGGGAGGCCGTGGTCCGGGGGCTGCTGCTGCAACGGCTCTACGACTACCTGGACTTCACGACCGAGCTGGAGAGCCTGGCCGTCATCCCCGTGGCGACCAAGATCAGTCGTGGCCGCTCGGGCCTGAGTCTGCCCGACCGCATGAGGGCGGACGCGCACAAGATAGTCACCGACGAGGCCTGGCACGCCCAGTTCTCCGACGACTTCGCCCGACAGATCACGGCCGCGACGGGTACTCCGCGCCTGGGTGCGGAGGGTTGTGCCGGACCGTCGTTCGTCACGAGACTCGACGAGCTGCGGGAGCGGCTGCCCCATGCCCTCAGGGGGGTGGAGGCCCTGCTCTTCGCGATCGTCAGCGAGACACTGATCTCGGGCATCCTCTCGGACATTCCGAGGGACGACCGGCTGCCCTCCGCGGTGCGGGAACTCGTCCGGGACCACGCCGAGGACGAAGGGCGCCACCATGTGTACTTCCGCTCGGTGCTGAGACACCTGTGGCCCGCGCTGACACCGTCGGAGCGACGCGCGATCGGTCCCCTCGTGCCCGGGGCGATCCACGCGTTCCTCGAACCGGACTACGAGCGGGCCGCGTACCACCTCGGTCGCGTCGGGCTGAGCCGCGACGAGATCGATCAGGTCATCTCCGAGTCCTGGCCGGCTCACCGAGTGCGGCACGACATCTCCGGGGCGGCGTCCCAGCTCACGCGCCACTTCGCCGAAGTGGGCGCGCTCGACGACGTCCGGACACTGGACTCATTCGAAGAGGCAGGGCTCGTCGGCGACGTCCGCGAGTCCGAGAAGGCCGGCTTTGTGCCGAGGGAGGTCACGGCGTGACGACAGAGACAACCGCTGCGCCGGGGCCCGGTGTGGCGCAGGTGTTCTGGAGGTACTGGCTGGCCACGACGGTCAGCGAGGTGGGCTCGGCCATGACCGCCGTGGCCTTGCCCCTCGTGGCGGTGACAGCCCTCAAGGCGACCGCTCTGGAGACGACCCTGCTCGCCGCCACGAGCCAGGTGGCGTGGCTGATCCTCTCCCTGCCCGCCGGTGTCATCGTCCAGCGAGCCCCCCTGCGGGGCTTGCAGGTGGCCTTGGACCTCGTGCGGCTGGTGGCGATCGGCTCCCTGCCCGTGGCCTGGTGGATGGGGCACCTCACCTATCCCCATCTGCTGGTGGCGGCCTTCGTCAGCGGCTTGGCCACCGTGCTCTTCTCCATCGGGAACACGACGTTCCTGCCGGCCATCATCGAGAAGGAGGAGCTGAGCTCCCGGAACAGCCTGATGTCGGGGACCCTCGCGGTCACCCAGACCGGTGGGCCCTCCGTGAGCGGTGTGCTCATCCAGCTCACCGGGCCCGTGGGAGTCCTGGCCATCGACGCCGTCAGCTACCTGGTCTCCGCGATCACCCTGCGGACCCTGCCCGAGCGCAGGCCCCTCGTGCAGCCGCAGGCCAGACCTCTCCAACTGATTCGTGAGGGTTGGAACTTCGTCGTCCGGCACCCCGTCATGCGTCCGGCCGTGATCTACGCGACGTTGGTGAACTTCATGAACGCGGCCCTGGTCGCTCTGACGCCGCTGTACCTGGTGCGGGAGGTGAAGGCGTCGGCCACCGTCGTCGGCCTGGTCATCGCCATGGACGGGGTGGGCGCGCTGCTGGGCTCGGCGGTCGCGACCAAGCTGTCCCGGCGCATCGGTACGGCCCGGGCCATGATCGTGGCCAGCACGTTCGGCGGAGTACTGGCGTTGGCCATTCCCCTGACGACCTCGATGACGAACATCTACTTCTACGGACTCGGCATGGCCGGCTTCTCCTTCGGCGTCGTCATCGGCAGCATCATGGCCAAGACCCACCGGCAGACGGACACGCCTCCGGAACTCCTGTCCCGGGTGATGGCCACGGTCCGCTTCGTCTCGTGGGGCGCACTGCCGGTGGGCGCCGCGCTGAGCGGTGTGCTCGCCTCTGCCGCGGGGCTGAGCACGGCGCTGTGGGTGACGTGCGCGGGTACCCTCGTCGCGCCCCTGTCCCTCCTGCTGTCCCAGGTGGGCCGTCGCCGTGATCTGAGCGACGAGCCCCAGGCCTGACGCGCCCGTCCGGCAGCAGGAATCGATACGTGAACCGGTGAAAGGCCAAGGAATGCAGAAAGCAACGACCGTCGACTGGCTGGCAGTTCTCGAAGCCAGGAACCTGCTGCCCGAAGAGACCCTGGCGGCCTATGTCGTCGGCTCCACCGCCCGTGGCTGGGACAACGCGCGGAGCGACTTCGACCTGTACGTCGTCCTCGACGCCGATGAACTGCCGAGCGCGCCGAACACGATTCCGCTGCCGCTCGACCCGCCCTTCGTGCGGAGCGAGGTCTTCTTCGACTCCGGTAAGCGCTGGGAGGTGACGTACTGGCTGGACAGCCAGATCGAACAGATCCTTTCCAAGGTCTCCTGGGAGGTCTACGAAGCGGGTACGATCGCCGAAAACGCCCTGGTCAAGAAGGAAGAGCAGTCGCTGGCCCGGCTGGTCAACTGCCTTCCGCTGCGCGGCCAGGACTGGCTCGACCGGGCGAGGAAGAAGCTCGCGGAGACGGCCTTCCGCTCCTTCACCGTCGTCCGTTCCCTGGTACTGGCGGACGACGCCGTCGAAGACGCTCTGGGACAGATGGACGCGGGCGACCTGCAGAGCGCCACGATGTCCGCCCGCATCGCCTTCGGCCATTCGATCGACGCGCTCCTCGACGGTGAGGGCGAGTACGGGAGCCACCAGCCCAAGTGGCGTCCCAACCGGTTCAAGGCGGCGGCCCCGTCGGCGATTTCGTTCGAGGACTACTGGGAGATCGAGACGATGCAGGCGTTCGACCCCGCGGACCCCAGGCCGTGGATCACCAGGGTTCTGACCATCTGCCAGGACATCGCCATGCGCGTGGAGACCTCATGAGCGAGCAGACCGTACGCGACCTCGACGCCGTGCCCCACAGGGTGCTCGGCACCCGCATACGCCTGGTCCGCGGTGACTACTGGATCGGTGGGGAGGGCGACGCGCTCCAGCTCACCGGACCCGCCAACACCATCTTCGCGGCCCTGGACGGCCTGCGCAGCGTCGCCGGCGTGATCCGGCTCGTCGTCACCGAGTACGACGCCGACCCGGAGGAAGTCGCCCCGGACGTCTGGGAGTTCCTCGACGACCTGACGGACAGGGGCATAGTCGCGTGGTAGCAGTGCTTCCCGGTCGGGCTTCGATGCCTTGATCCGCCTGGAGATCGACGACGCGACCCTGTACCGGATCCGGCTGACGATCAGCCCGCTGTGGGAGTCGATCGGGAGCCTGGCCATCCTGGCCCGTTACCGGGGCGAGGTTCCGTCCCCGTACACGAACTGGGCCCGGTCGGTCCGGCCCGGGATGCCGGCCGAGCTGACCCGGGACCTGGTGGACCCGATGAGGCGAGGCGACTCCCCGCTCCTCGATCCGGACTTCGTCCCCGTGCCCGGTCCGGCGCGCGTCACCATCAGGGACGAGCTGGAACACCTGCGGGACACGCACCCGCGTACCCGGGGGACCGACCACCTCATCGACCTGCTGGAGCGGTACTGGGACTGGGCGATCGCCCCTCACTGGAGTTCGATCCGGTCCTGTCTGGAGGAGGAAACCCTCTTCCGCGGGCGCACGCTCGTGGTCCAGGGGGCCGAGGCCATGCTGCGCGAGCTGGACGGCCGGGTGATGTGGTCGCACCCCACGCTGACCGCGCCGTACCATGACGACCTCGATCTCGCGGTGACTCAGGCACAGTTGATGCTCGTGCCGACGGTCTTCGCCGGTGGCATCCGCCTGTTCGGCAGGCGGGAGGGCTCGCTGGCGATGGCCTATCAGGCCCGTGCCATCGGCCACTTCCACGCGCTCGCCGAGTCCGTCATGAAGCAGGAGGCCGACGACCGACTGGCCCTCCTGCTGGGCAGAGGCAGGGCGCAGGTGGTCCGCGCACTCGAATCCCCGCAGACCACGACCTCGTTGGCGGGCACCCTGGGCCTGGCCAAGAGCACCGTGTCGCAGCACCTCACCGTGCTCACCGACGCGGGGATCGCCTGGAAGCAGCGCGTGGGCGGCCGGGTCTTCTACGAACTCGACCACTACGGCCGGGCTCTGCTCGGGCAGCTGGGAGAACCGGGCCGCCCGGTCCGTCCCGGGGCGAGCACGGAGTACGGGGCACGGAGTGCGGGCGTGTGAGGGGCACGACCCGCTGTCCGGGCCCGAGGGTCAGGGATCGAAGGTGATCTCGCCGACCTGTTGGTCGTCCGCGGCGCCCGAGCGGTGCTTCCTGAACCGTGAGCCGAACCCGACGGCCGCGGCAACGCCTCCCGCGATCAGGATGCCGATCGTCAGCAGCATCGGCGCCGCGAAGCCCGAGTCGCCGGCCGTGTCGGCGGCGGGACCCGTGGTCGCGTCGTCCGCGGGCGTGTCGACGACCGGCGCCCCCTGCGCGGAGGGCGGAGCGTTGGGCGTGGGCGGGGTGGGGGCCGACGCGGTCGGTGCTCCCGGGGTTCCGGACGAGCCCGGCGTTGCCGAGGCGTCCGGCGCCCCCGAGGCCCCCGACGCCCCTGCCGTCGCACGACCGGAACCCGCACCGGGGCCCGCACCGGCGGCCGTCCCGGAGCCGCTGCCGGTTCCGCCCGCTCCGGCCCCGCCTGTATCGCCCCCGCCCGTTCCGGTTCCGCCCGCTCCGGTTCCGGTCCCGGAGGACGCGGTGGCCGTCGGCTTGACCCGTTCCGTGACGACCAGCGACTGAAGGGTCAGGTCCTGCCCAGGAACCACGTCGCACGATCCGTCGATCGCTCCGACCATCGCTACCGCCCCGTTAGCCGTTCTGGGCACGAGATGCATGGTGAGGCCGCCGACCGTGACTTTCGCGGCGCCCGGACGACTGAAGGTCACGGAGGGCTGCGTGCCCCGGGCGGGGACCTGGAACGAACTGGACGCCGGAAGAGGGGTCCTGGGAACCGTCATGGGCAGCGTCAGTGGGATGTCGGTGCCCGGCGCGGTCACGGTGGCGGACGCGGTCAGCGAGCCTTCGACGGACTTCACACCACTGGAGGCCGCCAGCCAGGCATAGACATTCGTCAGTTCGGCGGACCCCTTGATGGCGGAGCGCGGTGTGCCCATGCCGGCTTCGACCGTTTTCGGGATGTCCGTCTCGACGGTCATCGTGATGGTCGCGGGTCCGAGGTTCGTGAACGAGCAGGAGTACTGCAGCGAGCGCCGGACCGGCTCCGCGTGAGCCTGTCCGGCGCCGGACGTCCCCAGGACTCCGGCCGCTGCCGCTGTCGCGGCCGTCACGGCCGCAGCGACCCTCAGCGGGACTCCGGCCGCGTGACCGCTCGCGCCGCGTGGACCACGAGGTCCGGCGCGGCGAATGTGCCCGGTGTTCATGAGTGCTCACCTGCCGTGGGTCGTCCGTGCTGTGGGTACGTCGCGGCCAGCCGGTCCCGGAGTCGCGCGTGGCGGAACTGGTGGACCGCACCGGACTGGCGCAGCACCCCGCGTGCGTACGCGTCGTCGAGGAAGGTCCTCACCCGCCACGGCAGCCTCCCCGTCAGGGGGAGCCAGACGCGTACCAGAACGACCCAGCGGCCCCAGGCGGTCAGCGTGCAGAGCCCGCCCCCGATCGCGAGCCCGACCGTGATGCCCTCCAGCGCCGCCCGGGGGCCGTTGAACAGTCCGTTCAGAGCGCCGTATCCGAGTCCGATGACCACCGCCAGGGCGAGCATCTCGGTGAGCACGGTCGTGCGGTTCCGGTCCAGCAGGACGGACCAGCTGACGGTCTCCTCCGGGGGGATCGCGTCCTCCAGCGCCGCCAGGAGCGCGACGATGATGCCACCCGCCAGTCCTTCCCCGAGGCCGATCGTCAGGGAGTTCCCGAACATGAGGAACATGAACAGGGGGGTGGCCCCCAGGATCGCGTAGTAGACCACCGCTCCGGCTCCGAGCACGGCCCCGAAGATGAGTCCGCCGATGATTCCGGCCCGCACCCTGGGGAGAAAGCTGTCCCTGACCTTCCTCGTCCCGCCGCGCAGCCGCAGCCGCATGCGCGAGGGGGTGAACGCCCCTCCGACCTTGAGTTTCGACATGATCACGTGCATGAGGGCGAAGGCCGGCCCGATTCCCAGCGTGTTCAGCAGGACGGCGATGGCGGCCTGATCGGGAGCGCCGCCGAGGCCGAGTCCGAAGAGGAGCCCCGTGACGGCTCCGAGCGCGACTCCTGTCAGGAGCCCGGTCATGGCCCCGGTCACGAGGGCGCGCGAGGTGAGACTCATCGAGGTCCCCAGGTTCCACCACTCGATGTCGTGCGTACCGAGTTCGCTCAGGTGCGTGGCCAGGTAGCCGAGCCAGTGCGGGACGCGCTCGGGGTCCCAGCTCGGGGGGCTTGCGGGCTCTCCCTTCCCGCCCTTCGCGGGGGTGGGTCCCTCGGGAGGGTCTTCTTCGTAGGCGCTGGGGACGAAGGCGTCGAGCAGATGGTCCTCGATGGCTTGCCTGCCGTCGAACTTCTTGAGCAGATCGGCCGGATCGCGGCCGGTCGCGTAGACGGTGCGGGCCAGGGCGACCATCAGCGGGGTGGTGAGCACGGCGGCGAGGTCGCCGCACTTCGGGTCGCCGGGGCTTTCGCGCATCTCGTTGAAGACGTGCGCCCACTTGCCCGGGGGCGTGCTGACGGAGTCGTCGGCGGGGGTCGCACCGGTGGGGCGCAGCAGATACGTGACCGAGTCGTCCAGGGTGAGGTCGTCCAGTTCGATCCCTACGAAGGGAACGGGCCCGGGGCCGGCCACGGCCGCTTCGAGTTCGGCGCGGCGGCTCGTCACCAGCAGCGACAGACCCGATGCCCTGAGGCGCTCCAGGGCTCTGCCGCGCAGGCCGTCGGCGATCTCGTCGAACCCGTCCAGAATCACCAGGAGCCGGTTGGCGCCGAGCAGTGCGCCCGCCCACGTCGATCCGTCGGAGGCGGGCTCCGCCAGGGTGGGGTGGTCCCGGTCGAGGCAGGCGATCAGCCAGTTCCGCAGGCTGTCCCTCCGCGGGTTCCACGACCCGAGGCTGAAGATCACGGGAATCTGTGCGGTTGCGGGGCGGTTCTCGGGCTCCAGCAGCGTGCGGGCGAAGTGCTGGATCAGGATGCTCTTGCCCGAGCCAGCCCGGCCCAGCACCACCAGCTTTCCGCGCTCCGCACGCTGGTAGAAGCCCGCCATCCGGCGCACCCACTCGTCCAGTTTCGGAAGGGCTGAGTCCCCTCCCGCGGTTCGGGGGGCGAAGAGGACGTCGTCGTGGCCTATGGCCAGTGTTCTGGGGGCCGGTCGGCAGTGGACGGGCAGAGGCTTGGTCTGCACCCAGATCTTCTGGTTCTCCCCCTCTACGACCAGTTGGCCGTAGACCCTGGTCGCCAGGTTCTGGGCCGCCTGGTCCCATGGGCCCGGGGCTTCGGTGACCTGAATGATGACCTGGTCACCGGTGTTGATGATCCCGTAGTTCGATCCGCCGACGGCGCTGCTTCTGGGACCGCTGGAAAGGGCTGTCGGGCCGTGCGTGGGGTGGGGCTCCTGCGGGCCGCGCCTGGGGTTCACTGAGGGGGGATGCCGTCGCCGGTGAAGACGGTGCCGTCGTTGTCTCCGCCGATGGCGACGCTGCGCGTGCCACTGGCGTGCACGGCGGGTGCCTGCGGCAGCAGCGCCGAGAACTCCGCGGCGAGCTCGGGGGAGTTCTTGAGGACGTCCCGCAGGGCGATCCCCAACTCCGCGCGCCGCAGGGCGCGCACGTACTGGTCGTCGCCCGCCTCCGCCATCCGCTCGACCGTCTCCCGGACCGCGTCCGCGTCGGCGTCCGCCACTGCCTCCGCGTCCGCTTCCGTGCCGCGGCTCGTGATCCTGGTGAGGATCCGCTGCCCCAGTTGTACGGTCGCCTCGGCCGTCCCGTCCTGCACTCTGGTCAGCACACCGGCGCCGTAGGCGAGGACCGCCGCTT
Source organism: Streptomyces sp. NPDC060184 (assembly GCF_042728795.1). Lineage (NCBI taxonomy): Bacteria > Bacillati > Actinomycetota > Actinomycetes > Kitasatosporales > Streptomycetaceae > Streptomyces > Streptomyces sp. NPDC060184. The sequence goes on from NZ_JBHWYX010000010.1 coordinate 175,552, forward strand.
CGGCCGCCGGAACCACGTGGTTGAGCAGAGTATCGATCTCGGGCACGGGCATTCTCCTTGCTGAGCTATGGAGTTGAGGCTTCATGCTAGTCACGCGGGGGGTCGGGGTTCAGCGGTTTGCCGGATCACTCACCCTCGGGCTCCGCGGTCGCGGTCCGAGCCCAGCGAGGCGACCAGCTCGACCCGTCGCCGTATCCCCAACTTCCGGTAGGTGTTGGTCAGATGGGTCTCCACCGTACGCCGGGCCAGGTGCAGCAGGTCGGCGATCTCGGTGTTGGTGTGGCCGTCGGCGGCCAGCCGGGCGATGCGGCGTTCGCTGGCGGTGAGGGAGCGCGTGCCGGTACCGGCCCGGGTGGGGCGGCGGGCGCCGCTCTCCCGCAGGGCCTGCTCCGCCAGGGTGCGCAGCCGTACCGCGCCGAGCCGTTCGGCGCGCTCGACCGCCTCGCGCAGGCATCTGCGGGCCTGGGCGTGCTCGCCGGCGGTGGTCAGCGCCCGGCCGTGCGCGAGCAGCGCGCTGGCCGGTTCCGTGCCGACCTCGGTCGGTGACTCCCGCAGCAGCCGTACGGCCTCCTCGGTCAGCCGCAGACCGCGGCGCCCGCCGGTGACCGTGCCGAGCACCCGCAGCGCGCGGCCCACCGGGCGTGCGGTGCCCCAGACGCGGGCCAGGCGCAATTCCTCCTCGGCCAGGGCGAGCGCCTGCCCGGGGCTGCCCAGGACCAGGCAGCACAGGGCGGCCGAGGTGCGCCACGGGGTGACGACCGGGCTGACCACCTGGCGTTCGGTCTGGCGGCGTCCGCACTCCAGGAAGTCGTGCAGTGCCCCCGCCGGATCTCCCGCCGAGGCGCGCTGCAGCCCTCGCGCGTAGAGGAAACGGTTGCGGCCCCAGGAGTCGGGCGCCTCCCGCAGGTCGAAGGCGTCCGCGAACCGCCGCGCCTCGGCCGCCCGCCCGGTCTCCACGAGCCCGGTCAGCACATGGGCGTGCGCGGGGGCGAGTCCGGCGGACGCGGCGGCGGGAGAGGCGGCCGGCAGCCAGGTGTGCTCGCCGCGGGCGCCCGCGATGTCCGCGCGTACGTTGAGCAGCGCCATGTGCATGGGGTGCGGCAGGTGGGGGAGATGGCCGGCCAGGCCGCGGTCGACCAGTTCCTCGGCCTCGTCGAGTTCGTCGGCCCACTGGGCGACGGCCGCCGCCGCACCCAGCAGGAACGGTTCGGCGAGCGGGTCGGACGGTTCGGCGAGCAGGACCCGTACCTTCCGCATCGCCTCGTCGGCCGAGGTCAGCCCGGCGGTGGCCGCGTACCGCACGAGCAGCGCGTGGGCGGCCGGGCTGACCAGCTCGGGGGTGCGCTCCGCGGTGACGCGCAGCCAGCGGTAGACCTCCCGGCGGACCGTCTTGTCCTGGTCGGAGAGGAGCACCGTCGCGCTCTGCAGGGTGCTCGCCAGGCCGGGGTGGCCGGCGAGCTGGCCGTCCGCCCTGCGCAGCACCTCCAGTGCGGCGTGGGTCCTGCCGCGCCCGGCGAGCGCGGTGCCCAGGGCGACGGCCGCCCGGACCCGGTCGCGCGGGGTACTGGCCAGCGCGAGCGCCTCGGTGAACCGGGGGATGGCGGCCGACGCCTGGGCGCCCGCGTACTCCAGGGAGCCCAGGTCGGTCAGCAGCCGCTGCCGCTGCCCGGCGGAGAGCGGTTCGTCCAGGGCACGGCGCAGATACGCGACGGCGTCGCCGGTCCGTCCGGCGCGCAGGGCCAGCGAGGCGGCGCCGTGCAGGGCGGCGGGGGCCCAGGGCTGGCCCACCGGACCGGCGAGCAGCAGATGCCCGGCGACCGTCTCGGCGGGGGCTCCCCAGCGCCTCGTCACCTCGGCCGCCGCGCCGCGCACGGCGTACCGCCGGGTCGCGGGTACGCAGCAGAGGACCGCGTCCCGCAGCAACGGGTGGGCGTAGCGGGGCCTGCCGTCGGCGCCGGGGCGCAGCAGGCCCAGGCCGGTCATCGCGGTGAGCCACCCCGCCACCCGGGCCGGATCGGAGCCGGTCAGCTCGGCGAGGAGCCGGCCGGACTCCTCGGCGGCCCGGTGGTCCGGGGCGGTGCCGGACGGGCGGGGCTGCTCCGGGCTCCCGCGGTCCGGCTCCTCGTCGAGGGCGGCGAGGACGCGCGCCACCTCCGAGGTCTCCGCACCGGCGCTCTCCAGCCACCAGGACACCCCCGCCGCGTACGCCCCCGGGTACAGCGCGGCTGCGGTCTCGGGCACGGCCGGGAGCGTGCCGGAGGCACCGAGGTCGTCCAGGAGGGCGCGGAGCAGCAGCGGGCTCGCCGCGCCCGCCCGCGTACACGCCTCGACCCATGCTGCGGTAGCCGAGGGGAACCGCGCGCGCACCAGGACGGCCGCCGCGTCGGCGGTGAGCGGGGCGAGGGTGTGGGTACGCAGGAGAGCGGGGGAGAGACCGCGGGCGAACCCCGGGGCGGGCTGCCCCACGTCGTACTGGCTGCGTTCGGTGACCGCCAGCAGCACCGGCAGCCGGAGCCGGTCCACGTGCCGGGCGGTCTCCACCAGCCACCGGTACGAGGCCGCGTCGGCGAGGTGCACGTCGTCCACGGCCACGAGGAGCGGGGCCCGTCCGGCGTGGGCGAACAGCAACTGCCGCAGCCGGTCGCCCTCTTCCCGCCCGCCTTCTTCCCTGCCGCCTTCCCGCCCGTCCGCCGTCCGGCCGTTCCGGTCCCGGCCGTCCGCCGCCGGGCCGTCCGCCGCCGGGCATCGCGCGCCGCCTCCGACGGGTGGTTCCGGCGCCGCCACCGAGCGCAGCGACTGCCGGACGGTGGAGAAGGGGACCGCGGCGTCGTCCGGGGAGCAGCGGGCCCGCAGTACCCGCATGCCGCGCCCGGCCGCCGCCTCGGCGGCTGCCTCCAGGACGGTGGTCCGGCCGGTGCCGGTGGCCCCGCGCAGCAGGACCGTACCGCCGTGCCCGGCGCGGGCGCGGGCGGCACTCGTCGCGATCAGTTCTGCCGCACCCCTGTGCTCGCGCGGTTGCTCACTGTAGGGTCCGGACATTCTGTCCCCTCCTCGCGACGGTGGAGAACGGGGAGTCCCCCCGCGTACCGCCCCGGGCGCCCTGCCCGCGACGGGTGGTGCCGTGGCCGGCGGCCACCGCCGATCTCGTGGTGCCGCTCGTGGTGTTCCACGATGGCGGGAGCCCCAGCCGTTCCACAAAGGTGGAAAACGCGGGCCCGCCGGCGACCGGAACCGGGTTCCACACATGCGGACATGGGGGAATTCGGTTGCAGAGCGCCACGCGCACCACACAGCCCGGCCCGATCGACGCCGTGGAGCGGATACGCGTCGCGGTGCACACCCGGGACCCGATCTCGCGCGAGGGAGTCCACAGCCAACTGCGCCGGTACCCGGAGATCGAGCTCCGGGAAGAGAGCGAGTCCGGCCCCGGCACGGTGCTGCTGCTCGTCGAGGACTCGCTCGACGAGGCGGTGCTGACCCGGCTGCGCCGACTGGTGCGCAGCGAGGGCGCGCGGGCGGCGCTCGTGGTGGGCGCGCTCCGGGAGGCCGAACTGCTCGACGTGATCGAGTGCGGTGTCGGTGCCATCGTGTGGCGCCACGAGGCCACCGCGCCCCGGCTCCTGCAGGCGGTCCACGCGGCGGCCCGCGGCGACGGCGACCTGCCGTCCGACCTGCTCGGCCGGCTGATCAACCAGGTGGGTTCGCTGCACCGCAGCGCGGCGGGCCGGCCCGGCGCCCCCGTGTCGGGTCTGACACCGCGTGAGGTCGACGTACTGCGCCTGGTGGCCGAAGGGTTCGACACCGGAGAGATCGCCAAGAAGCTGTCCTACTCCGAACGCACGGTCAAGAACGTCATGCACGGAATGACCACCCGACTTCACCTGCGCAACCGGGCTCACGCCGTGGCTCAGGCCTTGAGGGAAGGCTACATCTGACCGCAGGGGCAACCCGAGCCGCCCCTGGGGGCGGTACGGTCTGCCCGGCCGACGTCCCGGTGCGACTGCGGGGACGGGCGGCGCGGGAGGCAGGATCGTCCGGGGCGGCCGGGACGATCACGGCGGCGCATCCACGACGGCATGGACGACAGCGGGGCCGGGAACGGCAGGGCGGGAGCACGACGGTGATCCACGAAGTGGACGAGGTCCTCAAGAAGCTGCTCAGCGGCGGTGCGTTGAGCGGTTCGGGCATCGACATCGCCTTCGACGCCCCCACCCGGGACTGGGCCGCCCGCCGCAACGCGCCCACCATCAACGCCTATCTGTACGACATCCGCGAGGACATCAACCGTCGCCAGCGGGGCCACGTCCCCGTCTACGACGAGCGGGACGTCGTCGTGAAACGCCGTCAACCCCCGCGCTGGTTCCGGCTGTCGTACCTGGTGACGGCCTGGACGAAACAGCCCCAGGACGAACACCGCCTGCTCTCCGCCGCGCTGGCCACGCTCATCCCGCGCGAACTCATCGCCCCCTCCGAACTGACCGGCTCGCTCGCCGCCCTGGGCATGACCGTGCCGCTGTCGGTGGCCGGTATCCAGACCGAGGCCCGCTCGCTCGCGGAGATCTGGTCCGCGCTCGGCGGAGAGCTCAAGCCCTCCCTCGACCTGGTGATCACCGCACCCTTCCCCGCCTACCCCGAGTACGACGCCGGGCCGCCCGTCACCGAGGGCGCCGCGGTCCGCGTGGGCACCATGGACGCCGCCGAGGACGGCACCCGGCCCGAGTCCGAGCGCGCGCACCGGCCCCACCAGGTGGCGGCTGCCCAGGAGGCCAGGAAATCGGCCCGCCGCAACCGCACCACGGGCAACCGCACATGACCGCCGGCCCCCCGCTCCCGCCGCCGGGCGACGCCTCGCACGCCGGTCCGCTCCTGGCCCGCCTCGCGGAACTCCGCGAGCGCACGGCTCTGCTGGTCGAGTACCGCTCCGCCGACGACCCCACCGCGGACGACCCGCTGCGCGGCCTGTACGTGTCGAAGGAGGCGGCCCACCACCTGCTGAGCCCGGCGGAGCCCCCGCGGCTCGGTGCCGCCGGGCCGGTCGACGCGTACACCGACCGGCTGACCGACCTCGCCGCCCGGCTCGGGCTGACCGGACTCGACGCCCTCTTCCTGCTCGTCGCGCTCGCCCCGGACCTGGACCGGAGCTTCGAGGCGCTGTACGGCTACCTCAACGACGACGTCAGCCGCCGCCGGGCCACCGTCGCGCTCGCCCTCGACCTCTGCGGCATCCCCGTCCACCTGGCGTCCGCACGGGCCCGGCTGCACCCGGCGGCCCCGCTGCGCGCGCTCGGGCTGCTCGACGTGGAGGACGCCGAACGCCCCTTTTTGAGCCGCTCGTTGCGTGTGCCGGACCGGTTGCTGGCCCACCTTCTCGGCGACGACACCCCGGACGCCTCCCTCGCCGGACACCTCCACCCGCTGGACACGGGCCGGGCGCCGGACGACGCGCCGGACGACGGTCCCGAAGGCGCGCCCTTCGACGGTCCCGAGGACGGGCTGGGTACGGACGACGGGCAGGTGCCGTCCCCCGACACCGGCACCGGCCTCTTCGTGCACCGTCTGGCCGCCCGGCTCGCCGCCGGTCCGCCGGTCACGGCCTACCTCCGCGAGCGGCGTGAGGGCGACGGGCTGCCCTCGATCGCCGCCGCCCTGCGCCTCGCCGGCCTGCCGGCCCTCCGGTTCACCGGGCCCGAGGACCGCGTCCCCGGGCTGCTGCGCGAGGCCCGGCTGACCGGCCGCGCGGTGGTCGTCCAGGGGATGCCGGACAAACCGGCCGCGCTGATGCGGCAGTTGGCCGGGGCCGCGGACGTGCCGGTGCTGATCACCGGGCCGCGCCCGTACGACCCCCAGTGGTCCGACACGGACCCCCTGGTCCTGGAGGCGCCGCCGCGCGGCGCGGGTGCGGCCGACGCCTGGGCGGCGGCGCTCGGCGAGGAGCCGGGCTTCGACCTGGCGGCCACCGTCGCCCCGTACCACCTGTCCGGTGACCACATCGTCCGCGCCGCCCACGCGGCCCGGGGCCTCGCCGCCTTCGACCGGGGGCCGCTCACCCCCGCCCACCTGCGGCTCGCCGCACGCCAACAGTCCGCCTCGGGCCTCGAACAGCACGCCCGCCGCATCCGGCCCGCCGTCGACTGGCGGGACCTGGTGCTGCCTCCGGGCCCGCTCACCGAGCTGCGCGAACTCGCCCTGCGCGCCCGCCACCGCGACCGGGTCCTCGGGGCGTGGCGACTGAGCGCGGGCGGTGGCCGGGGCCGGGGCGTCCTCGGACTGTTCGCGGGCGGCTCGGGCACCGGCAAGACGCTGGCGGCGGAGGTCGTCGCGGCCGAACTCGGCCTCGATCTCTATACGGTGCAGCTGTCGTCGATCGTAGACAAGTACGTCGGCGAGACGGAGAAGAACCTCGAACGCATCTTCACGGAGGCGGACCGTACCGACGCCGTGCTCCTCTTCGACGAGGCCGACGCCGTCTTCGGCAAGCGGTCGGAGGTGAAGGACGCCCACGACCGGTACGCCAACATGGAGAGCTCCTACCTGCTTCAGCGCCTGGAGTCCTTCGACGGCATCGCGCTGCTCACCACCAACCTGCGCGCCAACATCGACGAGGCGTTCACCCGGCGCCTCGACCTGGTCGTGGACTTCCCGTTCCCCGACGTCGAACAGCGCCTCGCCCTGTGGCGGCACAGCCTCTCCCACGTGCCTTGCGTACCGGAGGTCGACGTGCAGCCGGTGGCCTCGGTCTTCGAGCTGGCGGGCGGCTCGATCCGCAGCGCCGTGGTGACCGCGGCGTACCTCGCGGCCGGCCGCGACGGCCTGGTCACGGCGGCCGACCTGCTGGAAGGCGCCCGGCGCGAGTACCGCAAGGCCGGGCGCCTGGTGCCGGGCGAGGGGACCTGGTAGGCCGCCCGCCCGGCAACGGCCGCCGCACGGCCGTCATGTTCACTCGGCGGCGGGCACCGTGAAAGAAACGGCCTCCAGCGCACGGGAGTTGTCGGTCGTGCCGCCGAAGTTGAACGCGTTCCGCGGACCCGTGCACGTGGGCGTCTTGGTCCACTCCCCGCCGGTGAAGCGGATGTTGTGGCAGATCTGCCCGGTGCCGACGTTGATGGCGAAGCCCGGCATCACCTCGGCGTCCTCGTCGGTGCTGCCGATGTAGTTGTCGTCGCCGTCGGCGACGATGCGCGTCCAGGGCGTCTGCCAGTGGGCCTGTCCGTCGGTCGAACCAGGGTCGTGGGGAAGGGCGTTGGCAGAGGATCCGCTGACGCCGTACACGGCGATGTTGAGGGCCGTGAGCGGTTGGTCACGGCTGTTGCCCGCCATGGCGCCGTCGCAGGCCGGCTCCTGCCAGCCCTCGCCCTTGATGAAGGCCCGATAGCAGATGTGCCGGCCCGTGGGGTCGTCCTCGGCCATGCGGTTCACCGCGGTCGCCGCCGTGTCCTCGGGCTCCTTCGGGGCGGCGGACTCCCCGGCCCCGCCGTCTCCGCCGGACGCGTCGGTCTTGGTCTCCTGGGTGGGGGCCGGCGCGGGTGGGGCGGTGGTGGGCGCGGGGGTGGGCGGTGGGGCGAGGGTCGCCGAAGGGGTCGGTTCGGCGGCGAGGGTGGCGCTTGCTTCGACGAGTTTTTCGGTGGTGCCGGTGGCGATGGCGGGTTTGTGGCCGAACCAGAGGGCGAGGAAGGTGATGGTGAGGGCGAGGAGGATGCCGAGGAAGGTGGCGAGCCAGCGGGGGAGGAAGCCGAGTTGGACGAAGGTGCCGTCGATGGGGAGGGGTGTGGTTCCGGAGCGTTGGACGGTGAGGGTGTAGGGGCGTTGTTCTTTGGCTCCGAACCAGGTGATTTTGCGGGGTTTGAGTGTGGTGGTGACGAAGGCGGCGCGGCCGGGTTCTATCTGGATGTTGCTGGGGCGGAGTTCGTAGGTGAGTTGGTCGCCGTTGTCGGTGCCGTTGAGGGAGGCGGTGAGTTTGGTGTTGCCGAGGTTGTCGATGGCGAGTCTGGGGCGTCCGCGGAGTCGGCCTTTGACGGTGGGGGGGACGAGTTCGGCGCGGAGTTCGGTGAAGGGGGTGATGGTGAGGTTGCCCTCGGGGACG